>NZ_JBMDKU010000003.1:0-462493 GCF_057809855.1 Phenylobacterium sp. FG114 | reverse complement strand
GTCACAGGTTCAAATCCTGTCCCCGCACCCAAAGCTTCCAAAACAACCACTCCCACAGCCTCCCTCGGGAGGCTTTTTCGATTCCGACAATGCGCGAGCCTCCGGATGCCGGGGCTGCCCATGGAAGGCGGAGCGCGGACCAGCAACCGTTCGGCAGCCGCTGAGCGCCGAGCAACTCGGCAAGCGTGGAACGCGGAATGCGGGGGCCACAGAAAATTTCGACCTCACAGGCGCGATATCCGCCATCGACACGGGTTAATTCTACCGCTTAAAAGCCGCCGGCGTTGATCGTGGCCCTGCGGCCAAGCTCTCGCCGAGGGGATGGCCGAATGATGATGCGCACGATGAGAGAGCAGGGCCTGTACGACCCTCGAAACGAGCATGACGCCTGCGGCGTCGGCTTTGTCGCCAACATCAAAGGCCGCAAGTCGCACGAGGTCGTGCAGGCAGGGCTGCAGATCCTGGTGAACATCGACCACCGTGGCGCGGTCGGCGCCGACCCGCTCGTGGGCGATGGCGCGGGTTGCCTGATCCAGATCCCCGATCGGCTCTACCGCGATTGGGCGGACTCGGCAGGCGTCGAGTTGCCGCCAGCCGGCGAATACGCCGTGGCCATGTGCTTCCTGCCCCAGGACGAACTGGCGCGCGTCGCGGCCATGGAGCAGTTCGAGCACTTCCTGAAGGTCGAGAAGCAGCCTCTGCTGGGCTGGCGCGACCTGCCGGTGGACACCCAAGGTTTGGGCGAGGCCGTGCTGGCGTCCATGCCGATGATCCGGCAAGCCTTCATCGGCCGTGGTCCGACCGTGAAGGATCAGGACGCCCATGAGCGGAAGTTGCTGGCGGTCCGCAAGCAGTTCCAGAACCCGCTGGCGGAACTTGCCGCCAAGCGCGGCATCCCCGCGCTGACCGAGGTATACCTGCCGTCGTTCTCCACGCGCACGGTCGTCTACAAGGGCCTGCTGCTCGCGAACCAAGTCGGCAGTTTCTACAAGGACCTGCAGGACGAGCGCTGCGAGAGCGCCCTGTCGATGGTCCACCAGCGGTTCTCGACCAACACGTTCCCATCCTGGAAGCTGGCCCACCCCTACCGGTTCGTCGCCCACAACGGCGAGATCAACACCGTTCGCGGCAACGTGAACTGGATGAACGCCCGCCGCCGCACGCTGGAGAGCGAACTGCTGGGCGCCGACCTCAACAAGATGTGGCCGCTGATCCCGCATGGGCAGTCGGACACCGCCTGCCTGGACAACGCGCTCGAGCTGCTGGTCGCCGGCGGCATCCCGCTGGTCCAGGCCATGATGATGCTCATCCCCGAGGCCTGGGCCGGCAACCCGCTGATGGATGCCGAAAGGAAGGCCTTCTACGAGTATCACGCCGCGCTGATGGAGCCGTGGGACGGCCCGGCCGCCGTGGCCTTCACCGACGGCCGCCAGATCGGCGCAACCCTCGACCGCAACGGCCTGCGCCCCGCCCGCTTCGTCATCACCGACCAGGACCACGTGATCATGGCCTCGGAAGTCGGGGTGCTGGACGTGCCGGAGGAGCGGATCGTCCGCAAGTGGCGCCTCCAACCCGGCAAGATGCTGCTCATCGACATGGAAGAGGGCCGCATCATCGAGGACGAGGAGATCAAGACGAAGCTCGCCGCGGCCGCGCCCTA
This sequence comes from Phenylobacterium sp. FG114, assembly GCF_057809855.1. Classification (NCBI taxonomy): domain Bacteria; kingdom Pseudomonadati; phylum Pseudomonadota; class Alphaproteobacteria; order Caulobacterales; family Caulobacteraceae; genus Phenylobacterium; species Phenylobacterium sp. FG114. The sequence continues at coordinate 460,833 of NZ_JBMDKU010000003.1, read as the reverse complement.
TCAGCAATGGTTGGCCGACACCCAATTCAAGCTGGAGGAGCTGTCGCTGGACGAGGTCTCGGTCGACCCGCCGACCAATGACCCTGCGAGCTTGCTCGACCGCCAGCAGGCGTTTGGCTACACGCAGGAGGACGTGCAGTTCTTCCTCGAGCCGATGGGGCGTGACGGGGACGATCCGATCGGCTCAATGGGCCACGACACACCGATCGCGGTGCTCTCGTCGCGCTCCAAGCTGCTGTACGAGTACTTCAAGCAGAACTTCGCCCAGGTGACGAACCCGCCGATCGATCCGATCCGCGAGGAGTTGGTCATGAGTCTGGTCTCGATGATCGGGCCGCGGCCGAACCTGCTTGGCCGCCAAGCCGGCGCGCACAAGCGCCTGGAGGTCGCCCAGCCGATCCTCACGGACGAGGATCTGGCGAAGATCCGCGCGATCCATGAGCTGCTGGACGGAGCCTTCCGTACGGCGACAATCGACATCACCTGGCCGGCCGAGGAGGGCGCGGACGGCCTGGAGAGAGCCGTGGACCGGGTGTGCCGCGAGGCCACCGACAACGTGCTGGCCGACGTGAACATCCTGATCCTGTCGGACAGGGCGGTGTCCGAGGATCGCATCCCCATCCCGGCGGCGCTGGCCACCGCGGCCGTGCACCACCACCTCATCCGCCAGGGCCTGCGCATGCAGACCGGGCTGGTCATCGAGACCGGCGAGGCGCGGGAGGTCCACCACTTCTGTGTCCTGGCGGGCTACGGCGCCGAGGCGGTGAACCCCTATCTGGCCTTCCAGACGCTGGAGCAGATCCGCGTGCGCGAGGGCTTCGCGCTGTCGGCCTATGACGTGCGAAAGAACTACATCAAGGCCGTGGGCAAGGGCGTCATGAAGGTGATGTCCAAGATGGGCATCTCGACCTACCAGTCGTATTGCGGCGCCCAGATCTTCGACGCCGTCGGCCTGTCGTCGGCGCTGATCGAGCGCTACTTCACCGGCACCGCGACCACCATCGAGGGCGTGGGCCTGGCCGAGATCGCCGAGGAGACGGTGCGCCGACACCGCGACGCCTTCGGAGAGAGCCCAATCTACAAGAACATGCTGGACGTGGGCGGCCAGTACGCCTGGCGTCTGCGCGGCGAGGCGCACGCCTGGACGCCTGAATCGATTTCGGGCCTGCAGCATGCGGTCCGCGGCAACCTGCCGGCGGAGTACGCGAAGTTCGCGAACGCCATTAACGAACAGAGTGAGCGCTTGCTGACCCTGCGTGGACTGATGCGCATGAAGCCGGCCGAGGCGCCGGTGTCGCTGGACGAGGTGGAGCCCGCCGCCGAGATCGTGAAGCGGTTCTCGACCGGCGCCATGTCCTTCGGCTCGATCAGCCGCGAGGCGCACACGACGCTGGCCATCGCCATGAACCGCATCGGCGGCCGCTCCAACACCGGCGAAGGTGGCGAGGAGCCGGATCGCTTCAGGCCGCTGCCGAACGGCGACTCCATGCGCTCGGCGATCAAGCAGGTCGCTTCGGGCCGGTTCGGCGTGACCACGGAGTACCTCGTCAACGCCGATGACATCCAGATCAAGATGGCTCAGGGGGCCAAGCCCGGGGAGGGAGGCCAGCTGCCGGGCCACAAGGTGGACAAGAACATCGCCAGGGTCCGGCACTCCACGCCGGGCGTGGGCCTGATCAGTCCGCCACCGCACCACGACATCTATTCGATCGAGGACCTGGCGCAGCTCATCCACGACCTGAAGAACGTCAACCCCGCCGCCCGCATCTCGGTGAAGCTGGTGTCGGAGGTGGGGGTCGGCACGGTCGCCGCGGGGGTCGCCAAGGCGCGCGCCGACCACCTCACCATTTCGGGCTTCGAGGGCGGCACGGGCGCCAGCCCGCTGACCTCGCTGACCCATGCCGGCTCGCCCTGGGAGATCGGCCTCGCCGAAACCCAGCAGACCCTGCTGCTGAACGGCCTGCGCAGCCGCATCGCCGTCCAGGTGGACGGCGGCCTGCGGACGGGACGTGACGTGGCGATCGGCGCGTTGCTTGGGGCCGAGGAGTTCGGCTTCGCCACGGCGCCGCTGATCGCGGCCGGCTGCATCATGATGCGCAAGTGCCACCTGAACACCTGCCCGGTGGGGGTCGCGACCCAGGACCCGGTGTTGCGCGCGCGTTTCACCGGCCAGCCCGAGCACGTGATCAACTACTTCTTCTTCGTCGCCGAAGAGCTGCGCGCGATCATGGCGCAGATGGGCTTCCGCACCCTCGACGAGATGGTCGGCCGGGTCGACCGCCTCGACATGCGTGACGCAGTCGAACACTGGAAGGCCCAGGGCGTCGACCTGTCCAAGCTGCTCTACGCCGCGCCGGCCGAAGGCAAGGCGCTGCACAATGTGGAGCGCCAGGACCACGGCCTGGAGAAGGCGCTGGACAACACCCTGATCGCTGACAGCGGCCCCGCGCTGGATCGGGGCGAACCGGTCCGCGCCGAGTATGCGATCCGCAACGTCAACCGCACCGTGGGGGCCATGCTCTCCGGCGAAGTGGCGAAGCGTTACGGCCATGCAGGCCTGCCCGAGGACACCATTGCCCTCACGTTGCGCGGCACCGCCGGCCAGAGCTTCGGCGCCTTCCTCGCGCGCGGCGTGAGCCTGACCCTGATCGGCGACGCCAACGACTACGTCGGCAAGGGGCTGTCGGGCGGCCGCGTGGTGGTGCGCCAGCCGGCGGAATCGCGGCGCGACCCCACGCGCAACATCGTGGTCGGCAACACCGTTCTATACGGCGCCGTCGCAGGCGAGGCGTACTTCGAAGGCGTGGCCGGCGAGCGCTTCGCCGTGCGCAACTCCGGCGCCGTGACGGTCGTCGAGGGCGTCGGCGACCACGGCTGCGAGTACATGACCGGCGGCGTGGTGGTGGTGCTCGGCGACACCGGCCGCAACTTCGCGGCGGGTATGAGCGGCGGCGTCGCCTATGTCTATGACCCGCGCAGACGCTTCGAGCCGCTGTGCAACAAGGCGATGGTCGACCTGGAGGGCATCGCGGCGGATGGCGGCGGCGACGAGGCGATGCGGCCCAGCCAGCGGTCGATCTCGGTCGAGAACGCCGGGATGGGCGACCTGCTGGGTCACGACGCCGAACGCCTGCGCATCCTGATCGAACGACACCACCTGCACACTGGCAGCCGCCGCGCCGCCGAGATCCTTGAGAACTGGGAGCGCACGCTGCCGTCCTTCGTGAAGGTGATGCCCAAGGACTTCCGTCGGGCGCTGACCGACATGGCCAACGAACGCGCCGCGGCCGCCGCGGTCGCGGCCGAGTAATCCGGACGACGGAGGAACGACGATGGGCAAGCCGACCGGATTTCTCGATTTCGAACGCAAGGACCGCGGCTATGCGCCGGTGGCCGAACGCCTGAAGCACTGGAACGAGTTCGTCACGCCGCTGCCGCAGGACGAGGTGCGCCAGCAGGCGTCGCGCTGCATGAGCTGCGGGATCCCGTTCTGTCACCAGGGGTGCCCGGTGAACAACCAGATCCCCGACTTCAACGAGCTGGTCCATCGCGACCACTGGCGGGCGGCGCTGGACAACCTACAGTCCACCAACAACTTCCCGGAGTTCACTGGCCGCATATGCCCGGCGCCTTGCGAGGCAGCCTGCACGCTGAACATCCCGGACACTCCGGTGACCATCAAGTCGATCGAATGCCAGATCATCGATCGCGGGTGGGACGAGAACTGGATCACGCCCGAACCGTCGCCCCGGGGCACAGGCAAGCGGGTTGGCGTCGTCGGATCTGGACCGGCGGGCCTGGCCTGCGCCCAGCAGCTCGCTCGGGCGGGGCACGCCACGACGGTGTTCGAGAAGGCGGACCGGGTCGGCGGCCTGCTGCGCTACGGCATCCCGGACTTCAAGATGGAGAAGCACCTCATCGACCGGCGGGTCCGGCAGATGGAGGGCGAGGGCGTGATCTTCCGCACAAACTTCGAGGTCGGCGGCATGGTCTCGGTCCAGCGCCTGCTGGACGACTACGACGTGCTGGTCATGGCCTGCGGCGCCGAAGATCCGCGTGACCTGCAGGTGCCGGGCCGGGAGCTCGCGGGCGTGCACTTCGCCATGGAGTTCCTGACCCAGCAGAACAAGCGCAACGCCGGCGATCCGGAGTCGATCGCAGCGCCCGACGGGTCGATCCACGCGGCGGGCAAGCACGTGGTCGTCATCGGCGGCGGGGACACCGGCTCGGACTGCATCGGCACCTCCAACCGCCATGGCGCGGCCTCGGTGACCCAGCTCGAGATCATGCCCATGCCGCCCGAGCGCGAGGACAAGGCGCTCACCTGGCCCGATTGGCCGCTCAAGCTGCGAACCTCGTCGTCGCATCAGGAAGGGGCCGAGCGCGAGTTCGCCGTGGCGACCAAGCGCTTCATCGGCCAGGACGGCCGGCTGGTCGCCATCGAGTGCGTGCGGCTCGAATGGGTCGCGGGCGCCGATGGTCGGATGCAGATGCAGGAGATCGCCGGTTCGGAGTTCGAGCTGAAGGCCGACCTGGTGTTCTTGGCGATGGGGTTCGTCGGGCCCAAGCGCGGCGGCGTGGTCGAACAGAGCGGCATCGAACTGGACCCACGCGGCAACCTCCTGGCCAGCGCTCGGGACTACCGGACGTCGAACGCAAGGATCTTTGCCTGCGGTGATGCGCGGAGGGGGCAATCGCTGGTGGTGTGGGCCATCCGGGAAGGCCGGCAATGCGCTCAGTCTGTCGACGCGACACTCATGGGTGCGTCCCGGCTTCCCCGATAATCTTGGATGACTGCGGCGGGGAGCGGGAGGTCGTGACATCGGAGCCCGTCCATGTGGCCGCGTAATCTCGCGACGGGTCCAGGCGGCGGCCGCTTCCGGGGTGTGGGCGGGGGGCTGTTCGAAGGTCCCGGCGGCGGGGCTTCAAGCGGGACGGGCGGCGGCTTGAGCGAGGCCATCGGGCGGTGGGCTGTTTCGCGGACCAGGTGGCGGCCTCAGCGAGAGTCCGGGCGGAGGCTTTTCGACTGTGCTGGGGGTGGAGAATCCACCGCACGTCGCTTCAACAATGGCGCTCCCTGAGACCCCCGGAAGATGGCGCCCCAGGCTCCGTGAGTGACGTCCTTCTCCGGCTGGAGCAGAGCGGAGACTCCTCGCACTTGCGAAGGCTGGCCCATCGAACCATTGCTAGGTGCTCCGGCGGCTTCCAGGTCGGTCAGACGGACGGGTTTTGATGAGAGCGACGATCAAAGACGTTTCGGACATGGCGGGCGTGTCCATGAAGACGGTGTCTCGCGTCCTCAACAACGAGAAGTACGTCTCGGAAAAGACCCGCATCCGTATCGAGCGGGCGATGGCGGAGCTCAACTTCCAGCCGAGCGTCGCCGCCCGCATCCTCGCAGGCAAGCGCAGCTACCAGATCGCGCTGATCTACGACAACCACAGCCCTCACTACATCCATCAGATCCAGACCGGCGTGTGGGCGCGCTGCCGCGAGGAAGGCGTCCGGCTCCTGGCCCAGCCGACTGACGTCGCCCTGGCGGAGCTCGCCCGGGAGATCGGCGGCTTGATCGACCAGACCCAGGTCGACGGCGTGATCCTGTCCTCCCCGGTGACCGACGCCATGCCGGCGCTGGAGGAGTTGGAGCGACGCAGGGTCCCCTACGTGCGGATTTCGCCTGGGACCGAGCATGAGCGAAGCTCCTCGGTCTCGATGGACGACGTGCAGGCGGCAGACGACATGACCAGTCACCTGATCGCGCTCGGCCACCGGCGGATCGGGTTCGTGATCGGCCACACCAATCACACGGCGAGCGATCTTCGCCTCTACGGATATCGCCGAGCCTTGGACCGCGCGGGCCTTCCCTTCGAACCGAAGTACGTGCGGCAAGGCGCCTTCGACTTCGCCTCGGGCGAGGCGGCGGCCGACGCCATGCTGGACCTGCCGCAGGCGCCGACCGCGATCTTCGCCAGCAACGACGACATGGCGGCCGGCGTGCTGACCGTCGCCCATCGGCGCGGTCTGGCTGTCCCCGGGGACCTGTCGGTGGCGGGTTTCGACGATACCGCCCTGGCCAGCCAGCTATGGCCGCCCCTCACCACGGTCCGCCAGCCGACCCGGGAGCTCGCCTACGCCGCCGCCAGCCTGCTCTTCGAGGCCGAGGGAGAGGTGGTGCACCGCCGGCTGCCGCACGAACTGGTCCTTCGCGGGTCGACCGCGCCGCCGCGGACGCCTTAGGCGATCAGGAACGCGGCGGCGGCGACGGCGAGCGCCAGCGCGACCACCGTCGCGGTGATGATCACCAACATGGGCCGCAACCCCTCCTTGGTCAGCGACTGCATATTCGACCGAACGCCGGTGGCGGTGACCGCGCAGGCGAGCAGAGCCGTGCTGGCGTTCGCCGAAGCGTCGGCGACCACCTGCGGGATGAGCCTCAGCGAGTTGACGCCCGCCAGGCTGAAGAAGCCGACGACGAACCACGGCAGCACGAAGCTCGAAATCTTCGCGCCCGGCTCGCGCGGTATGAACACGGCCACCGCCATCATGGCAGGGGCCAGCAGCGCGACGCGGGCCAATTTGACGATGGTGGCGGTCTCGCCGGCGACCGGGGAGAAGGCGTAGCCTGCCCCCAGGGACTGGGCCACGTCGTGGATGGCGGCGCCCATCAGGAAGCCCGCCTGCAGATCGTCGAAGCGCAGGTGGTGCGCGAGGATCGGGTAGAGGGTCATCGCCACGGCGCTCATGGCCGAGATGCCCACCAGCACCAGGGTGAGCTGGGCCTGGCTGGCGCGCCGCTCGCCCAGCAGGCTGGCGAAGGCCATGGCCGCCGAGGCGCCGCAGATCGCCACGGCGCCGCCGCAGAGGGCGCCGAAGGCGGCGGTGAAGCCGAGGAGGCGCGCTGCCAAAACGGCGGAAGCCAATGTCAGGGTGACTATGACCACGACGGACAGAAGGGCGACAGGACCGAGCTCAGCGATCTGCGTGAGGGTCACCCGCGCCGCGACGAACACGATACCCCACCGCAGCAGGGTTCGCGACGCGAATGCGAGCCCTGGGCCGAGCCGGCGGTCGGTCCCCAGGAAGTTCAGGGCTAAGCCGAACAGCAGGCACATCAGCGTGAGCGGCGCCCCATAGTGGTCCGACACATAGCCCGCCGCGAGCGTGGCGAGCACCGTCACGGCCAGGCCGGGGAGATGACCCCGCACGCCGGTACTCGGGGAGACGTCGCTGTCGCTCACGAAAATGCCCCTCAGGACGCAGGGCGCTTGCCAAGCGCGCGTCCGCTCTCCTATCAATATGACAACGCTATCATATGGCGGCGCCGGGGCAACAGGACCGAGATTCGAGGGGTTTCGCGCTCCTCGGCTCGCCCCGCACGCCGCAGAAGTCTTCAGGGCGGTGACCTAAATCCATGACTGTTCTTGCGGCGCCATCGCCCAGTCGTCCGCTGTACGACGGCGGACCTGAGGTTTCGTCCATCGCCTGGGGCATGTGGCGCTTCGCGGGAGACGACGTGGCGGCCGCCGAGGCTCGTGTCCAAGCTGCGCTGGACGCAGGCGTGACCCTCTTCGACACCGCCGACATCTACGGTCCAGACAATGGCGAACCGTTCGGTGCGGCCGAGACTCTGCTGGGCCGCGTGTTCGCCGCCAACCCGACGCTGGCCGCCCGCATGGTCATCGCCACCAAGGGCGGCATTTCGATGGGAGTGCCTTACGATTCGAGCGCGGGCTACCTGACCTCGGCCATCGACGCCTCCCTGCGGCGCATGGGGATCGACCACGTGGCGCTGTGGCAGATCCACCGGCCGGACCTGCTGACCCATCCCGCCGAGATCGGCGAGGCGCTGAGCGCCGCGCATAAGGCCGGCAAGATCGGCGCGGTCGGAGTTTCGAACTTCACCCCCTGGCAGGTCGAAGCCCTGGCGGCCCACCTGGCGCTTCCGGTGGTGTCCTGCCAGCCCGAGTTCTCGCCTCTGGCGATCTCACCCCTGACGGATGGCGTCCTGGACCAGGCGATCGCCCGGCGCATGACCGTGCTGGCCTGGTCGCCCCTCGGGGGCGGCCGCCTGGCGGCGCCGACCGACGACCGCGCACGCCGCGTCGCCGAGGCCTTGGACGGGAAGGCGGAGGAGGCCGGCGTCAGCCGGGCCGCCGCCGCGTACAGCTGGATCATGGCTCATCCGAGCCGACCGATCCCGATCGTGGGCTCCCAGACCCCCGCCCGGATCGCCGATATCCCCGCCGCCTTCAAACCCCGATGGACCCGCGCCGAATGGTACGCGGTGCTCGTCGCCTCCATGGGAGAGCCGCTGCCATGACCCGTCCCCCCTGCGAAGTCTCCTGGTTTTCCGCGCTCTGCGACGACGACTACGAGTTCCTGGGCGTCCCGGATCCGATGCTGAAATCCAGCTGGGAGCACTGCCGGGACATCGTCCTTCAGGCCGAGGCGGGCGGGTTCGACAACATCCTGTTGCCGTCCGGCTATGAGCTGGGGATGGACACCACGGCGTTTGCCGCTGGCATCGCGCCGATGCTGCGGCGGATGCGCCTGCTGATGGCCGTCCGCATCGGCGAGATGTGGCCCCCGCAGCTGGCGCGCCAGATCGCCACCATCGACCGCATGCTGGGCGGCCGGCTGACGGTCAACATCATCTCGTCGGACATGCCTGGCGAGAAGCTGGCGTCGGCCCCGCGCTACGCCCGCACGGTCGAAGCCATGAGCATCCTGAAGACGATGCTGAACGGCCAGCCGCTCGATCACCACGGTGAGTTCTGGAAATTGAAGCTGGATCCGCCGCGCGTCGGCACGGTTTCCGGCAAGGCGCCGCTCCTCTACTTCGGCGGCTTGTCGGAGGACGCCCGCGAGGCGGCGGCCAAGGGCTGCGACGTCTTCCTGATGTGGCCGGACAAGAAGGAGACGGTGGCCGCCACCATCGCCGACATGACCAGCCGCGCCGCCAAGCACGGTCGAACCCTGAAGTTCGGCTATCGGGCCCACGTGATCGTTCGCGACACTGAGGCCGAGGCGCGATCTGCGGCCGACCGGCTGCTGTCCAAGCTCGACGCGGCCACCGGCGAGGCGATCCGGGCCAAGTCGCTGGATTCCACCTCGGCCGGCGTACAGGCCCAGGCGGCGCTGCGTGAGAGCGCCGCCGACGACGGCTATGCGGAAGCGAACCTTTGGACGGGCGTCGGCCGGGCTCGTTCGGGCTGCGGAGCGGCGATCGTCGGCGATCCGGACCAGGTGCTCGCCAAGCTCAATGACTACCGCGACATGGGTATCGAGGCCTTCATCCTGTCGGGGTATCCGCACGCCGCCGAGGCCGACCTCTTCGCCCGTCACGTCCTCCCCAAGATCGAGCACGGGCCTCTGGTCGTCGCGTGATCAAGGGGCTTCCCTTCGTCGTCGGGATCGGCGGCACGACGGTCTCGCCCTCGTCCACCGAGCGCGCTCTCGACATCGCCCTCGGCGCCGCCGAGCGGCGCGGCGCGGAGGTGCGGATGTTTGGAGGCGCCTTCCTCTCGCGGCTGCCGCTCTACGTGCCGCGGGCGCCTGAACGCACATCGGAAGAGTCAGAGTTGGTCGAGGCGGTTCGCCGGGCGGACGGGATCCTGATCGCCTCGCCGGGCTACCACGGCAGCATCTCCGGCCTGGTGAAGAACGCGCTCGACCTGCTGGAGGAGACCGCCGCCGACCCGCGCGCCTATTTCAGCGGCTTGCCCGTAGGCCTCATCGCTACGGCCTACGGGGCGCAGGCCACCGGCGGGACCATCGCCGCGCTCCGGTCGATCGTGCACGCCTCGCGGGGCTGGCCGACCCCGCTAGCCGCGGCGGTGAACAGCGCGGTGTCACGGTTCTCGGACGATGGCGTCTGTTCCGACCCCGCCGTCAGCGTGCAACTCGCCCTGGTGGGCGAGCAGGTCGTCGATTTCCTGAAGCGCCCAGCCCTGGCCTAGTGGGCGGCGCCCGCGGGCAACTCGCCGCGTTCGCCCTCCAGCAGCCGGATGTTCGGCAGCATCAGGTGGATCCAGCCGAGCGCCAGAAGATAAGAAACTGCCGCAAATAGGAAGAGCGGCAGGTAGCCCAGGCCCGCGGCCAGCACCATGCCGGCGACCTTCAGGATCAGCATGCCGCCTATGTTGCCGCTGAACACCCCGAAGCTGGTCATCCGGCCGATCTTCGACTTCTCGGTGACGTCGGTGATCAGTGCGAAGAGGTTGGTCGAGAAGCCCTGATGGGCGGCCAGCACGAGCGCCAGGATGGCAGCGGCGGCGAGGGGGCTCTGCGCCAGGAGTGCGATAGGCAGGGGAAGCACCATCAGGCCGCTGATCAGCATCGCGGTCTTGCGCACCCGGTTTACGGGCGCGCCGCGCGCCAGGAAGCGGGTCGCGAGGGTTCCGCTGACCACCGAGCCGACGGCCGCGCCCGTGTAGGCAAGGGCGAGATAGGGCGCGAGACCCAGGCCTGTCAGGCCGAATTGCCGGTGGAGGAAATCGGGCATCCAGAACAGCAGCAGCCACCAGGTGGAGTCGCTGAGGAACTTCGCACCGGCGACGGCCCAGCCGGCCCGCTCGCGCAGAACGGACGTAGCGGGCGCGCCGCCGACCCGCAGCGGGCGCTCGTCGGTGTCGCCGAACCGGATCTTTCGACTGGCGGCGAGCCATGCCAGCGACCACACGACGCCCGCCACGCCCGCCAGCATGAAGGCCCCGCGCCAGCCGAACGGGATTGCGATCAGCGGAATGAGGAATGGCGCGCTTATGGCCCCGAAGCTGGCGATGGCGTTCTGCAGGCCCACCCCTGTGGAGCGCATGTGCGGCGGGAAAATCGTGGCGATGGTCTTGATCGCCGTCGGCGTGACGGCGGCCTCGGTGGCGCCGAGGCCGATGCGGCAAACCGTGAACTGTATGAGCGAATGCGCCCAGCCATGGAGCATCGCCGCGACACTCCAGCTGAAGACGGCGAGGGGGTTGGCCCACTTCACGCCCAGCTTGTCGACCAGTGGGCCAGCGCCCAGAAGCGCCACCGCGGTCGCGCCCTGGAACCAGGCGCCGAGGGTGCCGTAGTCGTCGTCTGTCCAGCCGAGCTCCGCGGCCATCTCCGGCTTCAGCACCGAGATGATTTGCCGGTCCACGAGCGCCAGGATGCCCGAAAGCGCCAGCAGCCCGAAGAGGATCCACCGCATCCGCAATGACGGCAGCTCACCCTGGGGGCCGGTCGCCAAAGTGTCCGCATCGCGCGTCAAGCTTGCCTCCCCCTAAACGCTCGGCCCGCGGTTGTCTGCGCAACTTTTGGGCTTGCTCCACCAAGCAGTCTGGGAGAATGCTCACAATAAGTCAGCGCTGTCATATCGATTTTGGGAGGGGCTTTTGCCCGAGGTTGTCCGCTACGGCCTGGTCGGCACGGGTATGATGGGCGTCGAGCACCTGAACAACCTCGCGGTCACGCCGGGCGCGGTGGTCACCGCGCTCGCCGACCCCGTGGCGACGTCGCTCGGCTGGGCGCGGACGGCCCTCGGAGCGCAGGCCGACCGCGCGGTTGCGTTCAGCGACAGCGCCGCGCTGGCGAAGAGCGGCCTCGTGGACGCGGTGATCGTGGCCAGTCCCAACAACACCCATCGGCGGGTCCTCGAGCCCCTGTTCGACGCCGGGCTTCCCATCCTCTGCGAGAAGCCTCTGGCCACGACGATCGAGGACGCCCGCTGGATCGTGGACCGTGCCGCCAAGACGCCCGCGCCATTCTGGACGGCGATGGAGTATCGCTACATGCCGCCCGCCGCGGAGTTCATCTCCGAGGTGCACGATGGGCGGGTGGGCGCGCTGCGCATGCTTTCCATCCGCGAGCATCGATTTCCTTTCCTGGAGAAGGTCGGCGACTGGAACCGCTTCGCCGCCAACACCGGCGGCACCATGGTCGAAAAGTGCTGTCATTTCTTTGACTTGATGCGCCTGATCACCCGCTCCGAGGCGGTGCGGGTGTACTGCTCGGGCGCCATGGACGTGAACCATCTGGACGAGAGCTATGATGGCCGCCGCCCCGACATCATCGACAACGGCTTCACGACGGTCGACTTCGCCAATGGCGTGCGCGCCATGCTCGATCTCTGCATGTTCGCCGATGGGGCGGAGAACCAGGAAGAGATCACCGCGGTCGGCGATTCCGGACGCCTGGACGTCCTGATCCCCAGTGGGACGGTGACCTATTCCCCGAGGGTTGGTTTCCGCAATCCGAAGCGCATCGAGACGCGCGTCGTCGGCGTGGACGCCACGGCGCTGAAGGTCGGCACCCACCACGGCTCGACCTTCTACGAACACCAGCGGTTCAACGCCGCGGTGCGAGGAGAAGGCCCGGTGGAAGTGACCGCGAACGACGGGCTGATGGCGGTGGCCATCGGCGCGGCCGCGGAGATTAGCGCCCGTGAGAAGCGGGTCGTGGAGATGAGCGAACTCGGCTTCTGAACGACGGGGGCAACACGCGACCCGATCGCGGTTGGCCCAGACATGACAACGCCAGACATTTGTTCAAGCGAAGCAAAAGAACAACGACCCAGGGGGAAACATGACCAAGACCACTTTGATTTGCGGGGCCGCCGCGGCGGCCATGATGCTCGCGGCCCCGCCGGCCTTGGCCCAAACGGGCGGTGACGACGCCGTAAACCTGGGCGAGATCGTCGTCACGGCGCAGAAGCGGGAAGAACGGCTGCAGGACGTGCCGGCCGCCGTTTCGGTGATCTCGGGCGATGCGTTGGCGACGCGGGGATCCGTGAACCTTGAGAGCGCTCAGTACCTGGTGCCGACGCTGAACTTCCGGAAGTCCGGCACCACCATCAACCAGACCCTGTTCCTGCGGGGCGTTGGCACCTCCACCTTCTCCATCGCGGGGGAGCCTTCGATCTCCACGGTTGTGGACGGGGTGGTGTTCAGCCGCGCCGGCGAGGCCTTCAGCGACCTGATCGACGTCGAGCGCATCGAGGTGCTGCGCGGTCCGCAGGGCACCCTGTTCGGCAAGAACACTTCGGCCGGCGTGATCAATATCGTGACCAAGCGGCCCGGCGACACCCTGGGCGGCTATCTGGAGGGCGGAGCTTTCAGCAACGGCGGTGAGTATCGCATCCGGGCCGGCGTCGACGTGCCGTTCAGCGAGACGGTGAAGGGGCGCTTCACTGCCTTCTACGGCACGTATGGCGGCAATATCCGAAACGTCACCCTCGACAAGCGGGTCAACGGCTACGAGCACTGGGGCGTACGCGGCGTGGTCGTCGCCAAACCCAGCGAGGCGCTGGAACTGACGATCATCGCCGACTACCGCGAGAGCGACGACGACTGCTGCGCCGAACTGATCGGCACCGTGCCGTCCAACCTGACCGCCACGGTCCTGCCGACGCCGCGCGGCGACCGCACCCGCCGGGCCGCGCAAAACCTCATCACCGCCACGACCGAGAAGAGCGGCGGTGTCTCCCTGCAGGCCGACTGGAGCGTGGGCGAGCAGGTGGTGACCTACATCGGCTCGTACCGCGAGTACGACAACACCGAGATCCGCGACGGCGACTGGCTGCCGCGCGCCTATGTGGGCTTCAACGAACTGCACGATGTGGGTCCGCAGACAAGCAACACGCTGACCCAGGAACTGCGTCTGACCTCGCCCGCGGACCAGTTCTTCTCCTATGTGCTGGGGGCCTACTACTCGCGCGCCGAGACCGACCGCACCTTCACCCGCAACGATATCGTATGCACGCTGACGCCGGCTCCCACGGGCCTAACGCCCTGCGGCGCGCCCGGCACGGTGGTAGCCATGCCGACAGGGACGGCCACCTTCGGGTCGGTGTTCAAGAACTACGCCCTGTTCGGCCAGGGCGTGGCCAACATCAGCGAGCGGCTACGGCTAATCGGCGGCTTGCGGTTCACTGCCGACAAGCTGTCGGTCTATCACCAGCGCGTAACCCCGTTGGCGGGACCGGGCATCGCCGCCAGCTTCGGCCCATTCGCCGACAGCACTTCGAACGACAATATCTCCGGCAAGGCTGGCGTGCAGTACGACCTGGCCGACAGCTCGACCGCCTACGCCACCTATTCACGGGGCTACAAGGGTCCAGCCTACAACGTCTTCTACAACCTGAGCGCAACAGGGACGAATGTCATCGATGCCGAGACCGCCGACAGCTATGAGGTCGGCCTTAAGAATACCCTGTTGGACGGTCGGCTGATTCTCAATCTCGCCGCCTATTACGCAAAATACCATAACTTCCAGGCAAATAACCCCGACACCGTAGCCGGCGTCCTGGTGACCCGCTTCACGAACGCCGGGACGATTTCGACCCGGGGCGGCGAACTCGACTTCCTGTTCCGGCCGATGAGCGACCTGAACATCTCGGGCGGGCTAGCGTATACAGACGCCAAGGTGGACCAGTTCAAGGTGCCCACCAATGGTGTGGTGACCGGCGTGGTGCCCTCAGGCACCCAACTGGGCTACGCGCCCAAGTGGAAGGGTTCGCTGGCGGTCGACTACCGCATCCGCGATGTGGGTCCGGTCGACCTCGTGCTGGGCGCGCAGGGCTCGTTCCAGTCCAAGCAGATCGCCCAGTTCGACGCTTCAGCGGCCATCCGCAACGCCACCACGATCGACGGTTACGGGCTCATCGACCTGTCCGCTGGAATCGTCGATCGGGACGACCGCTATCGGATCCTGTTCCAGGTGAAGAACCTGCTCGACACCAGCTTCGCCTCGGCGATCACCAGCGGCGGGCCGGGCGGGAGCTACCGCTATCTGATCCCGCGGGAAGCAGATCGCTACTATGGCGTCACCGCGCGGGTGAACTTCTAAAAGGCTTAGGCCACCAGCCCTCAGCGGCGCCCGCGCGCGTGCTGAGGGCTGACCCCGCGTCGCGACACCCACGGCAGCCCCCGACGAATGTCCGCTTCCGGGGGCGAACCCGAGCCGTTTCCAGGCGCAGAGCGGCCCCCTGGCGCGCCCAACCACGTCGATTCAGCGAGAGCTCGGTTTGCCGGCCGGCCGCCGTCGGACGTGGGGCTGCCTAACACCAGCTTGACTGGCGCTTCGGCCTCGGCCGACGAAGCGCGGCGCCTGGCTGGCGTTCTGTGTGACGGATCGTCCGGCTGAGCAACGCAAGGGGGCGAGGCCGTCTGGCCGGTCTCGGCCATTTACCTATGATGGTATGTAACGGAAGGGACTAATCGGAAGGGAGTCCAAAGCTGTCCACGCTTCTGTGTGGAGAGCGCTTGTAGGGTTGTATGAGTTTATATAATACAACCTACATGGCGCTATCCCTGCGCTAGGATCCCCCCACCCGAAAAAGGTAGTCCCGCGTGCAAGCCGTGCTTGATCACATCGAGGCCCGTCGGCAGGCCTACGCTTCGCTCCCCCTCTTCGACCATCTCCGCGACCCCGGCGACGACCCAGCCGGCGCGCTGACGTTCATGCGCAACGCCGCGCACTTCGTGATGAGCTTCGCCGACCTCAATCGGTTCTGCTTCCGCGATGAGATCCACACCGGCGGCTGGCAGGACGACGTCAACGCCCACACCTACGAAGACGACCATCACTGGCCCTGGTACCTCAGCGACCTGAAGACGCTCGGACTGGACGACCGGCTGTCCTTCACCGAGGCACTGCAGTTCCTCTGGGCGGACGCCAACCGCGAGACGCGCCTGCTGTCCTATCGCCTCTGGGCCCTGGCGGAGAACGCGCTTCCGCTGGAGCGGATGGTCATCATCGAGGCGATCGAAGCCACGGGCGTCGTTTTCTTCGGCGGCCTCGTCTCCGTTTCGCGCCGCGTTCCCGAGGGTCGCCTCGCGCGGCCGCTCATCTATGTGGCCGACCACCACTTCGCCGTCGAGCAGGGCCACGCGGCGGGCCAGGCGTCGCACGACGAGCGTCTCGCGCAGATCGCTCTCAGCGACGCCGAGCGTCGGCGGTACATCCGGCTGGTCGACGCTGTGTTCGACCACTTCATCGCCTGGTCGGCCGAACTCTACGTGCACGCGATGCGAGGCCCGAGAGCCGAAAACGCCCTCGCAGCCCGCCGCGATCCCCAGCGGAAGCAAGCCTGACGGGCGACCCTGCAACCGCGGCCGGCGTCCGGGGACGCGGCCGCCCCAACCTTCCCAGGCCCATGATCATCCACGCACCCTCGCTTCTCACGGTCACGTCGATCCGGCGAGAACTGGAAGACCTCAAGACGGCCCAGCGGGCCTTCGCCGACCTCATCCTCGAGCGCCCCGTGCGCGATCCCGCCGCGTTCTACAGCGACGTGCGCGCCCGCGGCTTCGCCCTGAACCGTGCGATGCACGCGGTGATGCAAGCCGGCCTGGGGCCCGAAGACGTGCGGCCGCTGGTCGAGGAGGCGCGGCGCGCCTACCGCTGCTCGGACTTCGTTCGGCGCGTCGGCGACTGGCCGCGGGGCTACCGCGGCGACTTCGAAACCATCACGTCCGTGATGACCATGGCGAACGCCCACCCGGCGAGCCGGCCCGAACACTACATCGAGCACTTCATCCTCGACACGGCGATGTCGCAGCAGCATCGCAACAAACTGGCGGCCCAGGCCTCGGTGTTGATGTGGGGGCTGGCCCGTTCACGGGACGCGCGCGTGCTTTCCATCGCGGCGGGCGCCGCACCCGAGTTCGCCGCCTTTATCGATCACCTGCCGCGCGCACAGCAGACGATCGTGCTGAACGACGGCGAGGCCGAGGCGCTGGAGCACGCGCGCGAGACCTTCGCGGGGTCCGCGTTCGCGCCTCTGCTCGTGCCAGGCAATGTATTGCGCAGGGTTCCGCAACTCGAACGGGCCGGCCGCTACGACTGCGTGGTCGCCGGCGGCCTTTACGACTATCTCGACGACCGGGCGGCGTTGCTGCTCACCCGGATCGTACTGGAACGCCTGCTGAAGCCGGGCGGCCGCTTCTTCTTCACCAACGTCGCGCCGGGCAACCCCTTCCGGCCTTGGCTCGAGTGCATCGCCGACTGGCGGCTCATCGAGCGGTCGCGCGAGCAGTTGCGCGACCTCGTCGCAGCCTCGGCGCCGGACGCCAGGGTGACGATGGCGCGCGAGGCGACCGGCCTCGTGGAGATGGTGACCGTGGAGCGCGGCCCAGCCTGACCGGCGCCCATCAGACAGACGGAAGAGCGGCCGGGCGGCGACGCCCGGCCGTTTTGCGTCAGTGCAGCGCCCCGGTGTCGTTCATGGCCGGCGTCCGGCAGAACGGCGCGATCAGCAGGACCGCCAGGAAGGCGAGCCCCAGGAGGTGGAAGATGTCCGCGAAGGCCAGCGTTGCGGCCTCGCGGGCGATCACCCTCGCGAGCCCCGCCAGGGCCATGTCGTGGGCGAGGCCCCCGTCCGGCGTGACCGTGCCGAAGCGTTCGCCCAGGTCCTGCAGCGCCCCGGCGGCATAGCCCGTCGCCTGCGCAGAGCCCTCCGATAGGCGCAGGGTGTAGAGGCGGGTGAAATCGATCAGCTGTGAATTGACGACCGCGATTCCGACCGCGCCGCCGAGGTTCCGCATCAGGTTGAACAGCCCCGAAGCGGCGTGCAACGCCTCCCCCTCCTGGCCGAACAGCGCCATCGAGATCGCCGGCATGATGCACAGCAGGATCGCGAGCCCACGCACGGCCTGCGGCAGGAACAGCTCGGCGAACCCCCATTCAGGCGTGACGTTCGCATAGAGGAAGAGAAAGAGCGCGAAGAGCGCGAAGCCCGCGGCGATGACGATGCGCCCGTCCACCACGGCCAGCAGCCGCACCGAGATCGGCGCGCCGATGGCCATGAAGGCGCCGGACACCACGACCACCCACCCGACCTGCAGCGAGGAGTAGCCTCGAACGAGTTCCAGGAACACTGGTGTCAGGTAGATGGTGGCGTAGAGGCCGACGCCGATCACGAAGTTCAGGATGCAGGCCAGGCCGAAGAGCTGTCGCCGGAACGGCGCGAGGCTGACCACCGGGTTCGCCGAGCAGAAGCAGCGCTCGAGGAACAGCATCGCGGCGATGAACGAGAGCCAGGCGGCCGTGGCCACCGAGATGTCGCCGAGCCACTCGTGCCGCGGACCTTCCTCCAGCACGTATTGCAGCCCGCCCAGGAACACCGCCAGCGACGCCACGTGCGCCCAGTCGATCCGGCGCAGCAGGCCAAGGTCGCCGTTGTCCACCTTGCCGATCACCGGCAGGACCGTGACGATCAGGACGCCGGGCGCGACATTGATGAAGAACAGCCAGCGCCAGTCGGCCACCTCGGTGATCCACCCGCCCAGGCTCGGCCCGAGCATCGGCCCCAGCGTGGACACCATGCCGAGGATCGCGGTCATGGTCGCGCGCCGCCGCCCCTCGAAAAGCACATAGCCCATGGCGAAGCAGGTGGGCACCATGGCTCCGCCCACGAACCCCTGAATCGTGCGGAACGCGATCATGGACTCTAGGTCCCAGGCGAGTCCGCACAGCAGGCTGGAGGCGGTGAACAGGGCGGCCGAGGCGGTGAACAGCCATTGCGTCGAGAGCGACCGCGCAAGGAAGGCCGCCAGCGGGACCATGACGATCTCCGCCATCAGGTAGGCCGTCTGCACCCAGGCAATCTCGTCGGGGCCGGCGCTCAGGCCGGCCTGGATCTGGGCGAGCGACGCGGCGACGATCTGGATATCCATGAGCGCCAGGAACTGACCCAGCGCCATGACGCAGAAGATGAGGGTCTTGCGCCCTTCGCTGAGCCCCGCGACCGGATCCTCCCTTGCCACCGACATGCCGCCCCTCTCTATTCAATTACCTATTGATGTATGACAATGTTTCATACTACCTACAAGACGCATATAGTCGATAGCGATCCACCGCCGAGATCCAACGGTCGGTTTGGGCTAGCGGAGGGCAACAGGCCGATGAGTAGCGTTGCAGCCAAAGATTCTCATGCCCTTGCTGAGACGTCGGCACGCGTGCGGCCGAGTCGGCGCATCCTGGTGGTGACCGGCGTCGCCATCGCCCTAGGTGCTTTCGGGGTTGTATGGATGAGGATGGCGCCAACCTCGGTGGCTACCGACAACGCCTACCTGAAGGCCGACAGCACACTCGTTTCGACCCGGGTCCGGGGCCTAGTGGCCGAGGTGCTTGCGACCGACAACGCAATGGTGCGCCCCGGCCAGCCGCTGCTCCGCGTGGACTCCCCCGAGTACGTGGCGCGGCTCGCCGCCGCGCAGGGCGAGTTGGCCAAGGCGGAGGCCCAGCTGGCGGCGGCGCGGGCCGCGCTCGCGCGAGGCTACGCCGAGGGTGACCTTGCCCGCTCCGTCGTGCGCCAGGCGGCCGCCGACATCACCGCCGCCGAGGCCCAGTCGGTCCGAGCCCGCGCCGACCTGGGCCGCTACGACGCCCTGGCCGCGGACGGAACCGTGGCGCGACGCGAGGCGGAGAAGGTTCGCGCAGACGCGATCGGCGCGGAGGCGACCCTTGAGCGCAGCCGCGCAACCCTGGCCGTCAGCCGGGCGCAGGCGGTAGCGACCGAGCGACGGCAGGCCGAACTCGCCGCCGCTGTCGCGGCGGCGGAGGCGGAGCGGGCACGCGCGCAGTCGGCGCTCGACCTCGCCCGCCGGGATGAGACCGACACCCTGGTGCGCACCCCGATCGCCGGTGTCGTGGCCGATCGCAAGGTGAACCCCGGCGACTATGTGCAGCCCGGCATGCGCCTGCTCACCATCGTGCCGTCCCGCGGTCTGTACGTGACCGCCAACTTCAAGGAGACGCAGACCCCGCGCGTGCTGGTCGGACAGCCGGCGACCGTCAAGGTCGATGCGTTGCCCGGGGTGGTCCTGAGGGCGCGGGTCCAGAGCGTCTCGCCCGCCTCGGGGGCGGAGTTCGCACTGCTGCCATTCGAGCCCGGCACGGGCAATTTCACCAAGATCGTCCAGCGCGTGCCGGTCCGCCTGACCTTCGAACCTGGCCAGCCGGAAGTCGCCCGACTGAGGCCGGGACTGTCGGCGCGCGTCAAGGTGGTCTTCGACCGTGGCGCCGACGTCTCTACGAACTGAAGGATAAGTCAGTGGTGCGCACCGCTCGGGCCTCCATGGCCGCCGCCTTCGTCCTCCTGCTCGGCGCAGCCGGTCCCGCGCAGGCAGACGCCGGTTCGGCCTCGACCGCGTGGTCGGGCGCTGGTTGGTGGCGCGCGTACGATGATCCGCAACTCCAGGCGCTCATAGAGCAGGGGCTGGCGAACGCCCCGCGAATGGCCGGCGCGCGGGCGAGGGCGAAACGGGCTCAGGCCGCCGCCGACCGGACAGCCGCCGCCGGCAGGCCCGGTCTGATGGCGCTCGGCGCGATGAGCCGCCTCGATGCCGGCGACGGGCGGCTGGGCGATCTTGCGGCGCCGGGCGACGGGCGCAGCGCCGCGGCCGGCGCCGGCCTCCTGCTGAGCCACGATCTGGACCTCTGGGGCAAGGCGCGCGCCCAGACCTCGGCGGCAAGGGCCGAGGCTCGCGCCGCCACCGCCGACGCCGACGCCACCGCGCTGCTGGTCTCCACCGGGATCGCGCGCGCCTATGGGGAGTTGGCCGCGCTGCTGGAGCTCCGCGACCTGCTGTGGCGGGGGGCGGCGGTGCGGCAGGACATGCTGGCCGCCGTACGCCGACGCGGCGACGCCGGGGCCGCTTCGGTGTCCGACCTGCGGACCGCCGACCACGCCGTCGCCCAGGCGGCCGCAGAGGTGGCGGCCTGCGACGAAGCGATCGCCCGCGCCCGGGCCGAGCTTGCGCTTTGGGTGGGGACACAGCCGGAGGCCATGGCGAACCTTGCGCGCCCCCGGTTGCGGGTCGGCGACTCCCTGGCCGACGGACACATCGAGGCTGGCGGACCCGAGCTCGCCGCCGCCGGGGAGCGGCTCGCCGCCGCGGCATTGCGCGTCGATGCGGCCCGCGCCGCTTACTTCCCCGATCTCCGGCTAGTGCTGGCCGGCGCGCAGATCGCCGGCGCCGACGCTCTGCTGGGCGGCGGAGACCTCAGCGCCCTCGGCTCGACGCTGCAGCTCCCCCTTCTGGACGGTGGACGCCGGCGCGCCGCCCTGAAGCTGGCGCGCGCCGAGCGGGACGTCGCGGCGGCCGCACGCGACGAGACGCGGCATCGGCGTGTGGTTGAGGCCTTCGCCGCCGAAACGGCCCACCCCGCACTGATCCGCCAGGTGGCCCATCAGCGCGCGGCCGTGGCGGCGCGCACCGCCACGTGGGAGAGCCTGCGTCGACGTTTCGAGGTCGGCGACGCCGATGCCTCGGCCCTGCTGGCGGCGGAGGATAGCCTCCTGGCCGAACGCCGACACCTCCTGACCCTCGAGTCGAGGCGCTTCCAGCTCGAGCTCGACGTCGTGCAGGCCACGGGCGGCGGCTGGCGCGCGGCGGGCGCCCGGTGACGGACAAGGTCGCCGGACCTGTGGCCCAGCGCGATTTGACGCCGGCCGTCGCAGTGCTAAGCAGCGTCCTCGCCCCCCGATCTAGCGCCTACTCGGTGACGGAATTGACGACGACTGCAGCGCCCGAGGCGCCGGACCCGATCGATGTGGATGTCGGCCGACGCATCAAGCTGCGGCGCACGGCGGCTGGCGTCACCCAAACCGAACTTGCCGTGCACCTCGGCATCAGCTTCCAGCAGGTGCAGAAGTACGAGCGCGGCGCCAATCGGGTCTCGGCCTCCATTCTGGTCCGCACGGCCGCCTTCCTCGGCACGACCGTCGCGGAGTTGGTTGGCGAGGCCCCGGGCGCGAAGGAGACGGAGGACCGCCTCACCATCCTCTCGACGCCGGGCGCCATGGCCCTGCTCGAGGTGTTCGCCCGCATCCAGCCGTCGCTGCGCGGCGCGGTCCTGCAGCTCGTGCGGGTCATGGCCGACGAAGCCGACCTCAACCGCCGGCCCGACTAGCGCCTGCAGGCGTAGGGCAGCGGCGCCGGGGGAGGGCGTGAGATCCCCTCGCGCGCCAGGAGCGCCTGGAGCTGCGGATACGGCCTTGCATCGAAGCTCGGATAGACGAGGAACTGCACCAGCGTAGACAGGCCCTCGGTGGTGTCATAGGGCGCAAGCAGGGCTTCGGCGGCGCGCTCGTCACCTATGAGCTGGGCCGCGTTCCAGCGCGACGTCAGTTGGCCTTCTCCCTCGATCACCCCGCGCAGACGCGCCGCGTCTGCCTGGCGGCCTTCCGCGCACGCCTGGCGCATTTCGGCGAGCGCGCGGTTCCAGGGGGCCATCTTCGACCCGCTCACCTTCGCGAGCGCGGCCCGCGCCCTGTCGAGCCGGCCGGCCATGAGGTAGGCCCGCTGCGCTTGGTACTGCGTCGTGGCGTTGTCGGGGCGCATCGCCAGCTGCTCGTCGGCGCGGCGCGCGGCCGCGGCGATATCCTGGGCGTGGACGGAAGCTGTGATGGCGCGCGATTGCGGCAGCCCGTCCTGCATCGACGCGCGGTGGATCGTCTCCGCCGCGAGGGACACCCACTCCCATTCGCCGACGTAGGCGCCCAGGTCGGTCATGTCGTCCCACGCCTCCAGGTCGCGAGGGCGAGCACGAAGGTACCGCACCAGCAGCCCGTGCGCCTGGCGAAGCTGGAGCTGGGCGACGGCGGCTTCGGCTTCGTATTTCAAGCGCTCGACCGGGTCGCGGCTGGACGCAACGGCCTGACTGACGCGCAACAGATACTGTCGCCGCCGCTCTGCGTCGGAGACGTCGCCGCGGGCCGCGGCGTCCATGCGCGTGGCATTGCCGGACCAGCTTTGTGCGGCCAGCCAGTGCGCGCGCGCGAACCCGGGATCGAGTGCGCGCGCCCGCTCGAACGCCTCGGCCGAAGCGCGCGCGTCGGCCAGGTCGCCGCCCGCCATGTTGCGCTGGCCCAGGGCAAGTCCGCGGAGGTAGGCCTCGTACGCGTCGACCGATCGCGTGCCGGTCGCCAGCATCGCGCGCAGGCGGATTGGATCCAGAATCGTGCGCAGGGCGCGGGCGACGTCGAAGGCGATCTCCTCCTCGACCGCAATGACGTCCTCCGCTTTCTCGTCATACAGTTTGGACCAGAGGTAGGTCCCGTCGGCGGCGAGGATCAGGTTGACCCGGACGCGCAGCCGCCCGTCGGCGCGACGGACGCCGCCTTCCAGGATGTGCGCCACCGAAAGGCTGCGCGCCACGTCGGACGGAGCCTGTTTCGTGGCGCGAAAGCGCAGCGAGGCGCGCTGCGAGACCACCCGAAGGTCCGGGGTCCGCGCGAGGCTCGTGAGAATCTCCTCAGTTAGGCCGTCTGCGAGCCATTGCTGATCCTTACCCTCGGACTCGTCGCGGAACGGAAGCACCGCGATCGACTTCTCCGCCGCGGGCGCTGACCTCCTGGGACGGAGCGCGGTGGCGACGCCAACCGCGCCCGCGCCCAGAACGGCCGCGCCTGCCAGCCCCAACAGGACCCGACGTGTCGCCCACCGCGTCTTAGGGGCGGCGCCTTCGCGCTCGAGTTGGTCGACAGAGGTGACGGGCCCGATGAAGCGGTAGCCCCGTCCGTGCACCGTGCGGACGAGCGTGGCCTCGCGGGCGTCGTCTCCGATGGCGCGGCGAAGATCCTTGACCGCCGTGGTCAGCACCCCTTCGCCGACGTCGCGGTCTCCCCAGACTGCGTCCAGAAGCTCGCTCTTGGCGCACACCTCCTGCGGGTTATCCATGAGCACGCGCAGCAGGGCGAAGGCCTTCGACCCCAGCACGACGGGCTGACCGTCGACCCAGAGTCGCTCATCCACGAGGTCCAGCTGCAGCCGACCGCTCAGGCGATAGCGCGCGCTCATGCCGGGACGGGGGACGGACACGCGTTGCGGATCGGCACTGTCCGGCGCGGCCGGATCCCCTGTTCCCGCAGGATCCGCGACAGTTCCGGAAAGTCCGCGGGATCGAAGCTGGGATAGATCATGAACTGTATGAGCGTCGGCAGGCCGGCGGGCGTATCGAGCGGCCGCAGCAACGCGCGGGACTTCGCCGCGTCTCCCATCTGCTCCGCGGCGACCCAGACGGCGCCGAGCTCGCCGGCCGCCTCGATCCTGGCGCCCAGGGCCGCGGCATCGACGACGCGGCCTTCAGCGCAGGCCTGACGCTGCTCCGCGAGCAAGCGCGTGGAAATCGGGATGTCCGATGCCAGGATCCGCCGCAGCAGCACGCGAGCGTCGTCGAACCGGTCGGCTCCGATGTAGGCGCGATGCGCCTGGTAGACGGTCGTGATGTCCGCCGGCGCGACGGCCAGCTGCTGGCGCGCGCGACGGTAGGCCAGCGCGTAGTCCTCCTGCTGAAACGGCGCAGCCAGAGCACGCGACCGCGGAGCGCCATCCAGCAGCGACAGCGCGTGCACGCGCTCGCTCGCCTGCTCGAAGGCGGCCTGCTCGCCGGCAAAGACGGAGAGGTCGGTCATCACGTTCCAGGCGTCGACGTCATTGGGCCGCGCCGCCAGGTAGCGCTCCATCAGCCGCTGCGCCTCACGCAGGTTGAGCCGCATCCAGGCCGCGCCAGACCTGTACTTCAGCCGGTCGACATCGTTGGGGCTGGCCGCGATGGCCTGGTCGACGCGCGAGAGCGCCTCGGCAAGCCGCCGATCCGCCGGGAGTTCCGCGTAGCCGGTCGGGTTGATGGAGGTGCTGTTGCCGAACCACACCTGGGCGGCCCGCCAGTGCGCCGTGGCGAAGCCGGGGTCGAGCCGCCGGGCGGTCTCGTAGGCCTCGCCCGCGGACCGCAGGAACCGGCCATCTCCGATCAGGCTCTCCCGCCGTTCCAGCCCCAGCCCGCGGAGGTAGGCGTCATAGGCGTCGACAGATCGTGTCCCGACCTCGACCATGGCCCGCAACTGAGCCGGATCGATAACCGTCTTCAGCGCGCGCGCGATGTCGAAGGCGATATCTTCCTGGACCCGCATCACATCGGCGCCCTCGCGATCGTAGCTTTGCGACCAGACATGGGCGCCGTCACTGACCCTAACCAGCTTGACGGTGACGCGCAGCCGCGCGCCCGACCGCCGAACCGAGCCCTCCAGCAGGTTGGAGACGCCGAGCTGGCGGGCAACCGCGCGCGGGTCGCGCCCCCCTTGCGTGAACTGCGTCAGCGCCTGCTGCGAGGTGACCCGCAGATCGGGCGCGCGCGTCAGGCTGTTCAGGACTTCCTCGGTCAGCCCGTCGGCGAACCAGTTCTGGTCTCGTCGTTCCGACAAGTCGGTGAAAGGAAGCACCGCGACCGACTTGCTGTCCGCGGGCCGCTCGGCCGGGAGGACGTAGTGAAGAACGCCCGCCGCCAGAGCTGCGGCCACCGCCGCGCCCCCGCCGACCAGAAGCGTGCGGCGGACCAGCGTCTTGCTGGGCGGCGCGACGTCGTCCCGCGCGTCCACAGGCAAGAGGTAGCGATAGCCGCGGCCATGGACGGTGCTGATGAACCTCGCGTGGCGAGCGTCATCGCCCAGCGCCTTGCGAAGGTCCTTTATGGTCGTGGTCAGCAGCGTGTCGCTCACTGCCAGCCCTGACCAGACCCGCTCGACCAGTTCCTCCTTCGTCAGCAGGGTCTGCGGCGTCTCCATGAACGCGCGCAGCAGCGCGAACGGCTTGCCGCCCAGAGGCATGAGCTTGCCGTCGCGCCATAGGCGCCCTTCCACGCGGTCGAGCCGGAGTGGCCCGCTCAACAGGAACCGATGCGTTCGGGCCTCTTCGACTGGACTGCCTCCGCGGCTACCTGACCGGGCACACATGGTCGCCCTTATGCTACTGCCGAACCCGGCGCGCCGGCTCAAGCGCCGTTCGTCGCGACGCGAGCGTCTGCAAGCGGCGGTTCGCTGCCCGTCCTCAGCAATTTTCAGAAGATTTCAGAACTCCGACAGGACCGCTGCGCGCGGCGATCTGAATGGTGGCTTCGTCGCCGGGGATCGGTCCTGCGACCGCAGCGGCGCACGCGCCATGATGTCCGGAGGAGCGCTTGATCAAAATCACCATCGCCTATCCCAGGGTCTCTGGCCGGGCGTTCGACCACGACTACTTCTTCAATCGGCACCTGCCCCACCTCCTCGACGTCGCGGGCGATGCGGTGACGCGCGTAACGGTCGAGCGCGGCGTCGACGCGCCGGCCTGGCCGGAGGCCCAGCACGAGGTGATCTGCAGCCTGGAGTGCGAGAACCGCGAGACGTTCGAAGCCGCCTTCTTCCCGCAGATCGAGGAGTTGCAGGACGACATGGAGCGCTGCGGCGGCGCGGCGCCCACCATCCAGGTCAGCGAGATTGTCCTCAATCCCGCCGCCCGCGCGGGGACGCCGCGAAAGCAACAGTCGCGGCTCCATCACCTCTGTCCGCCGAGCCCGGGCGGCGCCCTCGCCATCGCGACCGCTGTTTAGGACATGAACGCTTCTTCGAACGAACCGCCCCATGGCTCGCGCAAGGTCGGACCCCATCCGTCCGGGGGCTACATCCTGGGCGAGCTTGTCGTCGGAATGACCGCTGAGAAGCGCCTTCTCGTCACCGACGAGCGGATTGGCCGGTTCGCGGAGGCGTGTGACGACTTCAACCCGCTGCACACGAACGAGGCCTTTGCGTCCCGAACGGCCTATCGGGGCCGGATCGCGCACGGCTTGTTGTCGGCGTCGTTCGGCTCGGCGGTCGTCGGCACGATCCTGCCCGGCGCAGGGGTAATCTGCCTGTCCCAGAGCCTGAGGTTCTACAAGCCTGTGCGGATCGGTGACCTGGTGCTCGCCCGCGTGGCCATTGCGGCGATTGACAAGGCAGCCGCTCAGGCTGTGCTGAGCTTGGAAGTCTACGCCGGGAATGAACTCGTGATGGACGGCGCAGCCACCATCCGTGTTCCGCGTCGCCGGCGCGGCCCAAGAGCCCTTTAGGCCGCCTCCGGCAGCGAGCCACTCCACGGAACCCCGTGAGTCGGCCAGTCTGAAGATGACCACTGCGCTCCCCGCCGTGGCGGCCGAGGCTAGCCCCGACGGACCTCGGCGAAGGTCCTGCCGGTCCAGCGTTTGACGGCGCGCCTGAGGTTGGAGCTGTCGCTGAAGCCGACCTTCCAGGCGATGTCGTCGGCGCTGATGCGGGTGGTCTGCAGGTACTCCAGCGTGAGCGTCCTGCGCACGTCATCGACGATCCCCGCGTAGGCGTGCCCGGCGTCGTCGAGGCGTCGCCTCAAGGTCCGCTCAGTCATGCCGAGGCGCTGCGCGACCGCCTCCATGGACGGGAACCGGTTCGGCGAGAGCATCAGCAGCTGATAGACGTCGCCGGCGACGCCCGTCGTCATCTTGGCCTGGCCCACGAGCCGGTCGCAGGTCTCTTCCAGCATGGCTCGGGTCAGCCGATTGGCCAGTTCGGGCGCCCGGTCGAGGAGGCTGGCCGGGTAGTGCAGTTCATGAGCGGGCCGGCCGAACAGGCATGGGCACGCGAGCGCGGCCTCGTCCGCCGCGGTCCGGCCGATGTCCTCCAGGCCGAAGACCGCCCGGATCGGACGTGTGGCGGCGCCCATCACGTCGCGCATGTGGGTGCAGGTCATCATCATCTGCTGGCGCAGCAGGAAATGGCGGAGATCCTGGCCCATCAGGTCTCCGTAGATCTCAGTGAAGGTCCAGATCGCGAGGTCGCCGTCCCGACGCCAGCCCAGCTGCTGGATCGGCGTGGCGAGCGGATGATAGCGCACGGCGAAATCGAAGAAGTCCTGCATCGTCGGCGAGCACATCAGCGCGTAGCCGTACATGCCGTAGGCGGACAGGTGGAGGCGGGCGCCGACCTCGTACGCGACGCCTAGATCGACGCCGGCCTCCACGACGTTCTCGCAGGCGGTCAGATATTGGCGGATCGAGGTGAGCGAGTTCGGGTCGCGGACGTCGGCCAGGCTGAGGCCCGCGCCAGCCAGTACCGCCTCGGGGGCGAGGCCGGCCGAGGCCACGGCGTCGATGAGCGTGGCGATCTTGTAGGGCGCGAAAATGCGCTGGTCGGGGAGGGGGCGTCGGAGCGGTCGGCCCGGTCGGGGGGCCTCACCGCCGGTCGGTCCGGAACGCGCGCCGTCCGATCTGGTCTTCGCCACGGGTCACCACTTTGTCCGGGAAAGACATATAGCTGTCCGGCAAAGACCTCAAACGCCACATCGTTCTGGATATCCTTTCGTCACGGCCGGCGGAGATCGGCCGCTACCGGAAGGGAGAGGGATCGTGACAACCCAAGGCGCCGCGCCGGCGCGCACTTCGACCGTGAGGCTCGCCCTGACCTCCTCGGTAGCGGCTGGCGTCGAATGGTACGACTTCTTCGTCTACGGCACGGCGGCGGCGCTGGTCTTCCCGCACATCTTCTTCTCCCCGGACCTGTCGCCCCTGGTGGCGCAGCTCGCCGCTTTCAGCACCTTCGCCGTCGGCTTCATCGCCCGGCCCCTGGGCGGGGTGGTGTTCGGGCACTTCGGCGATCTCCACGGCCGCAAGGCGACCCTGGTCGCGGCGCTGATGATCATGGGCGTCTCGACCCTGCTCGTCGGACTGCTGCCGACCTATGCCGGCGTCGGCATGTGGGCGCCGCTCATGCTCATCGCGCTGCGCTTCGTGCAGGGCTTCGCGGTGGGCGGTCAGTGGGGGGCCGCCGCGCTCATCGCCATCGAAAACGCGCCGGAAGGGCGTCGCGGCCTGTTCGGCAGCTTCGTACAGATCGGGGTGCCGTCGGGCGTGGTCCTGGCCAACATCGCCTTCATCGCCTCGGATCGCCTGATGGACCGCGCGGCGTTCGAGGCGTGGGGCTGGCGGATCCCATTCCTCCTCAGCGGCGTGGTGGTCGGGCTGGCGCTCTATGTCCATACGCGGATGGAGGAATCACGCGAGTTCGCGGCCGCTTCCGCGAAGCGGAGGGAAGGCGGTACGTCACAGCAGCCCAGCCGCTCCCCGATCCTGCAGGTGATCGCCTCCAGCTGGCGGCGGATCCTCCTGGCGGGCGGGGCCTTCATCGCCAGCAACGCGTGCTTCTACGTGATCATCACCTGGGTCATAGCCTATGGGACCAGCGAGCTGCGGCTGTCGCGCGAGCTGATGCTGGCGTGCGTGATGTTCGGCAGCCTCTGCATGATCCCGGCCCTCATCCTGGTCGCCGGCGCGTCGGATCGATTCGGCCGGTACGGACTGTTCCGGCTGGGATGCATCACGACGGGGCTCTGGTCCTTCGCCTTCTTCCCACTGCTGGAGACCGGGACACCCGCCGGCGTGGGCGGAGCGATCGCCATCGGCCTGTGCTGCGTCGCCATGATGTACGGCCCGCAGGCGGCGCTGTTCGCCGAGCTGTTCTCGACCGAGGTGAGGTATTCGGGCGCGTCGCTGGGTTACCAGGTCGGCGTCCTGCTGGGCGGCGGCTTCGCGCCGATGATCGCCACCGCGCTGTTCGCGGCGTCGGACAACAGTACGACGGTGGCGGGATACATGGCCGCCACCTGCCTCGTGTCGCTTGTCTGCGTCTCATGGCTCCATGCCCACCGGAAGGCGAGTGAGCCGACCATCTCCGCGCCCTAGCGAAGGCGCGCCGCCGGTGGGATCGTAGGCCCATGCAGGGCGACACATCACCGGGGGGCGGACTAGACGGCGAGGCGGTCGGCGCCTTGCTGCAGGGCGCCGTCCGCCGCGGCAAGGATCCGGCGGATATCCTCCGCGGGGCCGGCATCGACGCCCGCGTGAATGGCGACCGCAGTCGCGCGATCGACGGCCGGGCGCTGGTGCGCCTCGTCCGCCAGATCCAGTTCGGCCTGGACGACGTCTACCTGGGGTTCTTCGCCAACGGATGCCGGCTGGCGCTCGAGGCCGAGCGGATGATCTCGCTGCTGAGCTGCGCCACCTTCGGCGAGGCGTTGCGGGTCAGCATCCGCTTCACCAACGCCATGTCGGCCGATGCAGGACCGTCGGTCACCGAAGAGCACGGCACCGGGCTGCAGCACACCTGCGAGTACCACACGGTGGACGGCGTCGACCGGCAGATCCTGGTCTGGATCCGGTTCCTGTGGATCTACCACATGTTCAGCTGGCTGATCGGACGACCCCTGGCCCTCAAGGGCCTGTCGATCCAGGGTCCGCGCCCCGTGCAGGACAACGGCTTCGACCGCTTCGCGATCTTTCGATGCCCGGTAAAGTTCGACGCCGCCGTGGACGCCTTGTCCTACGATTGGAACGATCTCCAGGCGCCCCTCGCCCACACGTCACTTCAGGACTACGACGCCTATTACGCCAGCGAGCCGTACTGGTTCGGCATTCCCGGCGGCGGCGCCAGCTGGCGCGAGCGGACCCGACTGGCCGTGCTCGACTTCCACAAGGCGGGCGATTGGTCGCCGAGCGTGGAGATGATCGCCGCGCGGCTGAAAACCGGCGCCCGCCGCCTGAGGCGCGACCTTTTCCAGGAGGGCGAGAGCTTCCAGGATATCAGGACCCGGCTCCGCGGCGAGCTGGCCGGCGCCTATCTGCTGGCCAGCGACATGCCCATCACCGAGATCGGCCTGTTGCTGGGCTACAACGATCCCGGCAGCTTCTCGCGCCAGTTCGCGGCGTGGGCTGGCATGACGCCATCGGCCTACCGCGCAAGATACGTCGCGGACGCCCCGAGGCTTACGGCGGCGACCGCCATCCTCAGCGAGCGGCGGGTATCCTGACCTCAACGCCGGGAGGCTGGTCACTTACGCTAAATCACGCCGTCAGACCGGCGATTGAGTTCCACCCCCGGACCCCGCCAAACCTCACCCGCCGAAGCTTCAGACTTCGGGTCGAAACGATCGTTGCGATCGCAGGGAGGGTGCACGATGAAACGCAATGTGATCCGCAGGCTCGGCGCCACGTCCGCTGGCGCGGCCGCGCTGTTTGCCGGGGTGGCCGCGCCCGTGATCGCCTGGGCCCAGAGCCCGGCGCGCGCGAACGACAACGCGCTCGAAGAGGTGGTCGTCACCGCCGAGAAGCGCGCGGAGGGCCTGCAGAACATCCCGATCGCCATCACGGCGCTGTCGGACGCGACCCTGCAGAAGGCGGGCGTGAAGGAGGTGGGCGACCTCGTCCAGCTGACGCCCAGCCTGCAGTTCGGCACCCGTTCCACGAACGTCTTCATCGCCATGCGCGGCATCGGCCAGGCGGGCCAGGACATCGGCAGCCAGTCGGGCGTGACCGTCTCGCTGGACGGCGTCCCGCTGTTGAACCACTTCATGATGAACCCGGCCTTCATGGACATCGAACGGGTGGAGGTCCTCCGCGGACCCCAGGGCACGATCTCCGGCCGCAACGCCACCGGCGGCGCGATCAACATCTACAGCACCTCACCGCGCGCCGAGAACAGCGGCAGCCTGAGCCTCACGGCCGGGAACCGGTCGCGGCTTGGGCTCAGGGGATATGTAAACCGCGCCTTCTCGGACCAACTCCAAGGGCGCTTGTCGTTCCAGCGGGAAGAGGCCGACGGCTGGCTGAAGAACGACTTCATCGGCAAGCGCAACGACGACACCGATGTCACCGAGGTGCGCGGCCAGCTCCTGTTCACGCCGACGGAGACGTTCAGCCTGCGTACCCTGGTCGACTACACCAAGGATCGCAGCGATCCCGGGTTCGCCCAGATCCTCCGACGGGCCGATCCGGCCCGGCCCACGGTGCCTGAGCTGCCCACCTACACCTACCCGCGGAACGACCCCGACAAGCTCACCTTCTACTTCAACGAGCCGAACCACCGCGATGTCGAGGACGTGCGGGCGACGGCGGTGGCCACCTGGGCCGTCTCGCCCGATGTGACCCTGACCTCGACGACAGGCTTCATCCGGCACGACATCGACCTCACCGACCTGGACGTCGACGCCACGCCGGCCAACACGTCGCGCTTCGACCTGATCGGGCTCTACGCCAAGCAGGTGACCCAGGAGTTCACCCTGACGGCCGAACTCGGCGAGCGGGCCGACCTCGTGGCGGGCGCCTTCTACATGCGCGGCGACTCCAGCGAGCCGCTCTATCTCAGCCTCGCGACATTCAAGAACTATCTCGTCTACCTGCCGGAGGAGCAGCTGGACTCGTACGCTGCCTATGCCCAGTTCCGCTACCAGGTGACCGACAAGCTGCGCGCCACGGTCGGGGGGCGCTACACGATCGACGACAAGTCTTATCAGATGGACTCCTCGGTGGGCGGGGTCCCGCGCCTCACCTCCGACTCCGGCAAGTTCAAGGCGTTCACGCCCCGCTTCGTGCTCGACTACACCCCGACCGACGAGACGCTGATCTACGCGAGCGTGTCGCGCGGCTTCAAGTCGGGTGGGTTCAACACCCTGGGCGACGTCAGCCTGCCCGTGAACCGGTTCAATCCCGAGTACGTCTGGAACTACGAGGTCGGCCTGAAGGCCATGATGTTCGACCGCAAGCTGCGGATGGGCCTCACGGGCTTCTACGCCGACTACACCAATCTCCAGCAGACTGTGTTCCGGTTGAACGACGCGACCCAGGTTCGCTTCCCCCGGGTCGAGAATTCCACCGGGGCGACGATCAAGGGGATCGAACTTGAGGCCGAAGCGACGCCCGTGACGGGCCTGCGGCTCACGGGCGCAGCGACCTACCTGGACGCGGAGTTCGGCTTCTTCTGCAACAACAATCCCCTGTACCCCACGGTCCCGACGTCACCCTCTTGTGTCGGAGTAACCCGGGACGGCCAGCCGCTGCCCTCCGGGGCGGTCCAGCTGAAGGGCAACTCGCTCACCCAGGCTCCGCGATGGCAGTACAACCTGTCCGCCCAGTACACCTTCCCCGTATCCGACTTGCTGAACCTGACGGCGCGCGCCGACTACAAGTGGCAGAGCCGGACCTACTTCGACATCTACAACAATCCGCAGAACTCCCAGGCCGCCTATGGCTTGCTAAACGGGTCGCTCGAACTTGCGACCCAGGACCGAACCTGGTCGTTGCTGGCCTGGGTCCGCAACGTGGCGGACAAGCGCTATGTCAGCCAGGGTTCGGCCGGCTCAGGCGCCAATGCGGCCATCACGGGCTCGCTCGGGCTGCCGCGGATGTTCGGCGCGACGCTCACCCGCCAGTTCTAGCCGGACGACCGAACAGCTCAGGCGCCTCCCCCCTGAGCTCCGGCCTGCCCCTCGGGGGTCGGCCCTGTGGGTGCGGGCGGCGGCCCGCGCCCACAGATCCCAAGCCAGGCCACCAGTACGCTTCAACGGGACCTTGCCATGCGACGCCAAGACGGGGGCGACCCCATTCCCCAGCTCGCGCTCTACCGGGCATGGCTCCACGGGAAGCACGGCTTGGCGTTCCGTGACTACGCGGCGCTTTGGCGTTGGTCGACGACCGATCTCGAGGCCTTCTGGGATAGCATCTGGCGCTACGGTGGGATTTCCTCGCCGACCCCGTACGACGCCGTTCTGCGCGGCGGGATGCCGGGCGCCGCATGGTTCGAGGGCGCCACGGTCAACTACGCGCGGCAGGTCCTGCGTCATGCCGACTTGGCCGAAGCCGCCGGCCAGCCGGCCATCGTCGCCGAAGACGAGCAAGGGCGCGTCGTCGAAGTCGGCTGGACCGACCTGCGGCGGCGCGCCGCCTCACTGGCCCTCGAACTGCGCCGCGCCGGCGTCGAACGCGGCGACCGGGTGGCGGCCTATCTGCCGAACATCCCCGAAGCGGTCGTGGCGCTGCTGGCCTGCGCGAGCCTTGGCGCGGTCTGGACGCTCTGTTCGCCGGACATGGGCACGCCGGCCGTGCTCGACCGCTTCCGGCAGGTCACGCCGAAGGCGCTGATCGCGGTCGATGGCGTCCACTACGCCGGTCGGCGGCGGTCGCGCGTCTCGCAGGTCGAGGAGATCCGGCGCGGACTGCCCAGCCTGGCCGCCGTGTTCGTGATCCGGACCGGCAATGGCGACGGTGAGATCGAGGGCGCGAGGGACCTGGCGGCGGCCCAGGCGCGGGACGACCACGAGGTCGCGGCGTTCGAGCCCGAATGGCTGCCGTTCAGCCATCCGTTGTGGATCCTCTATTCCAGCGGCACGACCGGCCTGCCCAAGGCGATCGTCCACGGCCACGGGGGCGTCGTGCTGGCCGGCTGCGTCGGCAACATGCA
The DNA here is from genome assembly GCF_057809855.1 of Phenylobacterium sp. FG114. Taxonomy (NCBI): domain Bacteria; kingdom Pseudomonadati; phylum Pseudomonadota; class Alphaproteobacteria; order Caulobacterales; family Caulobacteraceae; genus Phenylobacterium; species Phenylobacterium sp. FG114. Next base: position 426,797 of record NZ_JBMDKU010000003.1, on the reverse strand, counting down.
TCTCGACATCGGGCCCAGCTACGCGCCGAACACGCTGGGGGAACGCTTCCACTGGTACAGCGCCACCGGTTGGGTGATGTGGAACGTGCAGGTCGGCGGCCTGCTCTCGGGGACGACGATCTGTCTCTTCGACGGATCGCCGGGCGGTGCGCGGGACGAGGCCGACTGGGGTCGGCTCTGGCGGTTCGCGGCCCGTCATCGGGTGACCTGGTTCGGCGCCGGCGCGGCGTTCTTCAGCAGTTGCCGCAAGGCCGGACTCGCCGTCGGCGAGATGGGCGATCTTGGCGCCGTGCGGGCGCTCGGTAGCACCGGCTCGCCGCTCCCCGCCGAGGTCGAGGCCTGGGGGCGCGAGGCCTTCGCGGGGCTGGGCCGTAACAATATCTGGTGGTGCAACATCTCCGGCGGCACGGACATCGCCGCGGCGTTCCTCTCAGGAAACCGGGAGCTCCCGCCAGCGCCCGGGCGGCTGCAATGCCGGCATCTGGGCGCGGCCGTGGAGGCCTGGGACGAGGACGGCAAGCCGGTGGTCGGTCGGGTCGGCGAACTGGTCTGCACGCGGCCGTTTCCCAGCATGCCTCTGTTCTTCTGGGGCGACCCGGACGGCGAGCGATACCGCGCCTCATACTTCGCTGAATGGCCTGGCGTGTGGCGCCATGGCGACTGGCTGCAGATCGAGACGGACGGGACCTGTTCGATCAGTGGGCGGAGCGATGCGACCATCAATCGGAACGGGCTGCGCATGGGGACCGCGGAGCTCTACGCCGCCGTCGAGACGCTCGCCGACGTGGCCGATAGCCTGGTGATCGACCTCGAGGACGGCGAGGGGGGCAGCAAGCTTCTGATGTTCGTGGTCCCGCCCGTAGGGCGGATGCTCGACGGTACGCTGGAGGCGGCCATGGCCCAGGCGATCCGCGAGGCGCTCTCCCCGAGGTTCGTGCCCGACGCCTTCATCCAGGCGCCCGGCGTCCCTCGAACCCTGTCGGGCAAGAAGCAGGAGCTTCCGGTGAAGCGTCTGTTCCAGGGCTGGCCCGTGGCCAAGGTGATCAACCTCGACGGGATCGAGGATCCGGGTATCGTCGCCTGGTACGAGGGCCAGGCGCGGGCCTGGCTGGCAGGCTCCCAGGCGGCTCCGGCATGATCCGGCGCAGGGACCTCGCCACCCTGGCCATCGTTGCGGGCGCTCCGGCCGGCGCATCCGCGGCGTCCCAAGCGAAAGGGCGGCTCGTCGACAACGGGCTGCGTTCCAAGGCCCTGCGGCGCGAAATCCCGATCCGCATCTACCTGCCCCCCGGATACGACGCCTCGGGCCCGGCCTATCCCTTGCTGCTCCTCCTGCATGGCGGCGATGGAAGCGACCGGGACCTGGACCGCTTCGCCGGGACCATCGACCGCGCCATCAGCGAGGGGCGAACCGCGCCGCTGGTGATCGCCACGCCGAGGGCGGGGCGCTCGCTGTACATGGACTATCGCGACGGGTCCGAGCGCTGGGAGACCTTCGTCGTCCAGGATCTGCTTCCACACCTTCGGTCGAGCTTGCGGGTTGAGGCGAGGCGTGAGCGCACCTTTGTCGGGGGGTGGTCGATGGGCGGCCTCGGAAGCCTCCGGCTCGCCTTCAAGTATCCCGAGGCCTTCGGCGCCGTTGCAGCCGTAGAGCCCGCCATCGAGCCGGCGCTGGCCTGGAACGAGATCGGACCAAGGGTCAAGTTCTGGCGGTCCGACGTGGTTTACGAGAGGATCTTCGGCTCGCCCGTCGACGCCGAGTACTGGGCCGCGAACAATCCGGCGACCATCGCTAAGCGCGATCCGCGGCGGCTGATCGACCTGGGCGTCTATCTGGAGGTCGGCGATCAGGACATGCTCTACCTGAACCATGGCGTGGAGTTCCTCCATCGCGTGCTCTTCGACGCCGGCGTCGCCCATGAGTATCGCCTTGTCCGCGGCGCGGAGCATGTGGGCCCCTCGCTGGCGCCGCGGCTGGCCGACGCGCTGGGCTTCATCGGCCGGCAGATCGATCCACCGACCTGGATCGATCGGCAGGTGACCGAGACGCGGGCTGTCATGGACGAATGGAAACGCGCGGCGGGACTGCCTGTGGGGACCGTGGATCCGCGTCGCATTCGAGGCTGGTGATCCGCCCCTGGGGCGCACCGTTCAAGGAGTTGGGGGAAGCTGATGTTCTCACCGCGTTTCCGAGGCCTTCGCCGGCAAGTGTCGACCCGTGGCCTTCTCGCGTCTGCGGCCGTTGGTCTGCTGGCCGTGGCCGCGGGAGGGCCGGGTCACGCGGCGACTTGCGAACAGCTCCGCGAGCTCAAGCTGCCGAACACCGAGATCAGGAGCGCCGAGGTGATGCCGGCCGGCGGGTTCGCCGCGATGGGACCTGTCCGGGCGCCCGATCTGCCGTCCTTCTGCCGCGTGGTCGCTTCGGTGAGCACCGCGCCGGGCTCCGCCGTCGGGGTCGAGCTGTGGTTGCCGCTGCAGGGATGGCAGGGGGTCTTTCACGGCAACGGCAACGGCGGCTTCGGCGGAGTCCTGGCGTCGGGGTACGGGCCGATGTCGGCCGGGCTTCGGCGCGGTTACGCCACGGCCGTCACTGACACCGGCACGGCCCCGGCGACGCCCCTGGAGGGCGATGCGCTGATCGGCCAGCCGGAGACGTGGCGCGACTGGGGACGCCGTTCGACCCACGCCATGACGGTCACCGGCAAGGCGATCGCCCAGGCCTTCTACGGCGCACCCGCCCGCCGCGCCTACTACACGGGCTGTTCGACCGGCGGGCAGGAGGGCCTGATCGAGGCGCTCTACTATCCGCAGGACTACGACGGCATCCTCGTGGGGGCGCCGGTCATCAACCGCACCTGGGGCCACGCTTCGGTCCTGTGGAACGACCTCGCCGCCAATCTGAAGCCTGACCACCGTCTCTCCGAGTCGAAGCTCCGCCTGCTCGGCGACACTGCCTTGGCGCGCTGCGGCGCGAAGGGGAGCGGGCTTGCCGGCGACCCCTTCATCGCGGATCCGAAGGCCTGCCGCTTCGATCCCGGCGTCTTGATGTGTCGCGACAAGGACCGCGACGACTGCCTCACGGCGGCCGAGGTGGCGACGGCGCGGGCGTTCTACTCCGGACCGACGGACGAGGCGGGCCGGCCGCTGTTCCACGGCTGGCTGCCGGGCAGCGAGGCGACCGGCCTGTTCGACTGGGCGTTCCTGCAGTCGCGACCGAACGGGCAGCCGCCGTTCGTCAGCCTCTTCAAGTGGGTGTTCGGGCGCGATTGGGACTGGTCGGGGTTCCAGGTCGAACGCGACATGGCCAAGGTCGACGCCACCCTGGGGCCGGTCGTGAACGACGCGACCCGCGGAGACCTGCGCGCCTTCCGGGCCAGGGGCGGCAAGCTGATCATCTACCACGGCTGGGCCGACAGCCTGGTGCCCCCGGACCAGACCGTGGCCTTCTACCAGCGCGTCGCCCACGACGCGGGTGGCGTCGCGCCGGCCCAGGACTTCGCGCGGCTGTTCATGGCGCCGGGGCTGTCGCACTGCGGCGGCGGGCCTGGCCCCGACGTCTTCAACTCGGCGACCGGCTCGGCCGTCCCGCCGCCTTCGCTGACGCCGCAGCACGACCTCTTCGCCGCCCTCACGGATTGGGTCGAAACCGGTGCGGCGCCGGCCCAGGTGATCGCCACGCGCTATGTGGACCGCCTGCCGGCCAAAGGCGTGGCGATGCAGCGGCCACTGTGCGCCTATCCGGCGAAGGCGTGGTGGCGCGGGGCGGGTGATACGGGCCAGGCGGCCAGCTTCGTCTGCTCGATCTCCCGGCCTTCGAAGCCGCGCTAGAAGGTCGAGGAGGCCCAGGATGTTGTCGCGCCGGAACGCCATCGCGGGCTTGAGCCTTGCCGCCCTCGGCCGTCCTGCCGCCGCGTCCGCAGGCGGCTACGCCGTCCGTCGCCTCGTCGACCGCCCCATCGTAGCGCCCGGCCTGGACGCCCGCATGGGCGCCAACATCGAAGGCCCGTCCCTGATCGCTGCGCCGCCATGGCTGCCGAACCGCCTGGGCCGCTACTACCTCTACTTCGCCGATCACAAGGGCGACTACATCCGGCTGGCCTATGCCGACCGGCTGAAAGGTCCGTGGCGGATCCATTCGCCAGGGTCGCTGCAGTTCTCGCAGACCAAGCTGCCGGCCCGGCTCGTCGGTCCGCCGGAGGCCGAAGCGCGGCTGCGGGATATCGCGCAGCGGCGGGACCCGGTGGAATACGCGTGCATCCCGACGCCCCTTGAGGACGCCAGCCTGCCCCATGTGGCCTCGCCCGATGTGCATGTGGACCCGGTCCGCCGCCGGATCGTCATGTACTACCACGGCCTAGCGGAGTTCGGCGTCCAGCGCACCCGCGTGGCGGTGTCGACGGACGGGGTGAATTTCGAGGCGCTGGATGGTCCGACGTTGGGCCCGGCCTACATGCGCGTTTTCGACCATGGCGGCTGGAAGTACGCCATGGCGATGCCGGGCCAGTTCCTGCGGTCTCGGGACGGCCTGACGCCGTTCGAACCCGGGCCGACGCTCTTCGCGTCGGACCAGAGGCACAGTGCGCTACTGGCCCGCGGGGACACGCTGCACGTCTTCTGGACCCGCGTCGGCGATGCGCCCGAGCGCATATATGCCTCGACCGTGGATCTCAGGCCCGACTGGCGCGAGTGGAAGGCGAGCGAACCCATCGAGGTGATGCGTCCCGTGCGGACGTGGGAGGGGGCCGGCCTGCCGGCCAAGCCATCCTACCGCAGCGCGATTAATCGCGAGGTCAACCAGCTGCGCGACCCTGCGATCTTCGTCGAGAACGATCGGACCTACCTGCTGTACGCGGTCAAGGGCGAGCGCGGCATCGGCATCGCCGAACTGACGGTGCGTTAGGTCGAACAGCGGGGTCCGGGCGGAAAGGGGTAGCCTCGGCCTGAGGCCTCGCGAGGTTTGATTGATGCGCACCTTCGAGTCACGCCACCACGCGATCAATCCATGGCTGTCCATCGCCGATCGAGGAAGGTCGCGATCCGCCGGATAGCCTCGTCGGCTTCGGGCAGCGCGCCGGCGAACATCTGCCAGACATGGATCATGTCGGGCCAGACCTCGAGTTCCGTGGGAATGCCGCAGGCTTCGGCGCGCTGGGCCAGCGTGATGGCGTCATCCAGCAGCACTTCGTCGGCCCCGACCTGAATCAGCAGCGGGGGCAGGCCCGTGAGGTCGGCGCGGGCGGGTGAGGCCAGCGGCGCCCGCGGATCCTGGCCGAAGAGGTACTGGTCGGCCATCTCGAGCAGCACGCCGCGCGTCAGTAGCGGATCGCGCTCCGCGCACGCGCCGTACGAGCCGCCGGCGCAGGTCAAGTCGACCCAGGGGCTCAAGGCGACGGCGCAGGCGGGGAGGGGAAGCCCCGCGTCGCGAATGGCGAGCAGGGCGGCGACGGTCAGGCCCCCGCCCGCGGACTCGCCGCCGATGGCGATCCGCGACGGCCCGATCCCCGCCGCCAGCATCGCGGCATAGGCCGCCAGGGCGTCGTCGACCGCGGCCGGGAAGCGATGATCGGGGGCCAGCCGGTAGTCGAGACTGACAACCCGGGCGCGGGTCGCGAGGGCAAGGGCGGTCGTGAAGGCGCGGCTGCCGCCGGGGTCGCCCATGACGTAGCCCCCGCCATGCAGGTGCAGGAAATGATTGGGGGCCAGGCCGTCCGTCACCGCGATTGTCTCGCCGGACACGCCGCCCAGGGTGATGGGTTCGATCGACAGCCCAGCGGGAGGTGGCGGCTGATGGGCGGCGAAGACCGCGGATTGCGCCCGGCGGTGCGCGATCGACGCGTCGGGCCCGCCGAGCATCGCCGCGAGCATGCCGCGGACGACATCGATGGGGCGTTCGTCGCTCACCGGTTCGGACCCGCATCCAGCCGAAAGCCCTCGTAGCCCCGCTCGGCCACTTGCAGGCACCGAGCCCGGTAGCTCGCGAAGCCGCCCACGTAGACGCCGAAGCTGCGCGGCTTCCCCGGAATGTTCGCGCCGAAGTACCAGGAGCTGGCCTTGGGGTAGAGGGTGTGGGCCACCGCTGCATCCGACTCCGCCGACCACGCCGCCTGGGCGCCCTCGGTGGCCTCGATCGTCGCGACGCCTGTCCCGCGCATATGAACCAAGCAATCGGCGATCCAGTCCACGTGCTGCTCGACCGCGGTCGGCATGTTCGCCAGCACGGAGGGGCTCAAGGGCCCCGTGACCGTGAACAGGTTGGGGAAGCCCGCCACGCCGAGGCCCAGGTAGGTCTTCGGCCCTTCAGCCCAACGATCCGACAGGCGGACGCCGTCGCGGCCCCGCACGTCCATGGCCAGCAGCGCCCCGGTGATGGCGTCGAAGCCGGTGGCCACCACGAGGTCGTCAAGCTCGTAGTCGCCGCCATCCGTCCGCACGGTCTGGCCCGTCACTTCCCGGATCGGGGCGCTGCGCACGTCGACGAGGGCGACGTGCGGCTGGTTGAAGGTCTCGTAGTAGTCGTCGTCCAGCGGAGGGCGCTTCACGCCGATGGGGTGGTCGTTGGGGATCAGCCGCTGGGCGGTCGCCGGATCGCGCACGGTGCGCAGGATGTGCTCTCGCACGAAGTCCTGGGCGGTGGCGTTGGCGGCCTCGTCGGTGAAAAGGTCGGTGAAGGCGCTGAAGAAGCGCATGCCGCCCTGCTCCCAGAGCGCCTGGTAGGCCGCCCGCCGTTCTGCGTCGCCGACTTCGAGCGCCGAGCGCTGGGGCGGATCGAACGGAACGGCCCCGCCGGACGCCAGGCAACGGGCGCGGATGTCGCCGTAGTTGGCCTTCACCCAGGCCTCGAAGTCGGGATCGGTGGACTGGTTCCAGGCCGGCAGGACCCAGTTGGCGGTGCGCTGGAACACGGTGAGGGCGGCGGCCTGTGCGGCGATGCGCGGGATGGCTTGCACGGCGGAGGCGCCGGTGCCGATCACGCCCACGCGGCGACCGGAGAAGTCCACGGGCTCGTGCGGCCACTGGGCGGTGTGCAGCAGCCGGCCCCTGAAATCGCGCACGCCGGCGATGTTCGGCCAGTTCACCTGCGACAGGCAGCCCATGGCGGTCACCAGAGCGCCTGCCGTCGTCTCGAAGCCGTCCGCGGTACGGATCCGCCAGCCCTGCAGCGCCTCATCGAAGTGGGCGGCGGTGACCCGCGACGAGAACCGATAGCGCCGGCGCAGGTCGAAGCGGTCGGCGACGTGGCTCAGGTACCGCAGGATCTCGGGCTGCTCGGAGTAGCGCAGGCTCCAGGACCAGTCCTGCTGCAGCGTCTCGTCGAACCCGTAGCTGTAGTAGTAGCTCTCGCAGTCGCAGCGGGCGCCGGGATAGCGGTTCCAATACCAGACCCCACCCACGTCGTCGGCCTGCTCCAGGCCCAGCACGTCCAGCCCCTGCTCGGCGAGGCGGTGCACGGCGTAGAGGCCGCCGAAGCCAGCTCCGATGACGACGACGTCGTGCTCCGCCCGCATGATGCCTCCCAGGTCGCATTGCATAACGAATGTTATGTATACGCTACCGGCAAGCCGGGCCCTGTGTAAAGATAACGGACGTTATGGTGAGGGGGATCGATGGGACGGATGGATGGCAAGGTGGCGCTGGTGACCGGGGCGGGCGGCGGCATCGGCAGAGCCCTCGCGCGCACGCTGGCGCGCGAGGGCGCCCGTGTGTTTGCTGCGGACGTGGATCTGGACGGCCTGGCAGAGACGTGTGCGGCGCCCGAAGCCGGTCTGATGGAGCTGGTGCGGCTCGACGTGACGTCCGAAGCGGGCTGGGCGGACGTGGTGGCCGAGATCGGACGCAGCGCCGGCGCCCTCCACGCTCTGGTGAACAACGCCGGCCTGTGCATCAGCGCGCCGATCCTCGAGACGACGAACGACATATGGCGGCGGCAGATGGCGGTGAACCTGGACGGCGTCTTTTACGGCACGCGCGCCGCCATGCCCTTGCTGGCGCAGGCGGGCGGCGCTGCGATCGTGAACCTTTCATCGGTTGCGGGCCTCGACGGCGTCCCCGGCCTGTCGGCCTACTGCGCCACCAAGGGCGGCGTGCGGCTCTTCACCAAGGCGGTGGCGCTGGAGTGCGCGGCGGCGCGCAACGGCGTGCGGGTGAATTCGGTCCACCCCGGCGCGATCGAGACGGCGATCTGGGTGAAGATGCAGAACGGGGGCCAGTTGGATCCCGGGTCGAATTCGGCCGAAGAGACGATGGACGCCACGCGCCAAGCGGCCGCCCGCGTGACGCCCCTCGGCTTCGCCGGCGAGGCCCAGGACATCGCGGAGGGGGTCCTCTACCTGTGCGCCGACGAGGCCCGGTTCGTCACGGGCGCCGAGCTGGTGATCGACGGCGGGGTTCACGCGGGCTGAAACATAACGAGCGTGTTCCTGTGGCCGCCCCTGTGCTAACGCGCCTGTTCCATAGGTTCTTGGGAATCAGGCGCGCATGGCCCGACAGGCGGATCACGACCAAAGGAGACGGCAGTTCGCCGGCGCCGCGGTCGCGGTGATCGCCCGCGAGGGGCTGGAAGGCCTGACCATGCGGGACGTGGCCAAGGAGGCCGGCTTCACCACCGGCGCGCTCACCCACTACTTCCAGTCCAAGGACGAGGTGCTGATCGCCGCCTCGGAGCACGGCGCAGAGGTCGTGCGACCCATGATGGACGAGGCCGCCGCCGGAATGTCGGCGCGCGCCGCACTTCAGGACCTGTTGCACACCATCCTGCCCACCTCGACGGCGATGAAGGCCCAGTGGCGCTGCTGGCTGGCGTTCTGGGAGCGCGGGGCGCACAGCCCTCAGGTCCAGCGCGTCATGCGCGAGCGCTACTTCGAGTACATGAACCGGGTCTCCACCGTGATCCGCCGCGCCCAGGAGCAGGGCGAGGCGCCGCGCGACATCGACGTGGAGCATGTGGCCCGCGAGATCATCGCCCTTATCGATGGCCTCGGCGTTCAGGTGCTGCTGGGCGCCGGCAAGTTCACCAGCGTGTCGCAGCGCCAGTTCGTCGACGCCCTGGTCAACGCCCGCCTCGGTCCCGTGCCCGAAGTTTCGCGCAAGCCCTCGCGCGCCGCGAGCTAACCCCACTCATAACAACTGTTACGTATGACGTCGGCTGCCCGACCCAAGAGAGGGTCAGCGCCAGCGCGTGGCGGCCACCTCTGTAGGCGTCGGCGATATTCCAGAACGACCGTTATAATTCCTCTTTACGAAACGGACAGAACCAGCGTTATGCTTTGGTCATAACACGAGCGCCGGAACGACCGCGGAGGGCGGCGGTCCGGAGCCATGCAAGGGGAGTGGAACGTGGCCGAACCGGCGTGGGCGCTGTCGCGCCTCTATCACACCGTCATCAACTGTCGGGACCTCGACGAGTCGGTCGCCTTCTACCGGCAGCTGGGCTTTGAGGTGCTGAACGACCGGCGCGAGGTGGACTGGCCCGACTTCGTGGCCGGCATCTTCGGCCTGTCCAGGGCCAAGGGGCATGGGGTTCTGATGGTGCTCCCCAGCGACCCGGACGGGCCGATGATGGACCTGATCCAGTGGGTGGAGCCGAAGGCCACGTTCCCGGACCCCGCGGCGCGCAAGAGCGTGGTGCCGCGCATCATCGCTTTCCGCACCCGCAACGTTCACGCGGCCTACGAGGCCCTGTCGGCGGCCGGCGTGGTCTTCACCCAGCCCGTCAACGTGCCGGTGGCGGGTCTCGGCATCGTCGGCACGGCGTGCTGCTACGACCCCAACGGCAACATCATCGAGATGATCGAGCTCGAACCCGGCGTGCGCCATTCCCGGGCGAACGAGACGCTGGGCGACAAGTCCCACTGAAGCGGACGGCGTAACCACAACGAAGATCGGGGAGGGATCTGCACATGGCCAGGATGTTCGGGCGCCAGGCGCGCCTTCTGGGCGGTGTCGCCGCCTTGGCGCTGGCGGCTGGGGCCGCGCAGGCCGCGGAACAGGCGGAGAGCGCGGTCAGCGAGGTGGTCGTCACCGCCCAGTTCCGGGAGGAGAACGTCCAGCGCGTGCCCATCCCCATCACGGCGGTCGGCGGCGAGGACCTCGCCAAGCAGGGCGTGATCGGCTTCAAGGAACTGGGGACGCGGGTGCCCTCGCTGCGCTTCGGCGCCGGGGTCACGGGCGGCGAGAACGTCATCACCATGCGCGGCCTGGGGAGCCAGAACACGACGCCGGGGGGTGACTCGCCGGTCGCCTACAACATCGACGGCGTTTACGTGCAGCGCACGACGTCGATCGACCCCGAGTTCTACGACATCGCCCGCGTGGAGGTGCTGCGCGGGCCGCAGGGCACGCTCTACGGCCGCAACTCGGTCGGCGGTTCGATCAATGTCATCACGAACAAGCCCACGGGCGACTTCGGCGCCGGCGTCGACGCCATGTTGGGCAACTACGACGCCCGGACCTTCCGCGGCTTCCTGAACGTGCCGCTGGTGACGCAGGGCGACATGCAGGTCGCCGCGCGCATCACCGCCGTCTCGGCCGAACACGACCCCTACACCAAGAACCTGTCGAGCAAGGCCACCGCCACCAACCAGCTCGACCGCCTGGACTATCAGATGATCCGGGCTCAGCTGGCGGTCGACTTCAGCCCACAGACGCGCCTGCTGCTGGCGGCGCATCGCACCTGGAGCGAGGGTGTGGCCGCGACGGTCGCGGCCTGGTGGCAGACACCCGCGCGATACACCGCGCCGCCGCTGGGCATCGCCGCGGGTTCGGCCTGCGACTTCTCGACGGCGGCCAGGTTCGACCCGCGCCGCGTCTGCCACGACTATCCCGACGTCGGCAGCAACGACACCGAGCTCTACTCCGGCACGCTGGAGCACGAGTTCGGCTTCGCGAACTTCACCTCGGTCACCGCCTACGGAAAGAGTCACGTCGACCAGATCAGCGACGGCGACGGTTCGGACCTGCCAATCGCGGCCGGCTCCGCCTGGCGCCTCGACGCCAAGCAGTTCTCGCAGGAGGTTCGCTTCGCCTCGAACGGGGAGGGGCCGCTGACGTGGGTGGTGGGCGGCATCTACTTCTACGGAAAGAACTTCCAGGACTTCGCCTACAGCGACTTCGGCTACAACGACCTTGGCCCAACCGCGCCGTTCGACCGGTTCAACTTCCTGAGCTTCGGCACCAGCAAGACCCGGGCGTTGGCCGCCTTCGGACAGTTCGACTACGACTTCGGCAAGGCCAATCCGGATCTGCCGGTGATCCTGACGGTCGGGGTCCGCTACACCCGCGACAAGAAGTCGGGCTTCAACTCGCTGGACTACCAGCTGCCGCTGGTCTGCGGCGGCAGCTGCGGCGTGACGGAGGGCCCGTTCAGCGAGACCTGGAACCGCATCACCGGGAAAGCCGGCCTCAGCTACCAGGTCAACGACGCCACCATGGTGTTCGCCTCGGTCGCCCGCGGGTATCTGGCCGGCGGCAACATCACGGGGCTTGGCAACATCTACGATCCCGAGACGCTCACGTCGTTCGACGCCGGCTTCAAGACCCGCTTCGCCGATGGCCGCGTCCAGTTGAACGTCGCGGCCTACCACCAGGAGATCAAGAACCTGCAGGTGTTCATCCAGAGCGCCACGCAGTCGGGCATCAACAACGTCGACGGCAAGACCGACGTCAACGGCCTGGAGATCGAGTTCTCGGCAGTGCCGGTGGACAATCTGCGCCTGAATGCGACGACGACGCTCACCGACGCCCAGTATGGCCGCTACATCACGACGGCCGCGCGCTTCGGCGGCCCGGGTCCGGGGTGCGACGCGGCGACCAAGCTCTGCAACTTCAAGGGCAACAACCTCAACCAGACGCCCGACTACACTGTGAACCTGGGCGCCGAATATCGGTTCGAGACCGGGATGGGTTCGATCACCCCGCGGCTGGACGTCTACTTCTCGGGCCGCGTCGATTTCCTGGCCGACAACTTCGTCACCTCGCGGCAAAAGGCCTATCACACCACCAACGCTAGAGTGACGTGGGAGAGCCCCGACCGCCGGTACCGGGCCGAGGCGTTCGTCGCCAATATCGAGGACGACGACATCATCTCGAACGACGGCCTGCAGTCGATCTCGCTGGGCCAGCAGGCGCTGCAGCCTGACAACTTCGTCTACTACCCGCCCCGGACCTATGGCGTCCGGTTCGGCGTGACCTTCTGAGGAGAGGCCGGGGGCCTCGCGCCTCCGGCCCCGGACTTTCGCGATGTCCATGGAGTGGCCCGTTCGCGGCGAATGGCTGGCCCAGGTGCGGGAAGCGCCGCTGGAGCCCGACCTGCCGATCGTCGACGCTCACCATCACCTCTGGAAGCTGCCGCACGACACCTATCTGCTGGACGACTTCCTCGCCGACGCCGACCCGGTCCGGGGCGGGCACAACGTCGTGGCCAGCGTCTTCGCAGAGTGCGGAGCCATGTACCGCCCCGACGGCCCGGCCGAGCTGCGCTCGATCGGTGAGGTCGAGTTCGCGAACGGGGTCGGCGCCCAGGCGGCCAGCGGCCTCTTCGGGCCGACCCTCGCCTGTGCGGCCCTGTTCGGCTCGGCCGATCTGATGCTGGGAGCCGAGGTCGCTCGCGTGCTGGACTTGCACATCGCGCGCGCGCCGGATCGCTATCGCGGCGTCCGTCCCATCGTGTGCGCCGACCCGCACGGCGCCCTCGATCCCTGGCCCAGCTCGCCGCTCGACATGATGGAGAGCGCTGCGTTCCGCGCCGGCGCGCGCGAGCTCCAGCGGCGCGGCCTGTCGCTGGACATCTGGGTGTTCCACCACCAGCTGCGCCGGGTGGCGGAGCTGGCGGCGGCGCTGCCCGACCTCACGATCATCCTCGACCACATCGGCACCCCATTGGGCATGGGCTGGTACGCAAGCCGCCGCGACGAGGTAATGGCCGAGTGGCGGGCCGGGATGGCGGCGGTCGCCGCCCAGCCGAACGTGCTGCTCAAGCTGGGCGGGCTCAACATGCACTTCAACGGCTTCGACTGGCACGCGCGGCCCATGCCGCCGACGTCCGATGAGTTGGCCGCCGCCAACCGCCCCTACTATGCCCATGCCATCGACCTGTTCGGTCCCGGCCGCTGCATGTTCGAGAGCAACTTCCCGATGGACAAGCGCGCGTGCAGCTATGGCGTGCTCTGGAATGCGCACAAGAAGCTGGCCGCCGGATTCAGCCCCGACGAGAAGCGGCTGATGTTCCGGGACGTAGCGACGCAGGCTTACCGAATCCGGGAGCTGGCGTGATAAACATATCGGCCGTTATGTAAAACCCTCTAGGAAAGCCGCGAGTTCGATCTCGGAAGATTGACTTCCAGGCCTGCCGTTCGATACATAACAGACGTTATAAAATATACGAAACGAAGGGGCGTGAAGCGTGAAGTTTGACATCTTCTGCGAGATCCAGCGGGCCTTTCCGTGGGAAGGCCGGGACGAGGCCAGCCTCTTCCGGGAGATCCTGGACCAGGCCCGCGCCGCTGACGCCGCGGGCTTCACCGCGTGGTGGCAGGTGGAGCATCACGGCGCACCCGAGTTCAGCTACTCCGCCGCGCCCGAGTTGGTGCTGACGGCGATCGCCATGGCGACCGAACGGCTGCGCGTCGGTCACGCCGGCGTCCTGGCGCCCTTCAACATCAACTCGCCGCTGCGCGTCGCCGAACGCGGCGCGACGCTGGACGTGCTGTCGGGCGGCCGCTTCGAGATGGGCCTCGCCAAGTCGGGCGGGAAGGAATGGGAGACGTTCGGCGTCGATCCCGAGAAGGCGCGCGACCAGGTGCGCGACGCCATGCACATCATCCCGCGTGTGTGGACCGAGCCGGAGTTCTCCTGGGACGGTCCCGACTACAAGGTGCCGCCGCGGGAGATCGTGCCGAAGCCGCTGCAGAACCCGCACCCGCCCCTCTGGCAGACCTGCGGATCGCCCGAGAGCTTCTACATGGCCGGCGAGATGGGTGTGGGCGCTCTGGGCACCACGCTGCTGAGCCCGGTCAAGTTCCTGGGTGAGATGCTGCGGGAGCACGATCGCGGGCTGTCGGCCTGCTCGGCGCCGGCCGGCCGCTTCGTCAACCGCCAGAAGGGTTGCTTCACGTTCGTCCACATCGCCGAAACGCGCGAGCAGGCCATCGCCAACGGCGCCGCCTGGTCGGCCCTTTGGTACGTCAACGCCGCGCCGCGCGTGTTCAAGGTTCCGCGCCGGGTCTGGTACGACATGATCAAGGCAGGGCTGCATCCCAACTCGGCGCGCGATACGGCCGCGCTCGCTCAGCTCGATCCGAACGAGACCGTCATCCACGACGACGATCCGCCGGTGGTGGTGCTGCTCAAGCGCATGGCCCAGGGCGAGGACATCGGCAAGGACGAGGCTCACGAGGTGCTGGAGCCGCTGGACTGTGTCGTGATCGGCGACCCCGACCACTGCGCCCGCAAGCTCCGCGGCTACGAGGCGATCGGCGCTGACCGCATGATGTGCATGATGCAGTTCGGCTCGATCCCCCACGCCGCGGTGCTGAAGAGCATCGAGCTGGCCGGCCGTCTGCTGGTCCCGGCATTCGCGCGAGCGGCATAGGCCGGCGCGGCGCTCCTGACCGGGGCGCTCGGCCAATTCACCGCCGACGCCGTCGCGGGTCAGTGCAGGCGGCGTGTGAACGAAACGGCGAGGTCTACGATCGCGGCGGGGTTGGCCCAGGGACCGAGACTTTCGACGGCGCGGCACAAGCAACCTAGCCGGTGCTCGAGGACCGCCGCGTTCGCCGCGGGACAGTTGTCGAGGAGTTGGTCGGCCATCGCCTGCAACTCCTCCAGCCGCGACTCCTCTCCCTCGGGCGCCATGATCTCGCACATGCGCCGCAACGCAGCGGCTATGCCCGTCTCGCTTCCGGCCCAGCCGGGCACATCCTCAAGGGTGAGTATCGACATCGTGCGCCAACGCCCGGGATCGCCTGAGGTTCTGGCGATTCACAAAGGAGCCTTCCCGACGGCGCGCCCGAACGGTTGGGACTGGCGAGGGGCCTGCGCCGGGGCGACCGGCCTCAGTCCTCCAGGATCGGCAGGAGCAGGCGGAAGGTGCTGCCCTCGCCGGGACGCGTGGCCGCGAGCGTGATCGTTCCGCCGTGGAGCTCCATGAGTTGCTTGCCTAGCGCCAGGCCGATGCCGAGGCCCTCCTGCGCGCGCTCAGTGGGCCGCTTCACCTGGGCGAAGAGGTCGAAGATCTTCGCGCGCATCTCCGGGGGGACGCCGATCCCGGTGTCGGTGACGTCGATCTCGACGTGATCGTCGGCCACCCTGGCCGCGAGGGTGATGCGGCCGCCCGCGGGCGTATAGCGCGCGGCGTTGTTGAGCAGGTTGCTGACGACCTGCGCCAGGCGCGTGGGGTCGGCGTGCAGGCTCACGGGCGCGTCGGGCAGGTCTGTGGCCAGGACGTGGCCCGCCGCGTCGATCTGCGGCCGGCTCGCCTCGACGGCGAAGTCCAGAACGGTCCGCAGCGCCACCCGCTCCTTGCTGAGCGCGATCTTGCCCTGGTCGATCCGGGAGATGTCGAGCATGTCGTCGACCAGCCGCGTCAGGTGGGCGACCTGGCGCTCCATCTGAGCGTGGATCTCCTCCGCCTTCTGCGGGTCCCGACGCCGCCGCAGAAAGTGCAGGCCCGCGCTCAGAGCCATCACCGGATTGCGGATCTCGTGGCCCAGCACCGCCAGGAACTCATTCTTGTGCCGGTCGACGGTCCGCAGCGCGTCGGCCAGCGCTTCCAGCTCGTCGCGCTGGGCGATGATCTGCCGACGCTGTCGGTGCAGGTCGAAGAACACGTTCGCCTTGCTGCGCAGGATATCGGCCTCGATCGGCTTCTGCAGGAAGTCGACCGCGCCCGCCTCGTACCCCCGGAACCGCCGCTGGCGGTCAGCCACGCCCGCGGTGAGGAAGATGATCGGCACGTGGCGCGAAACCTCGGCGCCGCGCATGAACTCGGCCAGCTGGTAACCGTCCATGCCGGGCATCTGCACGTCGAGCAGCGCCAGGGCGACGTCGTGCGTGAGCAGCAACTCCAGCGCCTCGTCGCCCGAGCGCGCCTTCAGGCAGACCAGGCCCTCCCGCTGGAGCAGAGCCTCCAGCGCCAGCAGGTTCTCCTGCAGGTCGTCAACCAGGAGGAAGTGAATCGGGTCCTCGACGCGGATCATGCCGCTCCCAGCTCCACCAGGTGCGAAGCGATCTCTTCCACGGTCATGCGCCGCGCGCCTCCACAGGCCTTCAGCGCCGCCTCCGGCATGGCGGGGGCGAAGGCGGTCTGGGGGTCCTCTACCACCGCCGACCCGCCCGCGGCGACTACGGCTCGCAGGCCCTCGGCGCCATCCGCGTTCGCGCCGGTCAGCACGACGGCGGTCAGCCGCGGCCCGAAGGCGTCGGCGGCGCTCTCGAACAGGACATCTATGGCGGGCCGCGACATGTTCACCAGTTCGTCCGAGGACAGCGAAAGCGCGCCGTCGGACTCCACGAGCAGGTGATAATCCGAGGGCGCGAAATAGACGACGCCGGCCTGGGTCGGCTCCTTGTCCTCGGCCTCCTTCACGGCGATGCGCGAGCGGTCCTTGAACAGGGGGACGAGGGCGTTCTCGCGCCCTGGCGGCACATGGACGACGATAAGCACGGGCAGCGGATAGTCCGCGGGCAAAGCCGGCAGGATCTGCAGCAGCGCCTGGACCGCGCCCGCCGACCCGCCGATCGCGACGGCTCTTTCCAACCCGCCGATCATGCGTCTTGCCTCTGGTAGATCTTTTCGTCCCGCACGAACTCGGAAAACGCGGCCGCGTGGCTGGAAAACCGGAGGCTCTCCTTCGATCCAAGGCCCAGGAAACCCTTCCGCGCGAGCGAGTCACGGAAGAGGCCGATGGCGCGATCCTGCAGCGCGCGGTCGAAATAGATCAGCACGTTGCGGCAGGAGATCAGGTGCATCTCGCCGAACACCGCATCCGTCACCAGACTATGGTCGGAGAAGACGACGCGACTGCGGAGCGACTTGTCGAAGATCGCCCGGCCGTAGTCGGCCGTGTAGTAGTCGGACAGCGACGATTTCCCGCCAGACTTCTGATGGTTCGCGGTGAACTTCTTCAGCTGGTCTAGCGGATAGACGCCGGCTTCGGCCGCCGCCAGGGCGGTGGGATTGATGTCGGTCGCGTAGAAGATGGTCCGCTCCTCCAGGCCTTCCTCGCGGAAGAGGATGGCCAGCGAATAGACCTCCTCGCCGTGGCTGCAGCCGGCGATCCACACCTTAAGCGAGGGGTAGGTCCGCAGGTGTGGCACGACCTTTTCCCGCAGCGCCCGGAAGTAGCTCGGGTCGCGGAACATCTCGCTGACCTGGACCGTGAGGTAGCCGAGCAACCGGCCCAGCATCGCCGGGTCGTGCAGCAGGCTGTCCTGTAACGCCGAGAGGCTCTCGAACCCCAGCTGTTCGCGCGCCTGCACCAGCCGTCGCTTGATCGACGCCCGGGCGTAGCTGCGGAAGTCGTAGTGGTAACGCTGGTAGAGCGCCTCCAGCAGCAGGCGGATCTCGATGTCCTCGACGCCTTCGCGCACGTTCGTACTCACCTCGGCATCCAGACCCGCACGAGCGACAGCAGCCGGTCGACGTCGATGGGCTTGGCCATGTAGTCGTTCGCGCCCGCCTCGAGGCATCGTTCCTGATCGTCCGGCATCGCCTTGGCGGTCAGCATGACGATGGGGAGATCCGCCCACTGCGTCTCCTTCCGGATCCTCCGCGTCGCCTCAAGCCCGTCCATGACCGGCATCATCACGTCCATGAGGACGAGGTCGATCGGCTCGGCTCCGTCGTCCGCCGCCTGCGCGAGGGCGTCCAGCGCCTCCTGGCCGTTGCGCGCGATCTGCACCGACGCGCCGCGGGGCTCGAGCACGCTGGTCAGGGAGTAGATGTTCCGCACGTCGTCCTCGACCACGAGGATGCGGCGGCCCTCCAGCACCGAGTCGCGGTTCCGGGCCTTGCGGATCATCCGCTGCTGTTCCGGAGGCAGCTCGGAGACCACCTGGTGCAGGAACAGGGAGACCTCGTCCAACAGGCGCTCGGGCGACTTGGCGCCCTTGATGATGATCGAATGGGAATAGCGACGCAGGCGCTGCTCGTCGTCGGCCGACAGGTCGCGGCCCGTGTACACGATGACCGGCGGGAACGCCTCTTCACCCTGGCTCAGGGTCTCCAGCAGCGAGAACCCAGACGCGTCGGGCAAGGAGAGATCGAGCACCATGCAGTCGAAGGTCGCCGACTTGAGTTGCTCGAGGCATTCCGCCGCTGTCCCGACGCCGACGGTCTCGACGTCGCCGGTGCCGATAAGGCGGCTCATCGCGTCGCGCTGCACCGCGTCGTCCTCGACGATGAGCACGCGGCGCATGGTGCGGGTCAGCTGCGACTCGAGGTTCTGGAGCACCTCGGACAACTGCTCGCGCTCCACCGGCTTGATCAGGTAGCCGACCGCGCCCAGCGACAGGGCGGTCTGCGCGTGGTCCGAGCCCGACACGACGTGGATGGGGATGTGCCGCGTGGCGTCGTCGCGCTTCAGGCGGTCCAGAACCGTGAGGCCCGACTGGTCCGGCAGGCCGACGTCCAGCACGATCGCATGCGGCTTGAACTGCCCCGCCAGCTTCATCGCCTCTTCGGCCGTGCCGGCGACGAGGCATTGGAAGCCCAGTTCGCGGGAGAGCTCGCAGACGATGCTGGCGAACGCCGGATCGTCCTCGATCACCAGAAGGACGCGCCGCCCGCCCGACAGGGCGTCGCGGTCGTCCGCCACAGCCTTCGCGAGGGGCCTCGATCGCCGAGCCCGCGGCGCCTCGATCACCTGGGCGGCGGGCGCGGCCGACGTGGGGGCGAGCGGCATCTGGCGCGGCGCGATCCCGGTCGGGTCGTAGACCATGGGGATCACCAGCGTGAAGGTGCTGCCCTTGCCCGGCGTGCTTTCCAGGCTGATGGCCCCGCCTAGCAGACGCGCCAGTTCGCGGGAGATCGACAGGCCCAGCCCCGTGCCGCCGTAGCGGCGGCTGATCGTGCCGTCCGCCTGCCGGAAGGCCTCGAAGATGCTCTGCTGCTCCTCGGGCGAGATGCCGATGCCGGTATCCTTCACCGCCAGCGCGAGATGTTCGTCGCCCTGCGCCCGGATGGTCAGCTCCACGCCGCCCTTCTCGGTGAACTTGAACGCATTCGAGAGCAGGTTCTTCACGATCTGCTCCAGGCGCTGTCGGTCGGTCTCCACCGCGGGCGGCGCGTCGTCGGCGACCGTGATGGTGAAGTCCAGCCCCCGCTCGCCCGCGACGGGCTGGAACAGGCCGCGGATGTCGTTGGCGAGACGGGCCAGCGGAATGCTCTCGGCGTGGATCTGCAGCTGGCCGGCCTCGATCTTCGAGAGATCGAGGATGTCGTTGATCAGAACCAGCAGGTCATTGCCGGACGACTGGATGGTCCGCGCGTATTTCACCTGCTCGTCGGAGAGGTTGCCCTCGGGATTGTCGCCCAGAAGCTTCGACAGGATGAGCAGCGAGTTGAGCGGCGTCCGCAGCTCATGGGACATGTTGGCGAGGAAGTCAGACTTGTACTGGCTGGCCTGCTCCAGCTCGCGGGCCTTGAGCTCGACGGCCGCGGTGGTGCGCTCCAGTTCGTCGCGCTGGGTCTCCAGCGCCTGCGCCTGTTCCTCCAGCTGGCTGTTGGTCTGCTCCAGCTCGACCTGCTGCTGCTCGAGGCGCGCCTGCGATTCCCTGAGCGCGCGGCCCTGCTCCTCCAATTCCTCGTTGGAGACGCGCAGCTCTTCACTCTGAACCTGCAGCTCCTCGGACTGCCGCTGGGTCTCCTCCAGCGCATCCTGCAGCTGGGTGCGGTAGCGGGCGGAGCGGAGCGCGACGCCCATGGCCGGAGCGCTGCGCTCCATCAGCGCCAGGACTTGCTCGTCGACAGGACGCAGGAAGCCGATCTCGAGCACGGCGTTGACCACGCCGTCCGCCGAGGCCGGTGCGATGAGCAGATGCCGCGGCTTATCGCGGCCGAGCGCCGAACCGATCGTCAGGTATCCTTCCGGAACGTCGCTGATCACGATCGGGCTTCCCTCCGAGGCGGCCTGGCCGATCAACCCTTCCTTTGGCCCGAACCGCTCTGCGATGGCGGCGTCGGTCGGCACGCCGAGCGTCGCGACGCGGCGGAATTCGGCGCCTTCGAGCTTGAACATCGCCGCGGCGTGGCCGCCGACATAGCGACCCAGAAAGGCCAGGATGTCGTCTGAGAGCTGTTCGACCGACTTCTCGCCCATCATCGCAGCGGCGAGCTGGACCTGGCCGGCCTGGAGCCATTCCTGCCGGGCCCGCGCACGCGCGTTGCGGCGGATCAGGCCGAACACGATGACCGTCAGGACTGCGCCGAGCAGGCCCGACAGGACGCCGCTGAGCACAGCTGTACGCTGGGCGACCTGCATCTGGTCGACGCGCACCTCGCGCAGCCGCTGTTCTTCCTGGCGCATCGCATCGATCCGGGCGCGGATGGCGTCCATCTCGGCTTTGCCGCGGTCGGTGTTCACCACGGCCAGCGCCGCTTCGGCGCCCTGGGCCTGACGCAGCTCGATTGTCTCCTTCAGCTCCGCGACCTTCGTGTCGAGGCTGCGGCGCAGCTGCGCCACGTTGAGCTGCTGGACGGGGTTGTCGCGCGTCAGCGAAGCGACGGCGTCCAGTCGTGACGACACGGCCGAGGCCGCCCGCTGATACGGCTCAAGGTAGCGGCCGTTTCCGGTGAGCAGATAGCCGCGCTGGCCCGTTTCGGCATCCTGGACCGTGGAAAGCAGGTCGTCGACCGCAACGATCACCTCATGCGAGCGGCGGATGCGGGCGTTGTTCTCCTGCAGCGCCGAGATGTTCGCGTACGAGATGGCTCCGCTGATCAGGAAGAACAGCAGCACGACGACCAGCCCGATCGTCGTCCACAGCTCGACACGCGATCCGAGCTGCGCGGCGAATTTGGACTGTGACGTGTGCGAGCCGGGCATGGTCATCCTGACGAACTGAAACTCCGCGCCTGCCTAGCGGGCCTGCTTCAGAAGAAGCAAGGATCCGCAGAATTAGCGGTTGGATCGGCTGACGGCCGGCCCACGACTCACCTGCCGATCCGAGCGGACGGCAGGACGTGAACCGGGCGCGACGCATTCCCCCTGAGGCCAGCAAACGGCCGAGCTTGATTTCGGTTCCGAGGATTTCGCGCATTCAGCGGTGTGTCCGCCGCAACAATACTGGCCGGCCCGGCAGCCGGAGCGGACCCACGTCGTCAGGCGGCCTCGTAATCGCCGTCGATCCAGGTTCCGCGCACCTCCAGCGCCGCGTCGAGCAGCACCAGGCTGGCGATGCGGCCCGGTGCTATGCGGCCCAGCAGATGGTCCAGTCCCAGGAACGCCGCGGGATTGAGGCTGGCCATCCGAATCGCATCTGCGGGTTCCAGCCCCAGCAGGTCCACGCTGTTGCGGACGGCGGCGGCCATGTCCAGGTCCGACCCGGCCAGCGTGCCGTCGGCGGCCACGCAGACGCCGTCCTGCACGGTGATCTTCTGGCCCTGCAGGACGAAGGTCTTGTCGGCTAGACCCACGCTGGGCATGGCGTCGGTGACCAGCATGAGCCGGTCCAGCGGCTTGCAGGCCAGCGCCACGCGCAGGGCCGCCGGATGGACGTGCCGCCCGTCGACGATCAGGCCGCAGAAGCTGGCCTGGTCGGTCAGCGCCGCGCCCACCACGCCCGGAGCGCGGGAGGTGAGCGGCGACATGGCGTTGAAGAGATGGGTGAAGCCGGTCAGGCCCGCCGCAAGGGCCGCCTCGATCTCCTCGTAGGTCGCATCGCTGTGCCCCGCGGCGACGATCACGCCCGAGGCTGAGAGCTGGGCGATCATCTCCGGTTCGGTCAGTTCGGGCGCCAGCGTCACCAGTGTGCGGCCGGCCTTGAGCGAGCTCAGAAGCGCCCGGGCCCTGTCGTCCAGCAGGCGGAACTTGGCCTTGTCGTGGATGCCGGCCCGCGCCGCGTTGATGAACGGCCCCTCGACATGCACGCCCAGCACGCCCGGCACGCGGGCGGCGATCGCCTGCTCCACGGCGCGCATCGCGCGGTCGATGGCGTCCAGGTCGTCGCTGATCAGCGTGGGCAGGAAGCCGGTGGAGCCGAAGCGCCGATGAGCGGCTCCGATGGCGGCGATGGCGTCGACCGTCAGTTCGTCGTTGAACAGCACCCCGCCACCGCCGTTGACCTGGGTGTCGATGAAGCCCGGCGCCAGCCGGCCGCCCTCCAGGTCGAACCGTGCGTCGGCGCGCGCCAGCGCCTCGGCCTCAGGCAGGACGGCGGCGATGCGCCCGCCCTCCACCATCACGCCCAAGCCCTGGACGAACCCCTGGCCGCTGAGGACCTGGCCGTTGACGAGCGCCGTGGCCATCAGAGCGTCCTCGTGACCTTCTGCAGCCCGGGCGGACTGTCGGGATCAAAGCCGCGCGCGCGGGCGAGCTGCTCCACCATCCCGTAGAACGCCTGCACCAGCAGGATCGGCTGCAGCAATGCATGGCCAGCGCTGGCGGGCAGGGCGATAGCGCCTGCGGCCGAGCCACCCGCGAGCAGCACCTTGGCGCCGGAGGCGACCAGGTCTGCCGCCAGCGCCTCGACGCCTTCCCGCGTGGCGTCGTCCTGGGCCAGCAGCAACACCGGGAAGCCGTCGCGGGCCAGCGCCATTGGCCCGTGGCGGACCTCAGCGGCGCTGAAGGCCTCGGCGTGCAGCCCGCAGGTCTCCTTGAACTTCAGCGCCATCTCCTGGGCGGCGGCGAAGCCGGGGCCTCGGCCCACGACATAGAGGTTGCCGGCGTGGCTCAGGGCCTCCAGCGCCGCGCTCCAGTCGAGCTCGAGCGCCTGGGCCATCTGTTGAGGCAGGTCGGTCAGCGCGCGCTCCAGGGCCGCGTCCTCGGTCCAGGCCGCCACGAGCTGGGCGATGGCGGCGAGGGCGGCGAGGTAGGACTTCGTGGCGGCGACGCTGAGCTCTGGGCCGGCCCACAGCGGCAACTCGGCCTGGGCCAGGGCCGCCAGCGGCGAGCCGGGCGCGTTCACCAGGGCGACCAGCAGGGCGCCCGCGTCGCGATAGGCCTTGGCCGTCGAAAGCAGGTCGGGGCTGGCGCCCGACTGCGAGATCGCCAGGCACAGGACGTCGTCGGCCAACGGGGTGGTTTCGTAGACCGAGCTGACCGACGGCGCGGCCGAGGCTGTGATCAGGCCCGTGCGCGTCTCGATCAAGTACTTGGCGTAGGTGGCCGCGTGGTCCGACGATCCGCGCGCGCAGGTCAGCACCGAGCGCGGCGGGTGCGCGCGCAGGCGTTCAGCCAGGCGCCGGGTCGGGTCGGCGTTGCGGGCCAGCAGGTCGCGGACGGCGCGGGGGGCCTCGGCCGTCTCCTCCGCCATGCGCGTGCGCGGCCGGCGAGAGGGTCCGTTGTGGCCAAGCGTCACGGGGTTCACTCCTCGGGCCTCAAGCGGACAAGGTGTTGAGCTCGGCCACGAAGTCGTAGGCGTCACCGCGATAGTAGGACTGGGTGAACTCAACCGCCCGCCCGTCCTTGAGGAAGCCCCGGCGCTCGATGAGCAGGCCGGGATCGCCGGGGCGAACATTCAGTAGGCCGGCCTGTTCGGTTGTGAAGAGAACCGCGCGCAGGCGCTGCAGCGCGCGCACCGGGCGGTTGCCCGCTGCGGCCAGGGCCTCATAGAGCGAGGCGTCCACCGCCTGCGCCGAGGGCAGCGAAAAGCCCGGCACCGTCGAATATTCCAGGGCCATCGGCTCGTCGTCGGCGAAGCGGATGCGATGGAAGCGGTAGACGGACGAGCCGGGGCTCAGCCCCAGCACCATCGACTCCTCGGGCGTCACGGCCGCCTCGGCGCGATTCAGCCACTCGCTGCGGGGCACGCGCCCGCGGGAGATCATGTCCTCGCTGAAGGACGACAGCTTCGAGAAGTTCTTCTCGACGCGACTGGCGACGAAGGTGCCGGCGCCCTGGCGCCGCGTCAGCAGCCCCTCGGCCACCAGCCCGTCTAGGGCCTTGCGCACCGTGATGCGGGAGACGTCGAATTCCTCCGCCATGTCGCGCTCGGGCGGAAGGGCCTCGTCGGGCGCGAGCACGCGATTCTGGATCGCCTCGCGCAGCGCCTGCTGGAGCTTCTGGTAGAGGGGCCCCCGCCCGCGCTCCGCCAGCGATCCGATGAGTTGCGAAAAGGCTGGCGCCATATCCCCCGACCGTCTGAAGGCTCCTACCACACCCGAAGCTATAGGGGAGGGGAGTGACCAATTCCATACCAATTTGGCATTCGGGCTAAATTGGTCACAAATTCTTCTTGCGATTCCGCCGGAATGCGGCACTTCTAGCGTCGAACCCTGAGTGTGTGCAGGGGATTGCCCGATGCAGGACCGTTCGATTGGCCTGCGATTGGTCTTGTGGGAGCTGCCGCGCGAGCAGAGCGGCGAAGGGGAGAAGTTACCTATGAGCATTCGTAGAGCGATGCTGGCCGCCTCGACGGCCATCGCCGCGGCGATCGTGAGCCATGGCGCGGCCCAGGCCCAGACGGCCGGCGCCGAGGTGGACGAACTGGTCGTCACGGGCATTCGGGCCTCGCAGGCCGCCTCGATCGAGACCAAGCGCAACGCCGAAGCCGTCGTCGACGTGATCACGGCGCAGGACGTCGGCAAGTTCCCGGACAAGAACGTGGCCGAGGCGCTTCAGCGCGTGCCCGGCATCCAGATCAACCGGGTGTTCGGCGAGGGCGAGCGGGTCAGCATGCGCGGCCTCGCGCCCAACCTCACCCGCACGCTGCTGAACGGCCACGCCCTGGCGACCGCGGACTGGTTCATCGAGGACCAGCTCTCCGCCACGCGCAGCTTCAACTACCTGATGCTGCCATCCGAGATCATCGGCCAGGTGCAGGTGTTCAAGAGCCCCACCGCCGACATCGAGGAAGGCGGCGTGGGCGGCACGATCGACATCGTCACCCGCCATCCGCTGGACCTGCCGGCGCTCTATGCCTCGGGTTCGATCCAGGCGGCCTACACCGAGAATTCCGACAAGTTCGACCCGCAGGGCTCAGCCCTGCTGAGCTGGAAGAACGCCGACAGCACGCTGGGCGTGATGGTGGGCGGCATCTACCAGAAGCGCCGGCTTCGCCGTGACGGCGTCGAGGTGCTCGGCTACTTCGACGCCGATCCCGGTCCCGGCGTGCTCGACGCGCCGAGCCTCATCGGCTCGGC
Source organism: Phenylobacterium sp. FG114 (assembly GCF_057809855.1). Taxonomy (NCBI): domain Bacteria; kingdom Pseudomonadati; phylum Pseudomonadota; class Alphaproteobacteria; order Caulobacterales; family Caulobacteraceae; genus Phenylobacterium; species Phenylobacterium sp. FG114. The sequence goes on along the minus strand of NZ_JBMDKU010000003.1, from coordinate 401,503 downwards.
CCTGTTCCAACAAAAGCGGGTCCGCAAGGGCGGCAACTTCGAGATCCAGTACCAGCCGAACGACCGCTTCGAAGCCCGGCTGACCGGGCTCTATTCCAAGTTCGACGCCGACAACTTCAACCAGAACTACCTGGCCTGGGGCTCGAACGCGATCGGCGGCGGCGGCACGCTGACGAACACCACGGTGCAGAACGGCACGGCCATCGCCGGGCGTATCGCCTCGACGCCGACCGGCCGCGGCGTTGTCTACGACGCCATCGACCGCATCGCGAACACCGAGACGCGAAACATCGACCTCGACCTGACCTTCCATCCGGCGGAGGACTGGAAGGTGCACGCCAAGCTCGGCTACACCGACGCCGAGGGCAACACCGAGAGCCAGCCGTTCGTCGAGTTCGGCCAGGCCGCCACCTTCGACTACGACCTGCGCGGCAAGTCGCCCAAGGTCAGCTTCACGAACCTCGATCCGACCAATCCGGCGGCGATGGCGTTCGACTTCGCGTCGCTTCACCAGATCACCAACGACGACAAGGAGAAGTACGCCTACTTCGACGTCGAGAAGCGCATGGAGTGGGGTCCGCTCACCGCCATTCGCTTCGGGGTGAAGGCTACCGACCACGATCGCGACACCGACTTCCAGGCCACCACCTTCGGCGGCTTCTTCGTGCCGCTCGAGGCCTCGGGCTGCAACGGCCGCTGCACGCCGGGCGCCTTCGCCGGCCCGCTGACGCCGGGCGACTTCCTGGAGGACGTCGCCCAGGCCGGCACGCTCACCCGCTACTGGCAGGTCGACAAGTCGAAGCTCGAAAGCATCCTCTTCGGCCTTCCCGCCTCGGTGCGGGCGCGGACCCCGAACTATCCCGAGGTGTTCTCCGTGGGCGAGAAGACCCTGGGCGCCTACCTGATGGGCGATTTCAAAGGCGAGGGCTGGCGCGGCAACCTCGGCGTGCGCGTCGTCCGCACGAAGCAGAGCTCTTTCGGCTACGCTGTCGACCTGGCGCCGGGCAACAGTCCGGGCCGCGAGGTGTCCAACGCGTTCGGCGCGTTCGAAGAGGTGTCGGCCAAGCGCGACTACACCGACATCCTGCCCAGCGCCAACTTCAGTTTCGACCTGAAGGACGACCTGGTCCTGCGCTTCGCCGCCGCCCGCACGGTGGCGCGGCCGGACTTCACGGACGTGGCGCCGCGCGTCTCGCTCAACCCCGGCGCCCTGTCGGGCTCGGCGGGCAATCCGGACATCGATCCCTACCGAGCGAACCAGTTCGACGTGTCGGTGGAATGGTATCCGGCGGCGGACGCCATCGTCGCCGCGGCCTTCTATTACAAGGACATCGAGTCCTTCATTACCGATCGGCCGGTCACCCAGGTGTTCCCGATCGAGACCACAACGCCGAACCTCGCGCGCTGCATGCCGGTGGGCGGCGGCAACGCCAGCCTGTTCAACTGCGCCTTCGACATCAATCAGCGCGCGAACGGCGGCGGCGGCCGCGTTCAGGGCTTCGAGGGCAACGTGCAGGTTCCGCTGAAGTGGGGCTTCGGGGTGCAGACGAACTACACCTACTCCGACGCGAAGGCGAACAGCGGCGACCCGATGCCGGGCAACTCGAAGCACACCTTCAACCTGGTGGGCTACTACGAGACCGAACGGCTTAGCGTGCGTCTGGCCTACACCTATCGCTCGAAGTTCTTCGTCACCTTCGACAGGGCGACGCCTCTCAACCAAGGCGGCCTGGAGTCGCTGGACGCCTCGATCAACTACAATCTGACGGAGAACGTCGCCCTGACGTTCGACGCGGTGAACCTGACCGACGAGAACATCGTCCAGTACTCCGGCGACCGGTCGCGGCCTCGCGGCGTCTATGACAACGGCCGGCAATTCTACGGCGGCGTCCGCTTCAAGTTCTAGGCCGGCGGTCGCATCCTCCCCTGACTCGGGCGCGGCTCTCTTCCCCGCGCCCGTCTCCTTTCCAAGGCCGTGGCGTAGCGGAGGCGATCATGCAGGCGAGGCGTGGAATGGCCGGGGTGCTGGCCGGTCTGGGTCTCGCGGCCCTGTCCTGGCTGATGCTGCCCTCGGCCGCCGTGGCCGACAGTTTTCCGCTCACCCCGGCCCCGGCCCGGGTCGAGTTGCTCCAGGGCAGGCTGGAGGTGCGTCCGGGCGCGCCCGTCGTGGTCCCCACCGGTGACGCGGCCGCCCGGCGCACGGCGGAGATCTTGGCGGACCTTACCGCCAAGGCCGGCGGACCGAAGCTGGTGGTCGGCGGCAAGGGTCCGGGCGGCGTGCGCCTCGTCCGAGGTCCCGCGCCGCTGCCTGGCGATGAGGCTTACGGGCTCGAGGTTTCGGCCGACGGCCTGACGGTCACCGCGGCGACCGACACCGGCCTGTTCCGGGGCGCCATGAGCGCAGTGCAACTGCTGACCACGCCGGGCTCCGAGGGCCGTGTGGCCTTCGCTAAGATCGCCGACGCGCCGCGTTTCGGCTGGCGCGGGCTCCTGCTGGACAGTGCGCGCCACTACCAGTCGCCCGCGTTCATCCGTGCGCTGATCGACGCCATGGCGCTCTCGAAGCTGAACGTCCTGCACTGGCACCTGACCGACGACCAGGCCTGGCGGCTGGAGATCCGGCGCTATCCGAAGCTGACTCAGGTGGGTGGCTGGCGCGTCCCTGCCGGGCAGGGTCCCGCCGCCGACATCGATCCCGTCACCGGCAAGCCGCGCCTCTACGGCGGGGTCTACACCCAGGCCGAGGTGAAGGCGCTGGTGGCCTACGCCGCCGCCCGCCAGATCACCATCGTGCCCGAGATCGACGTGCCCGGCCACGCCTCGGCCGCCATCGCCGCCTATCCCGAGCTAGCGGCGGGCCCGAACCCGTCGAGGACCGTCCCGGCCGACTGGGGCGTCTATCCCAACCTCTTCGCCACCGACGACGCGACCTTCGCCTTCCTCGAGAACGTGCTGGATGAGGTGACGGCCCTGTTCCCGTCGACCTACATCCACCTGGGCGGCGACGAGGCGGTGAAGGACCAGTGGAAGGCCTCGCTCAAGGTCCAGGCGCAGCTCAAGGCGCTGGGGCTGAAGAACGAGGCCGAGCTGCAGAGCTGGTTCATCCAGCGGCTGGAAAAGCACCTCGCCGCCAAGGGCCGCCGGCTGATCGGCTGGGACGAGATCCTGGAGGGCGGCCTGCCGGCCAACGCCACCATCATGTCCTGGCGTGGCCTGGACGGCGGGCTGGCCGCCGCCCGCGCCGGCCACGACGCGGTGCTGTCGCCCGCGCCGCTGCTCTATCTCGACAACCGCCAGTCACGTAGTCTCCAGGAGCCGCCGGGCCGCGGATGGGTGGTGCGGCTGCAGGACGTCTACGCCTTCGATCCGGCCCCGCCCCAGCTCAAGCCCGAGGAGCAACGCCACATCCTGGGCCTGCAAGGCAACCTCTGGACCGAGCATGTCCGCACCGAGGCCCGCTTCGCCCACATGGCCTTCCCCCGAGCCCTGGCTATCGCCGAGCTGGGCTGGTCGCCGGCCGGCCGCAAGGACTGGCCCGATTTCTCGAAGCGCGCCCAGGCCGACGTCGCGCGCCTGCGCCGCATGGGCTTCCCCGCGGCCGAGTCCGTGTGGCGCACCGATCCGCCGCCCAGCCCCACGCGCCGCGATAGCCGCGAACTCTCCACCTGCGCCAACGGCCTGACCCTGGCGCTGGAGGACGACGCGCCGGTCCGTGGCGAACGCGCCATCTTCCTCACCGACATCATGAACCCCTGCTGGAGCTGGCCGGCGGCCGAGCTGGATGGCGTGACCCGGATCAAGGTCGACGTGGGCCAGGTCCCGTTCAACTTCCAGATCGGCGACGACGTGAAGAAGATCCCGCTGCAGCGGCCGAAGTCGCCCGTCGGCGACCTGGAGGTCCGCCTCGACGGCTGTGCCGGGGCCCCGGTGGCCGTCGTGCCACTGGACGCCGCCGCGAATAACTTCGCGCTGACCACGCTGGAGGTTCCGGTCAGCGCCGCCGGCCGCCACGACTTGTGCCTGAGCTTCGCCCGCGCCAGCGTGGACCCTATCTGGGCGGTCGGAGCGGTCGAGTTGGTGAAGGGCGCGTCGAAGTGAAGACAGCCTCGGTTCCGGCCGCCGCCGACGAGTTGCTCGTGCTGGGCGCGCCGATGGCCGGCTGGGCCGCGCCGCTCGACGAGGTCCCTGACCCGGTCTTCGGCGAGCGCATGCTGGGCGACGGCGTGGCTATCGATCCGCTGGACGAGCGCCTCTGCGCGCCGTGCGACGGGTTGGTGGTCGCCCTGCCGGCCACCCGCCACGCGGTGACTATCCGCGCGGCAAACGGCGCCGAGATCCTGATGCATCTAGGCCTAGAAACCGTGGCCCTCGGCGGCGAGGGGTTCACGGCGCACGTGGCGCAGGGCCAGGTGGTGCGGCGGGGCGACCTGCTTCTGACCTTCGACATGGACGCCGTGGCGCGCCGCGCGAAGAGCCTGATCACCCCCATCGTCATCACCACCGGTGACGCTTTTGAGATCGTCAGCCGTGTCACCGGCCGCGCGGTGTCGCTGGGCGACGCCTTGATGGAACTGCTGCCGACAGGGCGCGCGTCGGCGTCGCCGGAGGCCGCCGGAGCCGTCGCTGAGGGCGAGGTCTTGGTGGCCCTGCCGCATGGCCTGCACGCCCGTCCGGCCGCCCGGCTGTCGGCCGCGCTGAAGCCCTATGACGCGCGGGTCGAGCTGTTGCTGGCGGGTGGCCGGGCGGACGTACGAAGCGCGGTGGCGATAATGGCGCTGGGCGCGACCAGCGGCCGTATGCTGACCGTGCGCGCCGAAGGACGTGAAGCGGCGGCGGCGCTGGAGGCCGTGCGGACCACCCTGGCCGAGCTGGCGCGTGAGGAGGCGGCCCATCCCGATCCCGAGCCGCCGCCGGCGCCGATCCTCGCCGAGGCTCCGCCCGGCGCTTTGCGCGGCGTGCGCGCGGCGCCGGGGCTGGCGATCGGGGTCCTGATGAAGCTGCACGCCGCCGAGCCGATGGTGAAGACCGAAGCGGAGGCGCCCGACGTCGAGCGCCGCCGGCTGGCCGAGGCCCTGCGTCAGGTCGAGGGCGCCGTGCGCGCCCAGGCGGCGGGCGGCGACGCGCACCGGCGCGGCATCCTGGCGGCGCATGAAGCTTTCCTGGCCGATCCCGAGCTGCGCGATCGCGCCGAGCAGGCCATCGCCGCTGGCCGGAGCGCCGGCGTGGCCTGGCGCGAAATCTTGGGGGCCCAGGTCGCAACGCTCCGCGCGCTCAGCGATCCGCGCCTCGCCCAGCGGGCCGACGACCTGCTCGACCTGGAACGCCAGGTGCTCCTGGCCCTGTCCGGCGAGACGGTCGCCACGCCAGTCCTGCCGCACGGCGCCATCGTGGTGGCCGACGAACTGCTCCCGTCGCAGCTCCTGGCGCTGGAGGGCAGCGGCCTGGGCGGCGTCTGCACCGCGCGCGGCGGCGCCACCTCGCACGTGGCGATCCTGGCCGCGGCCATGGGCGTTCCTGCGCTCTGCGCCATGGGCCCAGCGCTGCTGGAGGCCCGCCGCGGCGTGACCGCCATTCTCGACGCCGACGCCGGCCTGCTGCGCATCGCGCCCGATCCCGAGGCTCTCGCACAGGCGCAGGCCGTCATGGCTCGCGCGGCCGAGCGGCGCCGCCGCGAGCTCGACGCCGCCAAGGCTCCCGGACACCTCGCCGACGGGACCCGCATCGAGGTCTTCGCCAACCTGGGCGCGCCGGGCGAGGCGGCGGGCGCCGCGGCCCTGGGCGCCGAAGGCTGCGGCCTCTTCCGCACCGAGCTGCTCTATCTCGACCGCGCCGAGGCTCCGACGACCGAGGAACAACAGGCCGCCTACCAGGCCGCCGCCGACGGCCTTGCGGGCCGGCCCCTGGTGATCCGCACCCTCGATGCGGGCGGCGACAAGCCGCTGGCCTTCGCGCCCGCGCCGCACGAGCCGAACCCCGCTCTGGGCCTGCGTGGCCTGCGCGCGAGCCTCCGCCTGCCCGAACTGTTCCGCGCCCAGGTCGCCGCCATCCTGCGCGTGACCGGCCCCGGCGAGCGCCGCATCCTGCTGCCGATGGTCACCGACCTCGCCGATCTGCGCGCCGCCCGTGAACTTGCCGACGGCGTGGCCCGCGAGCTAGACGTCGCGCCGGCGAAGCTGGGCGCGATGATCGAGACCCCGGCCTCGGCGTTGCTCGCCGACCAATTGGCCCGTGAGGCCGACTTCCTGTCCATCGGCACCAACGACCTGACCCAATACGCGCTGGCCATGGACCGCGAGCACCCCGAGCTGGCGCCGCGCCTCGACGGCCTGCACCCGGCCGTCCTGCGCCTGGTGGAGCTCGCCGCCCGCGCCGCCGCCGAGGCCGGCAAGCCGATCAGCGTCTGCGGCGGCCTGGCCTCCGACCCGCTGGCGGCGCCTGTGCTGGTGGGCCTGGGCGTCGGCTGCCTGTCCGCAGCGCCGGCCGCCGTGCCAAGCCTGAAGCAGCGCCTGCGCGATCTCACCCTCGACCAGTGCCGCTCGGCCGCCCAGGCCGCGCTGGCGCTCACGTCGGCTGAGGCCGTGCGCGGCATGCTGTTCGAACGCTTCCCGCCGGGAGACCTGACATGACCCTGTCCCTGGGCTCTCTGCAGCAGCTCGGCCGCGCGCTGATGCTGCCGATCGCGGTGCTGCCGGTGGCGGCCCTGATGCTTCGCCTCGGCCAGCCCGACCTGCTGGGCGCGCCCGCGCTGGCGGGGATCGCCGGCGGCGCCTTCGGCATCCTGGCCCAGGTGTTCGCCGCGGCGGGCGGCGCGGTGTTCGGCAACCTCGGCCTGATCTTCGCGGTCGGGGTCGCCGTGGGCCTGGCGCGTGAGAACCACGGCGCAGCGGGCTTGGCGGGCGTGGTCTGCTTCCTCGTCGCCACCGAGGGCGCGAAGGGCCTGCTGCAGGTTCCGCCCGAGGTGTTGGCCAACGCCGCCGAGGGCGCCAAGGACCTGGCCGGCGCGGCTTGGCGGCAGAAGGAGATCGGCAAGCTGGGCATCCCGGCCGGCATCCTGTCCGGGGTGATCTCGGGCGTACTCTACAACCGCTTCAGCGACATCAGGCTGCCGGAATACCTGGCCTTCTTCGGCGGCCGACGCTTTGTGCCCATCGTCTGCGGCCTGGCCGGCGTGGGCCTGGCGCTGGTGTTCGGCCTGGCGTGGCCGGGGCTGGAGCGCGGCATGGACGCCCTCAGCGCCGGCATCCTAGGGCTGGGGCCGGTCGGCCTCTTCCTCTACGGCGCGCTGAACCGGCTGCTGATCGTCACCGGCCTGCACCACATCCTGAACAACCTCGCCTGGTTTCTGATCGGCGACTTCAACGGCGTGACCGGTGACCTCAACCGCTTCGCCGCGGGGGACCCCACCGCGGGCGCGTTCATGAGCGGGTTCTTCCCGGTCATGATGTTCGGCCTGCCGGCCGCCTGTCTCGCCATGTACCACACCGCTCGGCCCGAGCGGCGCAAGGCGGTGGGCGGGATGCTGATGTCTGTGGGCCTGACCTCGTTCCTGACCGGCGTGACCGAGCCCATCGAGTTTAGCTTCATGTTCCTGGCGCCGGCGCTCTACGCGGTCCACGCCGTGCTGACCGGCGTGGCGATGGCGCTGATGAACGCCCTCGACATCCACCTGGGCTTCGGCTTCTCGGCCGGCCTGTTCGACTATGTGCTGAACTTCAACAAGGCCACGCGGCCCTGGCTGTTGCTGCCGATCGGGCTGGCCTACGCGGCGGTCTACTATAGCGTCTTCCGCTTCGCGATCGTGCGCTTCGACCTGAAGACGCCGGGGCGCGAGCCGGCCGGCGCGAGCCCGGCCGCGAACGCGGCGGCGGTGTCGGGGCCCCGCGGCCCGGCCTTCGCCCGCGCCCTCGGCGGAGCCGCCAACCTCGTGAAGGTCGACGCCTGCACCACCCGCCTGCGGTTGGAAGTGCGCGACCAGGCGGCGGTCGACGAGGCGGCCTTGCGGGCTCTGGGCGCGCGCGGCCTCGTGCGGCCCAGCAACACCGCACTTCAGGTAGTGCTCGGGCCTCATGCCGACCAGGTGGCGGGGGAGATCCGTGCCGCCCTGCAGGCCGGCGCGACGGGCGGCCTGGCGGCGTCGCTGCGGGCGCTGGGCGCAAGCGCCCTGGCGGTGGTCGACGGCCGGCTGGTGCTGACGGTCTCCGCCGCCGCGGCCGTCGATGTGGAAGCCTTGAAGCGGGACGGTGCGCGCGGCGTCTGGCGGCGCGACGACCAGCTCCACGTCGTGGTCGGTCCCACGGCGGCCGCCCTGGCTGCCGACCTGGCGGCGCCCTCCGCCTAGTTCAGCGCGCCCGTCGCGAACGCGCAGGCGCGACGCAAGGCGGTGGGAGAGATCGGCTTGTCCACGACGCTGGGCTTCGGCTCGTCGGCGAGGACGTCAGGGTTGCCGGTGACATAGACCACGGGGATCCGGCCCAGTGCGGCGGTGATCAGCCTGACGGCTTCGACGCCGGTGCCGGCGACGATGCGATAGTCGGCCGTGATCAGGTCCGGGCGATGTTCGCGCGCGCTGGTCAAGGCGCCTTCCGGCGTGTCGGCCACGGTGAAGCTACGATAGCCGAGCTCGCCCAACAGGATTTCAAGTTCGATGGCGATGATGGGCTCGTCCTCGATAATCAGGACGTGTCCACTGAAGTCGCTCACGAGGCTCACCCAGCAATTGCACTCTGCACCCCAGAGTGGTGCGAACCTGCGTCGGCTGCAAGGCGCCGCTGCGTGAGAGTCGTCGGGAGGCGCTAGCGGAGCGCCTGGAGCCCGGCGCGCAGCCGGATCATGCCTTGCTCGATGGCCGCGGGGTCGGCGCCGAAACCGATGCGGATATGCCCCGGCGCGCCGAAGTATTCGCCCGGCGCCACCAGCACGCCGAACTCATCCAGCAGCCTCTGGCCCAGGGCGCGGGTGTCGTCGACGCCGACCACGCGCGGGAAGCACATGCAGCCGTAGGGCGGAAGGTCGCCCGAGAGCAGGCCGTCGCTGACCAGGGCGGCCAGATGCCTCTCCACCACGGGCCGGGTCGCCGCGAGCACCGAGCGCCAATGGGCTTCGAAGGGCCCGGGGTTCTCCAGCACGTGGGCCGCAACCGCGTGCGACAGCTTCGAGACGCCCATGTCGCCGTCCGGCGCGCTGAGCCGCAGCTGCGCGACCAGGTCGGCGTCGCCCGCCAGCCATCCGAACTTCAGCGAGAACAGCCCGAACACCTTGGTCAGGCTGGAGACGGAGATGACGTTGGGCGCCAGCGTTCCCGCCGGCGCCGCGCGGGTGTCCGCCGCGAACTCGGCATAGACTTCGTCCACCACCAGAACCGCGCCCACGCGGGCGGCGACCTTTGCGGCGGCGGCGATCTCGGCGGCGTCCAGCCGCATGCCCGTCGGATTGTGCAGGTTGGTGATGAGCACGGCGCGGGTGCGGGGGCGCAGCTTCGCGGCCAGGGCGTCCAGGTCGATGCGATAGTCCGGCGCCGGGCGGACCAGGTCCTCGACCACCGCGCCTGCGGCTACCGCCTGGCGGGCCAGGATGTCGAAGCCGGGCGTCTCGACCAGCACGTGGTCGCCGGGGCTCACCAGCGCCTTCAACACCATGCCGAGGGCGCCGGTCGCGCCGGTGGCGGTCACGATCTGGTTGGGCGACAGGCCATAGCGGCGACAGAGGGCGCCGACGGCGTAGCGGTTGCCGTCGGCGAAGACACTGACGTAGCGCGAGGTCACGGTCGGCGAGAACGCGCTGCGCACCACGTCCATCAGGGCCTCGGTCGGCTCCGCGATGGTGCTGTCCCACAGCATGGCCACATCGGCGCCGGTCTCGCGCACCCGCACGACGGCTCGCCCCCAATCCGCATAGGACGCCGCGTCGAACAGACGGGCGGCCGCAGCGCGGGGCGGGGCGCCGGCCGCGCCTGGCAGATGGGCTGACGTCAATGAAGCATCCTTACGCGCCGCCCTGAATCCGGCGGTTTTCCTTAGTTTAGGCGCCGGCCCCGGACTTTCTTTGCGAATTCACCCCCGCAGCCCCTACATCGCGAGGGTGCTATTCGCGTGGTCCCGGCAAGGCGCATAAGTCATGCACGGGTCGCGGCGGCGAATGGCGAGGCGGCGGCGTCGGCGCATCCGCAGGTCCGACAACGAAAGGAAAATCCGCGCGGCGGGGGCTAGTCTCCTCGTGAGCTGGGGATATCGGATGACCAAACTGCGCAATGGCGGGCTGGCCGCGCTGGGCCTCGTGTTGCTGGCGGCGGCGCCCCTGGCCGCCCAGGCCCAGGCGCCGGCAACGCCCACGACAGATGGCGCGCGCGCGCCCCGCATGGCGGTGACGAAGCACGAGGGCGTCTTCAACGGCCAGAAGCTGAAGTACACGGCGACCGTCGCCGAGACCGTCCTGACCGACGCCGCGGGCAGGCCGGCCGCGACGGCCACGACGATCGCCTACGTCCGTGATGGGGTGAAGGACCGGACCAAGCGGCCGGTCATGTTCATGTTCAACGGCGGGCCTGGCGCCTCGTCCTCGCCGCTGCACATGAGCGCGCTGGGTCCCTACAAGCGCACCAGGACCGCCCCCGACGACCGCAGCGGCGGCGGCTGGGAGCCCAATGCGACCAGCCCGCTGGACGCCGTCGACCTGGTGTTCATCGATCCCGTCGGCACGGGCTTCTCCCGGCTGTTCTCCGGCCAAGACGGCAAGGCCTTCTATGGCAACACCGGCGACGCCCTGGCCGTGAAGACGGTCATCCAGGCCTGGCTCAAGGCCAACGGGCGCGAGGCCTCGCCGCGCTACCTGGCGGGCGAGAGCTACGGCACCACCCGGGCCGCCACGATCGTGAAGCTGTCGAAGGACCTGCCGTTCGACGGCGTCCTGCTGATCGCCCTGGCCGGCGAGACCCCCGGCCGCGAAATGCCCTACGTCGTGGCCCTGCCGACCATGGCGGCCGGCGCCTGGTATCATCGGAAGATCGACCGCGCGGGCCGCACCGTCGACCAGGTGTTCGCCGAGGCGCTGCAGTTCGCCCGCACCGAATACGTCACCGCCCTGATCCAGGGCGGCAGCCTGCCGCCCGCGGAGAAGCGCCGGATCGCCGAGAAGATGTCGGCCTTCGTCGGCCTGCCCGCCGACCTGATCGAAGAGAAGAACCTGCGCCTGTCCAAGAACGACTGGATGTTCAACATCCTCAAGGACAAGACCCTGCGCACGGGCCTGCTGGACGTGACCATCACCGCGCCGCTGGAGCCTGGCCAGGACGGCGCCATCGACGACCCGGCCCTGGGCGTCGTGCCCAAGCGCGCTGCGGGCGCGCCGGCCGCCCCGCCGCCCAGTCCGGCGGCCCTCGGCGCGATCCCGAGCCCGGTCGTGGGCCGCTACATCAACGAGGTGCTGAAGTACCCGGCGACCGACCCGTACTACGGCGTGAACTTCCAAGTGAACTCGGCCTGGACCCACGAACGCGGCGCCAATCCCTACGACGCCTTGGGCCAGGCCATGCGCGAGAACCCGAAAATGCGGCTCTTCTGGGCGGCAGGGTACTACGACCTGACCACCCCGTCCTACGCCGGCCGCTACGTGCTGGACCAGGCGGGCGTGCCCGGCGCCCAGCTCACCGCCGCCTATTTCGCCGGCCCCCACGGCGTCTACGACCACCCGGAGAACCTGGCGGCGTTCGACGCGGCGGTGCGGGCGTTCGTGACGCCGAAATAATAACCCGGAGGGGCTGCACGTCCCATCCCGAAACGCCACGCCCAATGGGTCCCGGTCTTCGCGTAACGGCGAAGCCGGAATGACAATCGTTGGGTTGGCGGCGGGGAGGGCGGTTCGACGCGTTGCGGGCCGGGTCACCTGCGCGGAGGGCCGGTGGATCGTCGGGGCAAGCCGTTCGGCAGCCCGCCGGGCCGGTTGGGCGGCGGCAGGGTGAGGGTGGCGGTTCCGCCGGAGAGGCGGGATCGGAGCGGCATCGCGATAGGCGCCGCAGCCACGGTGTGGACGCCCACACGGTCGAGGAGCTCGCGCAAGGTGGGGAGTTCAGCCGCCTGCGGCAGCAGCGTCTCGGCGTCGTCGGCGACGCTGCCCAGGGTGCGCAAGAGAATCGGGAAGCTGGCGCTCTCCGTCTCGCGATCGCGGTCGCGCTCGTCATAGCGTTCAGGACGCTCAGGCCCCTCGGCGCGCTCCGCCTCAGGGCGTTCAGTTTCGGGGCGCTCGGTTTCGGGGCGCTCGATCTCGACCCGCGCCGGCATGCGCGTCTCGCGCTCAAGGCGCAGGGCCAGCGCGATGGAGAGGCGCACGGAGGCGAAACTGCGGTGGAAGGCGTCGAAGAGGGCCAGCTTGCGGTCGAGATCCTCCTCGACCTGCGCCGCCTGGGCGAAGGCCATGCCCAGGGCGTGCGCGGCGGCGCGCATTTCGTCGAGCTGGGCGGTCTCGGCTTGCATGGGAACAAAAGTAGAACGTTGAGGCTGGGCCGTCAAGTCTCAGCGCGGCTGGCAATCTGGCGACACGTCGGATTCTCGCCAGCAGCCTGGGGACCGCCATCGACCCATCGCCGACATTGAGACGGTCGGACTGACCTTAGCTTCGGCAGCGGACCCCGACACGATCTTCCTTGGCGAGCCCCCATCCGCAGTAAGGCCATGGCATCTCTTCGGCCGATTTCGACACGTCGAACGTGTCATTGCCGATGGTGAAGCTCCGCGCGTCACACGACATGCGCGGCCCAAGGGGCGGCTCACGGGCCATGAGCAAGGTGGCGGTCCATACTGTGCCTCCGTCAGGCCCATGACGGATACTCACATCGCCGACTTCCGCCTTCACCTTCGCAGCGAAACCATCTGCGACCTGGGCGCAGCGCGCCGCCACCGGATCGTTCTTTTCCCGCGCAAGGATACTGGCGTCCTTTGGTGCGACCGTCATGCCGACCTGAGGGATCGAAGGAGCCCTTTGATCTGCGACTGTCCCCGCCTGAAGAAGCAACGCCGCCACTGCGGTCCAAACTGCGCTCGCCATGCGGCAGTCTGACGACGGGCGATGGCCGCTGTCCACCCCGGCTTGACGTAAGAACGTCCGCTCCCGGGTCAAACGGCTGAGGTCAGCTATCGGGCCGGCAGCCAACGGGCGAAATCGACCCGTTGCGGACGTCACCGCCGGAGCGCGTAGCGCCCGAGTGCGACTAGGCCGCCATACACCGCGCACCCCATGGCGAAGTATATTCCAGCGGCACCTAACCGCTCGGGCACCGACATGATCGATGCGCCCGTGAAAACGAAGACGAAGAGCGCCGTTAGGCCCGCCAGTATGAACACTAGGCTCCAAGGGAGACGCGCCAACCACTTCGCCAATCGTGCAGTCACTGTTCCAAAATCCCCGACAATGGTGAAGCTAGGCTAGTCACTGCAACCGCCCGTTGCTAGGTCCGCAAATAGACCCGTTGCGGACCCCATCGTCGGCTGCGAGTTTGGCCAGATGATCCTGCATGATGCCGACTCTGAGAAGGCGTTTACGGCGCCCTTCGATGGTCGCTTTCCGTATGACGAGCCGTCAGCTTCTGCCCTGGTCGGACAGGGATGGGCAATCTCGCTCAACGCAGCATTCTGCGTCTTGCACGAGCTATGTCGGCCGCCCCGTCACGGCCTCGTCGAGAAATCGCGACTACGCGACCTCGTTTCGGAATGGGTGGCTGGTCCCGATCATCCCCTCAAGTCGCCGGTGCTTCAGGCCGCTCACGCTCTGATCGACGGCGCGTCGCTCCCCTGGCAGCAAGGCGTCAGGCTGATGAGGCACGTCGGCGATTACGACGGGCAGCGGGCGGCGCTCTCAATCATCTACTTCGCATCCGACTGCGACTCGCCCGAAGGCGATGATGCGCTCACCCTTGCCGACGCCGAGATACGAGCGAGGTGGGATGCGAAAGGCATCTAGCGCGATGTCCGCAACCCACCCCCTGCGGAACCTCGCAGCGACCACTCTGCGCCTACTTCGTCGCCTCTCTGATCAGCGTCCGCACGTCGTCGGCGAAGGCCTCGGCGGTGTCGCCCAGGTACAGCATGTGGCCCGAGGCGTAGCGGCGGAGCATGACCCTATCCATCGGCATCTTGGCCTGTTCCACTGAGTACTCCGCCGGCGCCGGATGGGTGGTGAGGTCGTAGTAGCCCGAGGCCACCAGCACCCGCAGCTTCTCGTTCCGGCGCATGGCCACGGCCAGGTCGGTGGCGAAGCTCTGGCCCGGCGGCACGCCGCGGCGCTCCCAGTTCCAGGACGGCAGCAGGTCCTTCCAGACGATGGCGCCGTACGGCCGGTCCATGTCGATCTTCAGGTCGTCGGCGACCATCTGGTGGAAGGCGGCCACGAAGCCCGGCACATAGCGGCCCATGGCGGGATCGTCGCCCACCGGATCATTGCCGCTGCCGGCCAGGGGCAGGGTGTAGCGGCTGTCGTAGGCGCCCACCTGCAGCCCCTTGTCCGCCAGGATCATCCGGCCGAAGGCGGCGTCCTGGATCGACAGGCTCTTCTCATAGGCCTGGGCGGGCACGCCGGTGTAGCCGGCCAGCCGCTCGGCCATGGCGGTCCGCTCGGCCGGCGTCAGCGTGCCGGCGGCCGCCTTCTTCAGCGCCTCGACGTAGTCGCCCTTGGCGAAGGCCAGAACCTCCTGGTGGAAGGTCTCCAGGCCGCGGCCCTTGCGGTCGATCTTCTGGTGGTACCAGGCGGTGTCGGCCATGGCCGGAAGGCTGAGGGCGGTCCGCATCTCCGGCCCTTCGTCGCCCGGCTGGCCGATGCGCGCGTTCAGCGTCGTGCCCAGCAGGATCACGCCGTTCAGGGTGATGCCGCGCATCGTCCCCACGTAGAGCGGCCCGCCCATCAGGGCGCGTGGCAGGACGGCGGCGCGCACCGAGCCGTAGCTCTCGCCCATCACGAACTTCGGCGAGTTCCAGCGCCTGTGCTCTGAAAGCCAGAGCTCGATGAACTGGCTGACCGTGTCGGCGTCCTCGTCGACGCCCCAGAAGTCGGCGGTCGTCCCCTTGCCGACCACCTTGGACCAGCCCGTGCCCACCGGATCGATGAACACCAGGTCGGCGACATCCAGCAGGCTGTAGGGATTGTCCGCCACGCCGAAGGGCGGGACGTTAGAGGGGTTCACCTCCTGGTTCAGCACCACCCGGCGGGGGCCCACCACACCCATGTGCAGCCACAGCGACGACGAGCCCGGTCCGCCGTTGAACACGAACAGCACGGGGCGCTTCGGGTCGCCCCC
The DNA here is from genome assembly GCF_057809855.1 of Phenylobacterium sp. FG114. Classification (NCBI taxonomy): domain Bacteria; kingdom Pseudomonadati; phylum Pseudomonadota; class Alphaproteobacteria; order Caulobacterales; family Caulobacteraceae; genus Phenylobacterium; species Phenylobacterium sp. FG114. The sequence continues at coordinate 386,226 of NZ_JBMDKU010000003.1, read as the reverse complement.
TGTTTCTTTAGATGGGCCGTCCTTGAGGTAGCTGAACGAGAAGATCGAGCCGATCGGCTCGGCGGCGCGGTTGTAGAGATAGGTCTCGCCGGCGATGGCCGTGTAGGGGACCTTCACGCCCTTGACCGTGATCGTCCGCTTGCTGACGAACCGCTTGGGGGCGGGCAGCGGCTCGACCGGGCCGGGCGCGGTCGGTCGCGACATCGGGATCGAGAACGGGCCGGCGTTGGCGGCGGCAGGCGGCGCGGCGGGGGCGGGCGCCTGGGCGAAGGCGGAGGTGGCCGTCAGGGCGGTGGCGGCGAACAGCGCGGCGAGCTTCACGCGGGCGGGGCCTTTGGCAGGACGGCGAGTAGCCGGTCGATGTCGTTCATGTCGTTGAACACCCCGAGCGAGACGCGGAAGCGGTTGGCGCTGACCGTCAGGCGCAGGTCGTTCTTCGCCAGCAACTCGCCCAGCTTGGCGCGGGCGTCCTTCAGCGCGAAGGCCACCAGCGGCGTGCGGCTGCCGAGCGGCGTCAGCGGCTGATAGCCCCGGCGGCGCAGCTCGCCCTGCACCGCGTCGGCCATCGGCTGGCGCCAGGCCTGGATGTTCTGCACGCCCAGCTTCTGGATGAAGCCCAGGCTGTGCTCGAGCTGGACGACGCCGGTCCACGAGGTGGTGCCCATGGCGAAGTCGCCGGCGGCGCCCTTGGCGTAGCCGTAGTCGGCGACGGTCTCGCCGGGCGGGTCGAACGGGAAGACGTGGGTGACGAACCGGCCGCCCACCTGATGGTAGCCCCACCAGGGCCGCTGGATCTTCTCCTGCAGCTCCCGGCGGACGTAGAGGAAGCCCAGGCCGAAGTCGCCCATCAGCCACTTGTAGGAAGAGCAGGCCGCGAAATCGACGCCGGCCGCGCGCAGGTCCAGCGGGGTCGAGCCGGCGCCGTGGACGATGTCGGCATAGACATAGGCGCCGTGCGCATGCGCCAGGTCGCAGACGGCCTTCAGGTCGTGCTCGAAGCCGTTGGTGGTGGAGACGTGGCTGATCGAGACCAGCCTGGTCTTGTCGTTCACCGCCGCCGCCATGGCCTTCATGTCGATGCGGCCTTCGGGCGTCATCGGCAGGGTGACCACGTCGACGCCCAGCTTGCCGAGCTCGCCGTAGGTGTAGAACGAGCCGAAGAAGTGCAGGGCGTCGGTGACGATCCGCCCGCCGGCCTGCGGATAGCCCAGGGCCTGCAGCACCAGGTTCTCGCCCATGGTGGTGGACTGGATGAAGGTGAGCTCGTCCGGCGCGGCGCCGACCAGGGCGCCGAAGCCCTCGATCACCGCCTTCTCCTTGGCGTCCATGGAGTAGCCGGTCCACAGGCCGTCGCGGGTCTTGTAGCGGAGGTATTCTTCCAGCGCCGCCTTGGCGCCCAGCGGCATCGGGTGCGTCGAGCCGGCGTCCAGGTAGACGTACGGCATCTTGGCGAAGGCCGATCTGGCGGGGAGGGTCGTCGTCGTCGCGCCCGCCGGCGGAGTCGCCGCCGGCGCCTGGGCCGCGTGGGCCAGTCCGGGCGTGGCCGCCGCGGCGGCCACCAGCGCTCTACGGGTGAACTTCATCGGACGTCCTGCCTCCCGCGGATGCTAGCGCCCGGCCGCCGAATTATCCTTTCGTACTTGCCGAACGCCGGGGGGTCGCTTGGATGATTTATTCGTGCGCTCAGCGGAACTTCCGCGCGGTCAGCGGCACCGCCATGGTGCTCTTCTGGGCCGACAGGGTGACGATGGACCGGACGTCCACTACGCCCGGCAGCTTCAGCAGCACCGAGAAGATGAAGTCCTGGTACCAGGTCACGTCGGGGGCCAGGATCTTCATCATGGCGTCCATCTCCCCGAAGACGGTCCAGCACTCCAGAATCTCGGGGATGCTGTTGATCGCCTTGTAGAAGTTCGCCCGCTCCTCCTCGGTGAGGGTGGTCATCTTCACCTGGGCGAAGATCTGCATCTTGAACCCGACCAGCTCGTGGTCGACGATGGCGACGACGGCCTTGATGTAGCCTTCCTCACGGAGCCGCTGGATGCGCCGCCAGCACGGCGACTGGGACAGCCCCACCCGCTCGGCGAGTTCGCCGGTGGAGAGCGAGGCGTCGCGCTGCATCAGGTCGAGGATCTTGATGTCGATCGCGTCCAGGGCGGCGGGCATAACTTCGTCTTTGCGTCGGGCCATGGGCGCATAGCGGATGCGCCAAGCGCGGCTGTCAAGGAACGGTCACGTCGCGGAAGAGGATTTGAGCGAACTGCCTCGGGCTGCATTGCCCATTCGTGGCCGGCGGGGCGCCTGCATTATCAATGTGTGTCGAACGGGCAAAGGTTCGAAGAACGAAAAGAAAAACCGGCGTCCCGAACCTACGGTCTGTGAGTGGCAAGGAGTTCGCCGGAGACACGCGGAAACCGCGGGCCGGCTCAGGCTTCAGACCCCTGGGGGATCTTTGAGATGAATACCATTCGCGCTCGCATGCTGGCTTCCACGGTGATCGGAGGGCTCGTGCTCGCCGTCGGTGCGCCGGCCTACGCCCAGACCGCGGCGGAAGGCGCCAGCGAGATCGGCGAAATCGTCGTCACCGGTTCGCGCATCCGTCGCGCCGAGACGACGACCGAGGCGCCGGTGACGGTGCTGACGGCCCAGGCGCTCGAGGATCGCGGCTTCATCCAGGCCGGCCAGGCCCTGAACGAGCTCACCGCCAACATGCCCCAGTTCGCCCAGGCCGCGGGCAGCGGCTCGGCGGCGGGCAACGGCCAGCAATTCCCCAACCTCTTCGGCCTGGGCGCCGGACGCACGCTGACGCTGGTGAACGGCCGCCGTTTCGTGACGACGTCAGCCGGCTCGGGCGCCGGTTCGGGCGCGGGCGAACGCGTGGTCGATACGAACATCATCCCGACCGGCCTGATCTCGCGCATCGACGTGTCCCAGGCAGGCGGCGGCGCGGTCTACGGCTCGGACGCCGTGGCCGGCGTCGTGAACTACATCCTGCGTGAGGACTTCACGGGCCTGGAGCTGGACGCCCAGTACGGCATCTCGTCGCGTGACGACTACCCGACGAGCAGCCTGCGGGCGACCGCCGGCCGCAACTTCCTGGACGACCGCGCCAACCTGGCCGTGAACGTCGAGTGGTCCAAGACCCGCCCGCTCTACGACTACGACCGCCCGCGCTCGAACCTGGGCCGCGTCGTGGTCTCCAACCCCGCCAACCGCACGAATTCCGACGGCATTCCCTCCGGCGTCGAGAACCTGAACAGCCGCTTCGTCAGCTTCAACGCCAACGGCGTGCTGTTCAATCCGGGCCCGCCCTTCGCCAGTTCGATCTACCGGGTCGGCGGCGTGCCGCAGCAGTTCAGCGCCGACGGCCAGACGCTGGTCCCCTACAGCATCGGCAATCTCCTGAACCCGAACGTGCCGCCCTTCACCAGCGGCGGCGACGGCAATCCCTACCAGGAGCTGGCCGCCCTCGTGACCGGCACGGAACGCTGGAGCGGGACGCTCATCGGCCACTACGACATCACTGACCGCATCAAGCTGTCGGGCGAGCTGCTGTACGCCCGCGTCGAAACCCGCGACCCGTACGGCCAGCAGGCCAGCAACACGGTGCTCAACGGCGCCGCCACCGGCTCCGGGGCGATCGCCGTCTCGCGCACCAATCCGTATCTCTCGCAGGCGGTGAGGAACATCCTCGGCCCCGGCGGCCCGCCGCTCACCCTGTCGAAGTGGTGGTCCGACCTGCTGCCGACCCGCGAGCAGGACTACCGGACCGACACGGTCCGCGCCCTGCTGTCGCTGGACGGCGACTTCGACGTGGGCGAGCGCAACTTCTACTGGAGCGTCTCGTTCAGCCACGCCGAGACCGACGGCAAGATCCGCGCGTACGGCGTCAACACCCAGCGCTTCAACAACGCGATCAACGCGGTCCGCAACAGCGCGGGCAACATCGTCTGCGCGATCAACGCCGACGCCTCGACCGCCAACGACGACCCGGCCTGCGCTCCGATCAACCCGTTCGGCGTGGGCAACGTCACCCAGGAGGCCCGCCTCTACGCCACGACGCCGATCGGCCAAGACTACCTGAACACCCAGGACGACCTGCTGGCGACGTTCGGCGGCGACCTGTTCGCCCTGCCGGCGGGCAAGGTGAAGTTCAGCGCCTCGTACGAGCACCGTGAGGAGAAGGCCAAGTTCGTGCCGATCCGTTCGCTCCAGCTCGGCCTCACCGGCTCGCAGGTGGCGACGCTGGCCAGCGGCGGCGACTACAAGACCAACGAGTTCGCCGGCGAACTGCTGGTGCCGGTGCTGGGCGGCGACGTCTCGCTGCCCTTCGCCAAGACCGTCGAACTGAACGGCTCCTACCGCTACGTGGACAATTCCATCGCCGGCAAGGAAGACGTCTGGGGCGTGGGCGGCCGCTGGGAAGTGGTCGACGGCTTCTCGCTCCGCGCCTCGCGCAGCCGCAATTTCCGCGCGCCGAACCTCGACCAGCTCTTCGCGCCGCAGCGCACCGCCCTGGGCTCCATCGCGCAGGACCCGTGCGACGCCGACCGGATCGCGGGCGGGCCGAACCCGGCTGTCCGTCTCGCCAATTGCCAGGCGCTGTTCCGCGCGAACCCGGGCTACGGCCCGCTGGCGACCTTCCAGGACCTCTCGGAGAACTTCTCGGGCGCCAACATCACCAGCGGCGGCAACCCCGACCTGCGGAACGAGATCTCGAAGACCTGGACCTACGGCTTCGTGTTCCAGCCGACCTTCGTGCCGGGCCTGAGCATCGTCGCCGACCGGATTGAGATCGACCTGAAGGATGGCCTGTCGTCCTTCACGCCCCAGAGCTTCCTAGCCACCTGCTATGACCTGGCGGAACAGCCGGCCGACATCTGTGGCACCTTCACCCGTGACGCCACCGGCCAGATCGTGACGGCGCGCTCGACCACCTTCAACGCCGGCCGGATCACCTTCCGCGGCGAGGTGTACAACATCAACTACACCTTCCCGATCGGCCGCTACTTCGACGACCGCGACCTCGGCGAGCTGGAGCTGAACGTCGAGGCCACCCGGATCGAGAAGTTCGAGATCTCGGTGACCGGCGTCGATCTTACGCGGGTCGACAACACGGCGCGGACCCCCGACTTCGGCCCGTCGCCCGACCTACGGGTCCGGTTCGACATGCGCTGGCACAAGGGTCCGTTGCGCCTGAACTACGCGCTCAACTACCTGTCGGCGGTGAAGGACACCTACACGTCGACGATCGAGAACAACCCGACGCCGACGATCAAGGAAAACATCCGCCACAACGTGTCGGCGGCGTACGAGATCGGCAACTACACGATCCGCGGCGGCGTCACGAACCTCACCGACGAAGAGCCCTCGTTCCCCACCCGGAACTACGGCGACATCCTGGGCCGGCAGTACTACGTCGGCCTGAAGGCCCGCTTCTAGTTCGGCGCGAGCCAGAGTATCGGGTCGCGTGAACGCGGCGGCGGTCCCCACACTGCCGCCGCGTTCTGATTCCGTGGGGAGGGCTTGCCGATGCGCGTGATCGACCGGGACGAGGTCCGCGAGAAGCTGACCTACGAGCTCTGCATCCCGCTGGTGCGCCAGGCGATGATCGCCTTCTCGAAGGGCGAAACCCGGCAGCACCTGCGCTCGATCCTGCCGCTGAGCGAGGGGCGGGTGTTCGGGATCATGCCGGGCGCGCTCGGAACCCAGAGCTACTTCGGCGCCAAGCTGATCAGCGTCTTCCACGGCAACTTCGCCAAGGGGATCCAGTCGCACCAGGGCGTGGTCGTGCTGTTCGACGGCGAGACGGGCGCGCCCGTGTGCATCGCCCATGCCGGCGAGGTCACCGCCATCCGCACCGCGGCCGCCAGTGCGGTGGCCACCGACGCACTCGCGCGACCGGAATCCAGCCGCATGGCGATCCTCGGCTACGGCGAACAGGCCGGCACCCACGCCCGCGCGATCAGCCGCGTCCGCAAGCTGGAGGCCATCACCGTCTGGGGCCGCGACGAGGTCCGCGCCAAGGCCTTCGCCAAGGCCATCGAGGCCGAGTTGGGCGTGCCCACCTTCGCCGCGCCTACCGTTCGCCAGGCCGTCACCGGCGCCGACATCGTCACCGCCGTCTCGGGCGCCCGCGAGCCGATCCTTCTAGGCGACTGGGTGGCGCCGGGCACGCATGTGAACCTGGTCGGCTCCAGCGGTCCGGGCCCGACCGAGGCCGACCACGATCTGGTCGTCCGCTCGCGCTTCATCGCCGACAGCCGCGAGGGCGTGCTCGCCCAGGGCGCCGAGTTCCTCTACGCCAAGGCCGCCGGCCTCATCGACGACAGCCATGTGGTAGGCGAGATCGGCCAGGTCCTGGCCGGCGACCTCGAAGGCCGCCAGTCCGCCGACCAGATCACCGTCTACAAGTCCCTCGGCCACGTGGTGCAGGACCTGGCCGCCGCCAAGGCGCTGTACGAGGCGGGTTAGCCACACACCAACAGGCCTCGGTTGTCCTCGCCGCCTTGACGCGTACCTTATCATGTAGCTATTGAAGCTACATGAAATACGACAGCCGCCTGTCGGGCGTCTTGCACGTCCTGCTGCACATGGCCGAGAGCGATGGTCCGGTGACCTCCGAGGTGCTGGCGCGGGCCATGCAGACCAACCCGGCGGTCGTCCGCCGCACCATGGCGGGCCTGCGCGACCGCGGCCTCGTCCGCTCGGAGAAGGGCCACGGCGGCGGCTGGAGCCTCGCGTGCGACCGGACGGAGGTCACGGTCGGGGACGTTTACGAGAGCCTCGGCCGGCCGTCGCTCTTCGCGATCGGCCACCGCGACGCCGATCCCGCATGCCTCGTGGAACAGGCGGTCAATGCGGCGTTGGACGGCGCCCTGCAGGCGGCGGAGGCCCTCATCCTGGCGCGGCTGGAAACGGTGACGCTCGCAACCCTCAGCGCCGACTTTCATGCGCGGCTGGCCGCGCGGGGCGGCGCGTTCCAACTGGAGACGATCCATGCCGACTGACGCCGGCGTCGCGCCGCTACTGGCGCCGTTCTCGGACCCCGAAGCCGTCGCGCGCTACACCGAAGGTCCGCCACGCTTCGTGCCGGGCTTCGCGGACATCCACCGCATGGCGGGGATCCTGCTGGCCGAACGCGCGCCGGCCCACGCCAGGGTGCTCGTCGTCGGCGCTGGCGGCGGTCTCGAGCTGCGCGCCTTCGCGGACGCCCATCCGGACTGGACCTTCGTCGGCGTCGACCCGTCCGGACCGATGCTGCAATTGGCGGCCTCGACGCTGGGGCCGCACGCCGGGCGGGCCGAGCTCGTCACCGGCTACGTGGACGACGCCCCCGAGGGGCCGTTCGACGCGGCCACCTGCCTGCTCACGCTGCATTTCTTGGACGCGGAGGCGCGCCGCCGCACCGCCTCCGAGATCCGCCGGAGGCTCAAGCCGGGCGCGCCGTTCGTGGCCGTCCACGCCAGCTTCCCCCAGGACGCGGGCGCGCGGTCGGCCTGGCTGTCACGCTACGCGGCCTTCGCCGTCACCTCGGGCGTGGATCCCGAGCGAGCCCAGGCGATGCTCACGGCCGTCGAGGCGAACCTCAACATGTTCTCGCCCGAACAGGACGAGTCAATCCTGCGCGAAGCCGGCTTCCGCGACGTGACGCCGTTCTACGCCGCCTTCACCTGGCGGGGGTGGGTCGCCTACGCCTAGTCAGGGCAAGCCGCCCGACACCAGCTTGCGGATGTCCGCGCTGAACTTCAGCCGGGTGGGCTGGTCGCGGTACATCATGTGGCCGCCGGGATAGCAGCGGAAGCTCATGGCCGCCTTCAGCGGCGCCGGCAGACTTCGTCCTGTTTCTTCCGCGCCCGCGCAGTTGGCCAGGGAGTCGTAGAGCCCCGAGGCCACCAGCACCCGCAGGTTCGGGTTCAGCGCCACGGCCTCGGCGGTCGCTGGCAGCGGCGGGCCCAGGTTGGGCGGACCGGCCCCTGTGCGCACCGCCTCGGCGATGGCCGCCTGCCGCTCCTCGGGCGTCACCTTGGCGGTGGCGTAGTCCCAGCGGGCGCCCACGCCCTGCACGGGCTTGCCGTCGGGCAGGTAGCCATCGTCCTGGGCCTCCAGGCCCACGTACGGCAGGTCGGTGCGATAGCCCAGGTCGCCGCGGAGATAGGCCAGGATGGCGTCGCGCGACGCGGCCCGCGGCTCGTCGTTGATCCGCATGTCGAAGGTGTTCAGCGTCTTGCCGGGAACCAGCAAGGTGCGGAACTGGCGCGGCGTCAGGGCCAGCGTCTTGCGGTCGATCTTGTCGGCGGGCACGCCCGTGAAGCGTGACAGGCCGGCGGCCACTTGGTCGCGCTCGGCGTCCGAGAGCTGGTCGCGCCGCGCCAGGGCCGGCGCGTAGGTCTCGCGCACCCACTTGCCCGCCGCCGCCTCGACGGTTGCGGTGTCGGCTCCGACATCGGGCGCCAGCTTGCCGAGCGCGAACGCCGTCGCCGAGAAGCCGACGATCTTCAGCGGCCCGACCGGCCCGTCCTCGCCCAGGCGCGACAGCCCCGTGCCGCCCGAGACCAGGCCCAGTCCCGCCACCGGCACGCCGCGCTTCAGGAGCGCATAGCCGACGTTGGCCGCGCGCCCCGCACCCCAGCTCTCGCCGATCAGGTAGAGGGGATTGGCCTCGGTCCCATGCTGCAGCCGCCACGCCCGGACGAATTCGGTCACAGAGGCCACGTCGCCCACCGTGCCGTAGAAGGCCTCGGCGTATTCGGCCTTCACCGGCCGGCTGAAACCCGTGCCGATGGGATCGACGAACACCAGGTCGGCGTCGGTCAGCCAGGTCTCCTGGTTGTCCACCAGCTCGCCGGCCTCGCTCCGCTTCGGCCCGGCCACCTCGAAGTGCAGCGTCGCCGAATTGGCCCCCGGCCCGCCGTTCCAGACGAAGGCGACCGGCCGCGGCTTCGTCGACGCAACGCGATAGGCGATGTAGCCCATCCAGCCCCGCGGCTCGCCGGTCTCGGCGTCGCGGATCGCGATCCGGCCCACCTCGGCGGTGTAGGCCAGCGGCTTGCCGCCGACGGTGATCCGGTGCTGGGTGAGTACGGGCGTCTCGGCCGCCGGCAGGGCCAGCACCGGCCCCGTGGCGGCCAGGGTCAGGCCGGCCAGCCCGGCGGCGAGCAGGCTGCGCATCGGACCTAGGCTTCCAGCTTCTGCGGGCCGGGCTTGCCGCCGCTCACCCAGGCGCGGACATCCTCGCAGAACGCCTTGTGCGAGGGGATGTGGGTGTAGGCCATGTGGCCGCCCCAGTAGAGGCGCTGGAAGATCCGCTCGCGCGGCCAGTCGCTCTTGGTGACCATGTAGCGCGCCGGGCCCGCCGTGGTGGTCAGGTCGAAGACGCCAGTGCCGATCATCAGCCGGAACTTCGGGTTGGCCTTGAACGCCGCGTCGATCCGCGAGGGGTAGTCATAGTCGAGGAAGGGGCCGCCCGGCCCCAGCGTCCCGCCCCAGGTCCAGGCGCTCGAGCCCGGCGCGATCGAGCGGTAGTCGCTCATGGGCCAGGTGACGCCCAGGTTCTGCGACAGGTGCTGCTGCACCATCGGCTCGATGGCGCCGCGCGCCTTGCCGAACGGGTCCTGCGCGCGCTGGCCGGGCTGGGGCAGGGGGCCGACGTAGCGGGCGTCGTAGATGCCCATCATCTGCCCTTCCGGCTTCAGCAGCTCGGTGGCGAAGGCGATCTTGGTGATCACCAGGTCGTTGGCCAGGTAGTAGGCGGCGCTCACGCCAGTCATCGCCTGCAGCTTTCCGGCCAGCGCCTTCCGCTTCGCCGCCGGCAGGTCGTAGCCCTGCAGCAGCGCTTGCAGGTACTCACCCATCCCGAAGGCGTAGGACTCGTCGACCACCTGGGACATCGACTTGCCTTTCCAGGCGGGCGCCTTGCCGTGATAGGCCGCGATGGCGGTCAGCGCCGGCAGGTTTGTGGCGTAGGCCAGCACGTTCTTCGCGCGCTGGCTGGTCTCGATCATGTTCACCGCCTGGCCGAATAGGAACACGCCATCCAGGGGCATGACCTTCGCCAGTTGGCCGGCCATGAAGGCGGCGCGCTGGGTGCCGTAGCTCTCGCCCAGCACATACTTCGGCGACGCTTCGCGGCCGTTGGACTTGATCCAGGCGACCACGAAGTCCGAGACCGACTGGCTGTCGCCCTCGATGGAGTAGAAATAGTCGCGCTTGCCGCCCGGCTGGATGCGCGTGAACCCGGTTTCGGCCGGGTCGATGAAGACGATGTCGGCCACGTCCAGCACGGTCAGGGTGTTGTCGACCGTGGCGGGCGGCGCGCCGGGCGCCTTCGGGTCCTGCTCCACCACGATCCGCTTGGGGCCCAGGGCCACCATGTGCAGCGTCGACGAGGAGCTGGAGGGGCCACCGTTGAAGGCGAACAGCACCGGCCGCGTCTTCGGGTCGCCGCCCGTCTTCACGTACGAGGTGCAGACGAAGCGGATGGTCGGCTGGCCGTCGGCGCCGGTGATCACCGTCTCGCCCACGGTGGCGACGTAGTCGACCTTCCGTCCGTTGAAGACGCCCGAGTGCCTCGTTACGAACGGTCCGCCCTCGGCCGCCTGCGCGGCGCCCGCCGCCAGGGTCAGCAGCCCGCCCGCGCCCAGCAACGCACGCTTGGTGATCTCGGTCATCGACGCCCCCTGAACTGGCCAGGATGGAACGCTAGCGCGCCCCCGTCGGATTTTCTTTTCGTTCTGCCGCGGTGGCGGAAAACGCGAGGCATAGCCTATGTCGCCGCCGCCACGGATGTGCATTGAACTTGTCGCCGTCCAGACGCGAGCCCTGCAGTTCGAATAGAAAATCCCATCCCCAAAGGTACGATGATGCCATCGTCGAGGGGTTCCGTTCATGCCGTTCAAGACCGCCGCCGCCGTGGGCGCGCTTCTGGCCCTCAGCCTGTCCGTTCCCGCCTCGGCGGAGACGTTCCGCTACACGGCCATCGCCAACGGCGAGAAGGTCGGCCACCTGGTCGCCGATGTGCAGGGGCGGACCACCAAGGTCGACTACGCCATCTCGAACAACGGCCGCGGCCCCAAGGCGCGAGAAACCATCGACGCCGACGCCGCCGGCTTCCCGGTGAGCTGGAACATCGAGGGCGAGTCCCTGTTCGGCAGTCCGGTGCACGAGCACTACGCGTGGAAGGCCGGCCAGGCCGAGTGGGTGAGCCAGGCCGACAAGGGCCAGGTCGCTTCGCCCAAGCCGCTGCTCTACATCGGCAACGACGTCAGCCCCTGGATGCTGGGCGTCTATGTGAAGGCGTTGCTGAAGGCGCCGAACCACACCCTGCCGGTCGCCCCGTCCGGCAGCCTGCGCCTGACCGAGGTGCGCAAGATCACCCTGGGCGAAGGCAAGAGGGCCGTCCCGCTCACGGTCTACGAACTGGCCGGCATCGACCTGGAGCCCGACTATGTGCTGGTCGACGCGAAGGGCGAGCTGTTCGCCTCGGGCGGCCTGATCCGCGAGGGCTACGAGGACCAGATCCCGGTCCTGCAGAAGATGAACCGCGAGATCGGCCAGGCGCGGGCCGAGGCGGCGCAGAAGAAGCTGGCGCACCGCTTCGACGGGCCGGTCCGCATCCGCAACGTGCGCGTCTTCGATCCCGTGTCGATGAAGGTGGGCGGCCTCTCGACGGTGGTGGTCTATGACGACCGGATCACCGGCGTGTGGGCCAACGATGCGGGGGGGCCGGCGCCGGCCGGCGAGACGGTGATCGACGGGCAGGGCGGCACGCTGGTCCCTGGCCTGCACGACATGCACTCGCACACCACCCTGTCGTCCAACCTGTTCAACCTGGCCGCCGGCGTTACCGCGACGCGCGACCAGGGCAACGACAACGAACGCCTGCTGGCGATGCTGGACGGGCTGGCGACCGGCAAGCTGGCCGGGCCGCGCATCGTCCGGAACGGCTTCCTGGAGGGCCGCAGCCCCTACTCGGCGCGCAACGGCTTCATCGCCGACAGCCTGGAAGACGCGATCAAGGACGTCCACTGGTACGCCGACCACGGCTACTGGCAGATCAAGATCTACAACAGCTTCAACCCCGACTGGGTCGCCGCGGTCGCGGCCGAGGCCCACAAGCTGGGGATGGGTGTCACCGGCCACGTGCCGGCCTTCTCCTCGCCCGATCGCGTGATTGGCGATGGCTACAACGACATCGCCCACATCAACCAGCTCATGCTGGGCTGGATCCTCGACCCGAAGGAAGACACCCGCACGCCGCTGCGCCTCACCGGCATGGCGCGTGGCAAGGACCTCGATCTCAGCTCGGCCCGCGTCCAGAAGACCGTCGCCCTGATGAAGGAGAAGGGCATCGCGCTCGACACCACCGCGATGATCCTGGAGCGCCTGATGTTGTCGCGCTCCGGCGAGGTCCAGGCCGGCGACGCGCCCTACCTCAGCCACGTGCCGATCGGCTACCAGCGCTACCGCAAGCGCAGCTTCGTGACGATCAAGACGCCCCAGGACGACGCCGACTACCAGGCCGGCTTCAGGAAGGTGCTCGAGGTGCTGAAGATGCTGGACGACAACGGCATACAGCTGCTGCCCGGCACCGACGACGGCACCGGTTTCTCCAACCTGCGGGAGATGGAGGTCTATGTCGCCGCCGGCATCCCATCGGGCCGCGCGCTCTACCTCAGCACCCTGGGCGCCGAGCGCTACTTCAAGCGCGACAGCCAGCTGGGCACGATCGAGCGCGGCAAGCTGGCCGACTTCATCCTGGTCGACGGCGATCCGGTCGCCGACATCAGCGCCCTGCGCAAGAACCGCATGACCATGGTCGGCGGCGTCGCCTACTACCCGGCCGAGATCTACGAGCACCTGGCGATCAAGCCGTTCGCCGCCCCGCCCCCCGTGACGGCGCCGCGCTGATGATCCGCAAAGTCGCCGTGTCCGCCGCCGCCGCGCTTCTCGCCGCCGCCTTTGTGGCGCTCGCGGTGGGCCAGGCCGCCGCAGCCGAGCCGCCGAAGCTGGAGGTGGTCCTGACCCCGCACGCTGCGGGCGGCGACGACAGCTACATGGGCGTCAGAATGACCCTGCAGGCGCCGGCGCTGAAGGCCGGCGACGCCTTGGTCCGCCTGCCGCTGAAGCTGGTGGGCATCCCCACACCGCCGTGGCCCGACGACGCGCTGCAGGCGCGCGACGACCAGGGCCCGATCCCGCTCACCAAGGCCGAGGAGCCACCGACGCCGCAGGGCGTCTACCGCCGCTGGATCGTCGGCCGCGCCACGACCGGCGACGTGGTCGTCAGCTACAAGGCACCCCCCCGCAAGGTGACGGCCGCCACCAAGAACGGCCCGCTGTTCGACCTGCGCGAGGAGGCCGGCGGCTTCGCGGGCGCGGGGAACGGCTTCCTCGTCGCGCCGGTGGCCTCCGGTCCCTGGAAGGTGCGGCTGTCGTGGGACCTTTCCCAGGCGCCGGCCGGATCTCGCGGGATCTGGTCGCTGGGCGAGGGGACCGTCGAGACCGTGCTGCCCTCCGAAAGCCTGCAGTTCAGCTACTACTATGCCGGCCCTATGAAGTCGTACCCGGCCAAGGCCGATCCGGACTTCGACTTCTACTGGCTGTCCGACCCGCCCTTCGACGCCGCTGACCTCGGCGCGAAGATGAAGGCGCTCTACGGCAGCATGGCCCAGTTCTTCGGCGACAAGGGCGGCAGCTACCGCGTCTTCGTGCGCCAGAACCCCTACCTGGGGACGGGCGGCACCGGCCTCGCCCGGTCCTTCATGTTCGGCTACCACCCGCCTTCGAAGCCAACGGTCGACGGTCTGCAGGGCCTGCTGGCCCACGAGATGGCCCACACCTGGCCGGCCATGCAAGGCGATCATGGCGAGACCGCCTGGTACTCCGAGGGCATGGCCGAATACTACTCGACCGTCCTCAGCTGGCGCGCGAAGGCGATCACCACGGAGCGCCTGCTCGAGACCTTCAACGATCGCGCCACCGCCTACTATTCGAATCCCTATGTGCGGGCGACCAGTCCCGAGGCGGCGAAGAGGTTCTGGGACGATCCGGCGGCCCAGACCGTGCCGTACGGCCGCGGCTGGCTCTATCTGCAACAGACCGATGCGGCGATCCGCGAGGCCTCGGGCGGCAAGCGCAGCCTGGACGACGTCGCCAAGGAGATGCGCCGTCGCCTGGACGCGGGGCAGGCCTATGGCGTCCCGGTGTGGCTGGAGCTGGTCGGCAAGGAGATCGGACCCGAGAAAGCCAAGGCGGGCTATGAGCTGATGACCAGTGGCGGCCTGCTCCTGCCCCCCGCGAGACTCTATGCGCCGTGCCTCGTCGTCGAACCGCGCGCGGTCCGCACGTTCCGCCTCGGCTTCGCCCCCACCTCGCTGAACGACGACCGCGTGGTGAAGGATGTGGAGCCCGGCTCGGAAGCCGAGGCGGCCGGCGTGCGCAACGGCGACGTCATCGTCGAGGCCGGCGACCTCAACGCCTCGCGCAAGGACGAGAACGTGCCGCTCAAGCTCACCTTGCGCCGCGGCGAGTCCCAGACGACCGTGAGCTTCCTGCCCCGCGGCCCGGCCGTCGAAGGCTATCGCTGGGCGCGCGATCCGAAGACGCCTGATGCCGCCTGCCGCTTCTGACGGAACCCGCATGACCGAACAGCTCCGCCACGGCGTCCGCCTCATCGATCTGGTGATGCTGGGCGCGGGCACCGCCATCGGCGCCTCGATCTTCTCGGTCCTCGGGCCGGCGGCCCAGGTCGGCCACGAGGGCATCCTCGTCGCCTGCGTGCTGGCCGCCCTGCCGATGGTGCTGTTCGGCCTGGTCTACGCCTACATGGCCTCGGCCGTGCCGCGTACCGCCGCCTCGTTCGAGTGGCAGCGCCAGTTCACCCACCCGATCATCGCCTTCGGCATCGTCTGGCTGCGCATCCTGTCCAACGCGGTGGTGATGATCGTGCTGGGCACGGTGCTGGTGAGCTACCTGGGCAAGGTGATCGCCGTGCCGGCCAAGCCGGTGATGTTCGGCCTGTTCCTCGCCGTCTTCGTCCTGAACTTCCTGGGCGTCGCCCTCGCCGCGCGCGCCCAGACGGTCATGATGCTGCTGTTGCTGGGGGTGTTCGCGGTGTTCGTCGTCGCCGGCGCGCCGCAGCTCAAGCCGCAACTCATCACCCAGTCCCTGAACGTCGGCTGGGCGCCGATCGTCGCGGCCCTGCCGCTGATGATCCAGCTCTTCCTGGGCATCGAGACCACCACCGAGGTGGGCGAGGAGGTGGCCGATCCCAAGCGCGTGGTGCCGCTCGGCCTGGCGCTGGCGCTGGTCCTGACCGTGGTCGTCTATCTCGCCATCGCCTTCACGGCCCTGAGCCTGGTGGGCGCGGATGCGCTGGCCGCCAGCGACGCCCCGCTGCTGACCGCCGCCGAGAAGGCGCTGGGCGGCTGGGCTACCCCGTTGATCGTCACCGCCGCCGTCCTGGCGCTGCTGAAGTCGATGAACGCCGTGTTCCTGGTCTTCGCGCGGTTCCTGTACGCCATGGGCCGCGCCGGCGTGCTGCCCGAACCGCTGGGCCGCATCCATCCGAAGTTCGGCACGCCGCACGTGGCCACGGTGGTGGCTTTCCTGGCCTGCTGCCTGGGCCTGTTCCTGCCCTCCAGCCTGCTGTTCCTGCTGCTGGCGGTGAACATCCCGACGATGATGAAGTACGCGGGCTCGTGCCTGGCGGCCTACGTCGTGGCCGACAAGCATCCCGAGGTGCACGCCCAGGCGCGCCTCCGCTTCAGCACGGGCCTGGTGAAGGGCCTGTCCGCGCTCGGCATCGTCGCCGCGCTGGTGATCGCCAGCCTCGGCTTCAGCACCGACTGGAAGCCCTACGCCCTGCTGGCCGGCTGGCTGGTCCTGGGCCTCGCCTACTACGCCTTCGTGTCCCGCAGGACGGCGTCGTAGGCGCCGGCGAAGGCCGGGATCGTCTCGGCCGTCAGGCCCGCGATGTTGATGCGGCCGTTGCCGGTCATGTAGACGCCGTGGTCGCGCCGCATGGCTTCGACCTGGGCCGGCGACAGCGCCAGCATCGAGAACATGCCCTTCTGCTCGCGGATCGGCTCGAAGCGCGGGTCGGCCTCGGCCAGCGCCTCGCGCATCGACTGCAGCCGCAGGCGGCAGGCCTCCAGCTCCTCGCGCCACGACGCGGTCAGGGCTTCGTCCTCCAGGATCAGGCGCACGGCGGCGGCGCCGTGGTCGGGCGGCATCGACCAGGCGCAGCGGGCGATCTTCAGGATGTTGGTGCGCACCACCTCGGCATGGGCCCGGGCGCGCACGAAGAGGGCCCCGGTCCGCTCGCGGTAGAGGCCGAAGTTCTTGTCGCAGGAATAGGCGACCATGGCGTTGTCCACGGCGTCCAGCACGATCCGCAGGCCGGCGGCGTCCTCGTCCAGCCCGCCGCCCAGGCCCTGGTAGGCCAGGTCGATCAGCGGCACGAGGCCGCGCTCCAGGATCACTCGCGTCAGCTCCCGCCACTGCTCGGCGCTGGGGTCCGCGCCGCTGGGGTTGTGGCAGCAGCCATGCAGCAGGACGACGTCGCCGGCAGAGGCGCCCTTCAGCGCCGAGATCGTCTCGTCGAAGGTCAGCGCCTGGGTTTTGGGGTCGAAGTGGCGGAAGCTCGCCACCTCCAGCCCGGCCTCGGCGAAGATCGGCGCATGGATCGGCCACGAGGGCTGGCCCAGCCAAATCTTCGCGCCGGGCTTGCCCGAATTGGCCAGCTCGGCCGCCAGACGCAGAGCCCCGGTGCCGCCGGGCGTCTGCACGCCGAACAGGTCGGCCGCCGCCGCGCCCGTCCCGAACGCGATGGGCGCCAGCCGCTCCAGGTAGCCAAAGTCGCCCTCGGGCCCGAGGTAGGCCTTGGTGTCCTGGGTCTCCAGCAGGCGTCGCTCGGCGGCCTTCATCGCGGCGAACACCGGCGTCTTGCCCTGTGCGTCCTTGTAGACCCCGACACCCACGTCGATCTTCGTCGGGCGCGGATCCTCGCGGTACATCTTGCTGACGGCCAACACCGCGTCCGGCGGCTGGGGCAGCAGTCCGTCGAACAGGACGCCGGCGGCGGCGCGGGCGGAGGCGGTGTCGGTCGAGCTCATGAGCGCAATCTATCTGTTTGCGCGCGCATAAGGTTGTCTTTCTCGTCGCCAAGGTGACGGTCGTCGCATTCGGATTCCAAGATGGGCGCAGACAGGGGAAGGATCTGTCGGGCCGTCGCCGTCCACGCTGGAACATAGGCGCTCGCGTCGGCGGGCGGCCGCGTTAGGCAGTTGAACGGAATCGCGGTTCCGGAACGCGGTGCGGATTGGAAACCTGGGCTGTGGCGGCTAAACCTCAGGACGAGCAGCGGAGACGGGATGTCCAAAGCCAAGCCTCTCGAAGCCACGGCGGCCGATCCGGCCTGGACCCGCCCGGCGTACCAGACCCGCAGCCGCGAGCAGCGCGACCGCTTGCTGAAGGCCGGCGAACGCGCCTTCGCCGCGAGCGGCTTCTGGGAAACCCACGTCACCGACATCGCCAAGCGGGCGGGCTGTTCGGTGGGCAGCTTCTATCGCCGCTTCGAGGACAAGGAGGCCTTCTTCCTGGCGTTGCAGGCCGACATGGCGGCCCACGCCGAGGCCAATATCTCGAAATTCTTCCAGGACCCCGCCCGGGCGGGCGAGACCCTGGAGGAGCTGCTCAATCGGCTGACCCACAATACCGCGCGCACCATGCGCGGCATCGAAGGCTACTACCGCGCGCTCTTCGAGCTCAGCCTGCGGGGCCAGAACGTCTGGCCGCCCATGCGGCGGATCGAGGCCATCGAGGCGGAATATGTGGTGCGGCTGCTGAAGGCCCGGGGCATGGCGGCGGACGAGGGGCTCCAGAAGCGCGCCCATCTCGCGATCCGCATGATGCACGGCCAGATCATCTCGGCCATGCTGCACGGGCCGGGGCCGTGGGCCGCCGACGACCCGGTGCTCCACGAAGAACTCGCCCTGATGATGATCCGCTACCTCGGCGTCGATCGGGGATGACCCGCGAGGTTCTCGAGGCCGGCGCGATGCGGCTGGCCTTCGACCCCGCGCTCGGCGGCGCGATCCTGTCGCTGACCCACGAGAGTCGCGACCTGCTGCGGCCCGCGCCGGAGGACGCGGCGGACGTGCTGGAGACCGCCTGCTTCCCATTGGTCCCCTACGCCAACCGCATCGCCGACGGTTGCTTCGCCTTCGGGGGGCGAACGGCGACCCTCAGCCGCAACATGGCCGGCCAGGCCCACCCGCTGCACGGCGACGGCTGGCGCAGCGCCTGGCGGGTGGAGGCTAGGGGCGGGGACTCCGCCGAGCTGTCGTTCGAACCTGCCGCCACCGAATGGCCCTGGCGCTATCGAGCGCGGCAGACCTTCCGCCTCGCGCCCGACGCGCTCGCCGTCGGACTGGAGGTCACCAACCTCGACACCGCGGACGGTCCCTTCGGCCTGGGACTGCACCCCTATTTCCCGCACAGTCCGACGGCGCGGCTGACCGCACGCACGACCGGTCTCTGGTTCGCTTCGGACGACCTGCTGCCCGTCGAGCACATCCCCACCTCGCCCTGGGTCGCCGGCGCGGCCCTGCGGTCCAACCGCCTGCTCGACCATTGCCACAGCGGCTGGGACGGCGCGGCCCGGATTGATCTCGGGCCGGGCCTGCCGTCGCTGGAGCTGACCGCCTCACCCACCTTCGGCTGGCTCCACCTATACGCGCCGCCGGACCAGGACTTCTTCTGCGTCGAGCCGGTCAGCCACGCGCCCAACGCCGTGAACATGGCCGATCCCTTGGTCCAGGGCGTCCACGTCCTGCAACCAGGCGAGACCCTGACGGCGGAGATGCGCCTCGCGCTCATGTGAGCGCTAACAATCCACTTGATTGGTCAGACCACCTCCGGCACAACGTCATACAAGCATGGCGGCGCGAGACCGCTGGAGGAGACCCGTATGACGCGCCTCACCCGCCGCCGTTTCGGCGCGAGCCTCGCCGTCCTGGCTGGCGCGCTGGCCGCCCCGCCGCTGGCGCGGGCCGCCGCCGCCAAGCCGCTCTACAAGGATGCCTCCGCCCCGATCTCGGCGCGCGTCGACGACCTGATGGGCCGCATGACCTTGGAGGAGAAGGTCGCCCAGCTCGTGGGCATCTGGCTCAAGAAGGAGGACATCCAGACCCCCGAGGCCGAGTTCTCGCCCGAGGCCGCGACCCGGGCCTTCCCCAACGGCCTGGGCCAGATCTCGCGCCCCTCCGACCGCCGCGGCGCCAAGGCGGGGGCCTTCGCGGGGGCCGAGCCCGGCACGGTCAATCGCACGCCGTCCGAGACCGCCCGCTACATCAACGCCGCCCAGAAATGGGCGATGGAGCAGACGCGCCTGGGCATCCCGATGCTGATGCACGACGAGGCGCTGCACGGCTATGTGGCCCGCGAATCCACCAGCTTCCCGCAGGCCATCGCGCTGGCCTCCACCTGGGATCCCGAGCTGGTCGAGAAGGTGTTCGCCATAACGGCGCGCGAGATGCGCCTGCGCGGCTCCAACATCGCGCTCGCCCCGGTGGTCGACGTGGCCCGCGACCCGCGCTGGGGCCGGATCGAGGAGACTTACGGCGAGGACCCGCACCTCTGCGCCGAGATCGGCCTGGCGGCCATCCACGGCTTCCAGGGGCGCACCCTGCCTCTGGCCAAGGACAAGGTCTTCGTCACGCTCAAGCACATGACCGGCCACGGCCAGCCTGACAGCGGGACGAACGTCGGGCCGGCCCAGATCTCCGAGCGCACCCTGCGCGAGAACTTCTTCCCGCCGTTCGAGCGCGCGGTGAAGGAGGCCAACGTCCGCGCCGTGATGCCGTCGTACAACGAGATCGACGGCGTGCCCTCCCACGCCAATCGCTGGCTGTTGCACGACGTGCTGCGAGAGGAATGGGGCTTCCAGGGCGCGACCCTGAGCGATTACTTCGCCATCCGCGAACTCGTCACCCGCCACCGCATGTACGAGGGCCCGGACGAGGCGGCCGTCGCCGCCATGAATGCGGGCGTCGACGTCGAGCTGCCCGACGGCGAGGCCTACAACCGGCTGCCGGAGCTGGTCCGCGCGGGCAAGGTCCCCCAGGCCCAGGTCGACGCCGCCGTCCGCCGTGTCCTGACCCTCAAGTTCGAGGGCGGCCTCTTCGAGAACCCCTACGGCGACCTCAGGAACGCCGACCGCCTGACCGCCGCGCCCGACGCCATCGCCCTGGCCCGCCAGGCCGCCGCCAGGGCCATGGTGCTGCTCAAGAACGACAAGGGCCTGCTGCCGCTCGACGCCGGCAAGATGGGCCGCCTGGCCGTCCTGGGTACGCACGCCCGCGACACCCCGATCGGCGGCTACAGCGACATCCCGCGCAAGGTGGTCAGCGTGCTGGAGGGTCTGCAGGCCGAAGCCAGCACCGGCAAGTTCCAGGTCGACTACGCCGAGGCGGTCCGCATCACCGAAAGCCGCGTCTGGGCCGCCGACGAGGTGAAGCTGGTCGACCCCGCGGTGAACGCCAGGCTGATCGCCGAGGCCGTGGAGACGGCGAGGAAGGCCGACGTCGTCCTCATGGTCCTGGGCGACAACGAACAGACCAGCCGCGAGGCCTGGGCCGACAACCACCTGGGCGACCGCGACAGCCTCGACCTGATCGGCCAGCAGAACGACCTGGCCCGCGCGATCTTCGCGCTAGGCAAGCCCACCGTCGTGCTGCTGCTCAATGGCCGGCCGCTGTCGGTGAACCTGTTGGCGGAGAAGGCCGACGCCCTTATCGAGGGTTGGTACCTGGGGCAGGAGACGGGGAACGCCGTGGCCGACGTCCTGTTCGGCCGGGTCGCGCCGGGCGGCAAGCTGCCGGTGTCGATCGCCCGCGACGTGGGCCAGCTGCCGGTCTTCTACAACGCCAAGCCGAGCGCGCGGCGTGGCTACCTGTTTGGCGACGCGACCCCGCTCTACCCCTTCGGCTACGGCTTCTCGTATACGACCTTCGACATCGGGGCGCCCCGGCCCGCACGGGCCAGCATCGGCGCCGGCGAGAGCGTGAAGGTCGAGGTCGACGTGACCAACACCGGCAAGCGCGCCGGCGACGAGGTGGTGCAGCTCTACCTGCGCGACGAGGCCGCCTCGGTCACCCGGCCGCTCAAGGAGCTGAAGAAATTCCGCCGCGTGACCCTGGCCCCCGGCGAGACGCGCACCCTGGCCTTCGAGCTGACCCCGGCGGACCTGGCGATCTGGAACATCGATATGAAGCGGGTCGTGGAGCCGGGCAAGTTCACGGTGATGGCCGGGGGGAACAGCCAGGACGTGAAATCGGCCTCGTTCGTCGTGACGGGCTAGAGGGCGGCGTCGCGCCGAGCCGGCCAGATCCGGAACCCCGAGCCCAGCTACACGCTCAAGCCGCGGGGGCTCATGCAGCCTCGTTGGAAGGCGCCATGATACCACCCGAACGACGCGCGACGCGGCTGCGCGAGGTGCAGAACCTCAAGATGGCTCGCTCGGCCCACGCCTACGTGCGGGGCAGCACCCTCAGGTTCTACGAGTGGCTGGACGCGGGCCCGGCGGATGTGCCGGAGGGGCCACCGGTCTGGATTTGCGGCGACTGCCACCTCGGCAACCTCGGACCCCTCGCCGATAGCAAGGGGCGAGTGGCCGTGCAGATCCGCGATCTCGACCAGACCGTCATCGGCAACCCCGCTCACGACCTCATCCGCCTTGGGCTTTCGCTCGCCTCCGCGGCGAGGGGGTCGGATCTCCCCGGCGTGGTGACCGCCCGCCTCCTCGAGCACCTAACGGCCGGATACGAGAGGGCGCTGGCCGGCGACTTCGATCGCGCAGCCGAGCTCGACCTGAGGCCAAAAGCGATCGGCTCGCTGCTCGACCGCTCGATCCGCCGTCGCTGGCGCCATCTGGCGGCCGAGCGGCTGGATACCGCCGAGCCCGTCGTGCCGCTGGGCAAGACCTTCTGGGCTCTAACCGAAGAGGAGCGTTCGTCCCTCCGGACGATGCTCGAGGACCGTGAATTGCACGCGCTTCTGACGCGCCTTCAATCGCGGGAGGCCGAAGAGCCGGTCGAGCTTGTGGATGCGGCCTATTGGATGAAGGGCTGTAGTTCTCTGGGCAGGCTCCGCTACGCGGCCATGCTTCGCGTGGGACGGGGCAAGCGCGCATCCCTCTGCCTGGTGGATATCAAGGAGGCCGTCACCGCCGCCGCGCCGCGCGCGGCCGGCGCGGGCATGCCGCGGGACAACGCCGTGCGCGTGGTGACCGGCGCCCGGGCACTTTCGCCGAATCTGGGTGAGCGGATGGTCGCGGGGCGAATACTGGGACGGCCCATCGTGCTGCGCGAACTCATGCCGCAAGACCTCAAGCTGGAAATCGAGCGCCTGAGCCAGGGGCAGGCGATCGGCCTCGCCGAATATCTGGCTAGCGTGGTCGGCAAGGCCCACGGCCGACAGATGGACGGAGCCACCCGCGCGGCGTGGCTCGCGGACCTCCAGCGGTCGCGCACCGCGCGCTTGGACGCTCCGGGGTGGCTATGGTCGGGGGTGGTGGACTTACTTGGCATCCACGAGCGCGCCTATCTGGAACACTGCCGGACCTATGCCTTGTCCCTCGACCGAAAAGCCGCATGACTAGCGCGGGTCCCCGCCGCCTCGTGAGGCGGCTGCCAGGCGTCGAGGACTTTCCGCGCCTTGTTGCCCCCCTCGCGCGAGTGCTGGAGGGGGCGGCCCGCCTTGGATACGCCGCGCGAGGCGCGGTCTATGTGAGCATCGGCGCGATCGCGCTGATGGCCGCGACCGGGCTGGCCCCACGGGCGGCCGGAGCCGTTGACGCCCTCGAGGCCTGGGGACAGTGGCCGCCGGGCGTCGTGCTGTTGTGGATTACCGGCGTCGGCCTCTATTCCTTCGCCGGCTGGCGGGCGCTGCAGGCGGTGTTCGACGCCGACCGCCTTGGCAAGACGCCGGCGGCTCTTGCGGCCCGCGCGGGCAAGGCGGTCAGCGGCCTCATCTACGGAGGCCTGGCGGTCTCGGTCTTTGGCCTCCTCGACGCCATGGAAGATCTCCGCGAGACCGACGACCAGGCGAAGACCCAGGCCGCCGTGCAGGACGCCCTGACGATGCCCATGGGCGATCTCCTCGTCATAGGGGTCGGAGCGATCGTGATGGCGGCTGGGGCGGCCAACGTCGTGCGGGCATTCGGAGGCCACTTCACCGATAGCCTAGAGTGCGAAGGGGAGGCGGCGGGCTGGACGGGAACGCTCGCTCGAGCGGGCTACGCGGCTCGCGGCGTCGCGATGGGCGCCGCGGGTCTCCTCACGCTGTCGGCGGGGTGGCACGCCAGGGCTTCGGAGGCCCGGGGGCTGGGCGGGGCGCTGGACCTGCTCAAGAATCAGCCGATGGGCCCGGCGATCCTGGCCGCCATAGCCCTCGGCCTCATCGCCTTCGGAGCGTTCGGCTTCCTCAAGGCTGGACTGCGGCGCATCGGCTGTTGAGCTAGATCGCCACGCGCTTCGCCACCTGGCTGCGGCGGGCCTTGCTCTCCTGTTGGGCCTTTTCCAGCGCCTCGGTCTCGGTGGCGTGCAGGAGGTGCTCGATCACCCGCTCCAGGTGGTCGCGCATGGCCTGGCGTGCCTCGGCGGGGTCGTGGGCCTTCAGCGCGTCCAGCACGCGCCGGTGCTCCTCGATCCGCGGCTGCAGGCCTCCGCCGCGTGCGCGGCTCAGGATGTTGCGGGCCAGCGGCGAGCGGTTGCGCAGCTCCCACAGGTTCTCGACGGTGGCGATGATCGCGCCGTTCCCGGTGGCGCGGGCGATCACCATGTGGAATTCCTTATCGGCGTCCTCGCCCTTCAGCTCGTCCTCGTCGGCCATCAGGCCGATCAGGCGCTCCAGCTCGCCCAGCTGATCGTCGTCGATGGTGGCGGCCGCCAGGGCCGCGGCCTCGCCTTCGAAGAGGCGCCGCGCCTCGATCAGCTCGAACGCCCCGACCTCCACGTCGTAGGCCGATGCCGTGATCGGCATCTGGGCGCGGGTGACGTAGATGCCGAGCCCGTGGCGGGCCTCGATCATCCCCAGCATCTCCAGCGCGATCAGCGCCTCGCGGAGGGTGGGCCGGCTGACACCGAACTGGTCGGCCAGCTCGCGCTCGGTCGGCAGGCGCTCGCCCACCTTGTACTTCCCCGCCTCGATCTCGGCGGCGATGCTGTCGGCGAGACGACGGTAGAGCTTGCCGCTGACGGCCATGGACTCCTGACGCTGGGCTGCTGCGCGTCCCTTCGGACGCCGGTGACTGGATACCATGAGTCAGGTCCGCATGCCCGCGTCACCAGTCGTGCATCGTCCCGTCCTGCAGCCGCGCCACCGGCAGATAGGCGCGGCGGTAGGGGAAGGTCGCCGCCAGGTCCTCGTCGATGTCGACGCCAAGGCCCGGCGCGTCCCCCGGATGCAGCAGGCCACCGGCGAAGGTGTAGGCGTGCGGGAAGACCGCGTCGGTCTCGGGGGTGTGGCGCATGTATTCCTGCACCCCGAAGTTCGGGATCGACAGGTCGAAGTGCAGCCCCGCGGCCATCGACACCGGCGACAGATCCGTCGCGCCATGACAGCCGGTGCGCACGCCATAGAGGTCGGCCAGGCTCGCGATCCGCCGCAAGTGGGTGATGCCGCCCGCGTGCGTGACGGTGGCGCGGATGTAATCGATGAGCTGGTTCTCGATCAGGCCCTTGCAGTCCCAGATCGAGTTGAAGATCTCGCCCACCGCCAGCGGCGTCGTCGTGTGCTGGCGGATCAGCCGGAACGCCTCCTGGTTCTCGGCCGGCGTGGCGTCCTCCAGCCAGAACGGCCGGTAGGGCTCGAGGTCCTTGCCCAGCCGCCCGGCCTCGATCGGCTTCAGGCGGTGGTGCGCGTCGTGCAGCAGGTGGATGTCCCACCCCAGCGCCTCGCGAGCCGCCGCGAACAACTCGGGCACGACGCGCAGGTAGGGCTCGCTGGCCCACGTCGTTTCCGTGGGCAGGTCGGCATCGGCCGGCTCGTAGAAGAACTTGTCCTTGGAGACGCCGTAGGTCCCCTTGAAGCCCGGCACGCCCGTCTGCAGCCGCACGGCCTTGTAGCCCGCCGCCTGGTAGTCCTTTGCCGCGGCGAGGGTGTCGGCGATCGTCTCGCCGTTGGCGTGGCCGTAGACCATCACGCCGCTTCGGCAGGCCCCGCCCAGCAGTTGATAGACCGGCAGGCCGGCCAGCTTGCCCTTAATGTCCCACAGCGCCATGTCGACCGCCGAGATGGCGCTCATGGTCACGGGGCCGCGCCGCCAGTAGGCGCCCTTGTAGAGGTACTGCCAGATGTCCTCGATCTGGTGGGCGTCGCGGCCGATCAGGCAGGGGATGACGTGATCGTCCAGATAGCTCTTCACCGACAGCTCGCGGCCGTTCAGCGTGGCGTCGCCGATCCCGTAAGCACCGTCCGACGTCTCGATCTTGAGCGTCACGAAGTTCCGCCCGGGGCAGGTGACGATCGTCCTGGCGGCGGTGATCCTGGGCATGCGGGCCTTTCTGTACTGCCGCCTGCCTAGGCCTCCACTCCGAGGTTGTCAACGATGTGGTCTGACCAATAGAAGATCAGTGTTTGGACCACTTGGAGTCGAACCATGCCGCTTCGCCCGTTCCTCGCGCTCCTGGCCTTCGCGGCGACGGTGTTCGCCACACCTGCCGCCCGCGCCGAGGACGGTTACGACCTCTGGCTCCGCTATCGCCCGGTGGAGGGCGCCGCCGCCGTGGGCCAGGTCACCGTGCTGGGCGACAGCCCGACGCTGACGGCGGTGCGCGCCGAGCTGGAGCGCGGCCTCGCGGGCCTGCGTGGATCCGCCCCCGCTGGACGCACGGCGCTGCTCGCCGGAACCTCGGCTCAGGCCCAGATCGCCGCGCTGAAGCTGCCGCTGCAGGCCGCGGGCGCGGAGGGCTACGTGATCCGCAGCGTCAAGATCGACGGGCGGCCCGCCACGGTCATCGCGGCCAACTCAGACGCCGGCGTGCTCCACGGCGCCTTCGCCTTCCTCCGCGCGGTGCAGACGCGCCAGCCGCTCGACCGCCTCGACATCGTCTCGGCCCCGAAGGTGAAGCTCCGCCTGCTCAACCACTGGGACAATCTCGACCGCTCTGTCGAGCGCGGCTACGCGGGCCAGTCGATCTGGGACTGGTGGAAGCTGCCGGACGTCCGCGATCCCCGCTACGTCGACTACGCCCGCGCCAACGCCTCGCTGGGGATCAACGGCACGGTCCTCAACAACGTCAACGCCAAGGCCGACAGCCTGACCGCCCCCTACGTCGCGAAGGCCGCCGCCGTGGCCGACGTGCTGCGGCCCTACGGGATCAAGGTCTACCTCTCCGCCCGCTTCTCGGCGCCGAAGGAGATCGGCGGCCTGTCCACCGCCGACCCGCTCGACCCCGCCGTCCGCGCCTGGTGGAAGGCCAAGGCCGACGAGATCTACCGGACCATCCCCGACTTCGGCGGCTTCCTGGTCAAGGCCAATTCCGAGGGCCAGCCCGGCCCGCAGGATTACGGCCGCACCCACGCCGACGGCGCCAACATGCTGGCCGAGGCGGTCGGCCCTTACGGCGGCTTCGTGATGTGGCGCGCCTTCGTCTACTCCCACGAACAGCCGGAAGACCGCATCAAGCAGGCCTACAGCGAGTTCGTCCCGCTAGACGGCAAGTTCGCCCCGAACGTCATCATCCAGGTCAAGAACGGGCCGCTCGACTTCCAGCCACGCGAGCCCTTCCACCCGTTGTTCGGCGCCATGCCGAAGACCCCGGTGATGATGGAATTCCAGGTCACCAAGGAATACCTCGGCTTCGCCACCCACCTCGTCTACCAGGGCCCGCTCTGGGAGGAGACGCTGCAGGCCGACACCTGGCGGGCCGGGAAGGGGACCACGGTCGCCAAGGTCGTCGACGGCCAGGCCACGGGCCAGAAGCTGACCGGCATGGCCGGCGTCGCCAACATCGGCTCCGACCGCAACTGGTCGGGCTCGCAGTTCGACCAGGCCAACTGGTACGCCTTCGGCCGCCTGGCGTGGGATCCGGACCTCTCCTCCAAAGCCATCGCCGACGAGTGGCTGCGGATGACCTTCTCCAACGACCCGGCGTTCCTGAAACCCGCCACCGAGCTGATGCTGGGCTCGCGTGAGGCCATGGTCGACTACATGACCCCGCTGGGCCTGCACCACATCATGGGCAAGGGCCACCACTACGGCCCGGCGCCCTGGTACGCGGGCGGCGAGCGCGCCGACTGGACCAGCGTCTACTACCACCGCGCCTCGCCGGACGGGATCGGCTTCGACCGCATGGCCACCGGCACCAACGCCGTCGCCCAGTACGCGCCCCAGGCCGGCAAGGCGCTGGCCGAGGATGAGCGCTTCCTGCTGTGGTTCCACCGCCTGCCCTGGGACTATCGCGTGGAGTCCGGCCGCACCCTCTGGGACGAGTTGGTGGTCCGCTACTCGCGGGGCGTCGACGAGGTAAAGACCATGCGGGCAACCTGGGCGTCGCTCGCGCCCTATGTGGACCCTGAGCGCCACGCCGAGGTCGCCGCCTACCTCGCGGTCCAGGAGCGCGAGGCGCAATGGTGGCGCGACGCCTGCATCGCCTACTTCCAGACGTTCGCGAAGCGGCCTCTGCCGGCCGGCTACGCAGCCCCGCCGCATCCGCTGGAATGGTACGAGGCGCTCCGCTTCCCCTACGCGCCGGGGAACTGACGACCCACTATCGGCGCTGCGCGGCGGACAGCAGGGCCAGCTCGCCGGACGACAGCCGGCGCACGTTGTCGATCTTGCAGCGCTTCAGCCCCGTGTCGGTCCGCGCGAACAGCACGGCGGTATCGTCCTCGCAGACCGGCGCGCCCTGGCTGGACATGGCGGTGATCTTGGTCGCCCGGTCGGCGGCCTGGCACGGCGCCTTCAGCGTCACCTCGTAGATCGCACCGCCCCCGTTCTGGACCAGCAGCGTGCGTTCGCCCGAGCGGCTGGCCGCCTTGATCCTTTGGCCGTTGAAGCATTGCAGAGCCTTCGGCCGCGCGCCTGTTCCGTAGGCATGCGCCTGGGCGGCCGCGTCGAAAACGTTCGGCGGCTCGTACTGCGCCCATGCGGGAGATACGGCCAGCGCCGACACGGCGCTCAGGGCAAACAGCATCGACTTCATGGCGTGTCCTCAGCCAGCTGACGCTGCGAGCTTAACCACGTAACATGTTCGTTGAAAAGGGGCGCGGCTTGCGAGGGTTGCATCCCGAAGCTCAGCCCTTATTCCTCCCCGCAATGCTTTGCCGTCTCCTCTACGTCAGCCGCATCGCGCCCACGGCTTCCGAGCGCCTGACGAGCACGATGGAGCACATCCTGGTCGTTTCCGCGGCGCGAAATCGCCAGGACGCGATCACCGGCTTCCTCCTCGCCGACGGCGAAAGCTTCGTTCAGGTGCTCGAGGGCAGCGATACGCGGGTCACCGCCTGCTACGAACGCATCCTGCAGGACGCGCGCCATACCAACGTGCGGCTGCGGCTGCTGGCCGGGATCGAGGCGCGGCGGTTTCCCCGATGGTCGATGTGCGGCCTGTGCCTCTCCGAACTCGACGACGCCATCCTGAGCCCGCCGGACATCGGCTTCGACGTCACGAGCGCGGACGCGGGCGCGCTGCTGCAGCATCTGGAGGGCCTTGCCCTGCGCAACGCTCGCCGCCTCGACGCCATGCATCAGCAGCTGCTCGCCTCCTAAGGCGCGCAGACTTGAGTGGAAGCGGGCTGATCCGTCCGCCGCGCCCAAATTTTTGATTTTGAGCCTGCCTTATCCGCTTCGGATGAAGTCGGCCGAAAGAAGAAGGGCGGCGCTCGCGCACCGCCCCAGGCAGGACCCGGTCTCGGGGGGAGTGAGACGAGCCGATCAGAACTTGCCGCGGATGCCGATCAGCACGGCGCGGCCCGGCTTGTAGTAGGTGAAGGCGGCGTTCGGATATTCGAAGGTCTGCCGCTGCTCCTCGTCGGTGATGTTGATCACGTCCAGGGTGATGCGCGGCTCGGTGGGCAGCCAGTCGAAGGAATAGCTGGCCGACAGGTCGAGCTGGCCGCGGGCATCGGTGCGGATTTGCGCCACCGGCACGCTGTTCTGGTTGGGCGTCGAGCTGATCTGCTTGTCGTTGTAGGTCCACGACAGCCGGATCGAGGCCGGGCCTTTCTCGTAGTAGCCGGTCAGGTTGTAGGTGTACGGCGAGACCCCGACGGCCACCGGCGGCGCGCCCGCGCCCGAGGCGCTCTGGTAGATGCGCGTGTAGTTGGCCGTGAAGCCCAGGCCGTCCACCACGAAGCTCAGCGGCTGCACCCAGTTCAGCTCGTAGCCGCGGATGGTCAGCACCCCGCCGGCGTTGACCTGCTGGGTCACCGTCACGGTCGCTGCGTCCGCGCCGCCGCGGTTGTTGATCGCGGTCTGTTGGGCCGGCGTCAGGGCATCGAACGGCACACCCAACTGGCGGAACGGGATGGTGTTGGTGCCCTGGATCGTGAAGCCGGTGACCTCCTTCTGGAAGCCGACCACGCCTATGTAGCCTTCCTGGCCGGTGTACCATTCCAGGCCCGCGTCGAAATTGTTCGACTTGAACGGGGTCAGGTTCGGGTTGCCCTGGTTCGCGCTCTGGGCGGACGGGTCGACAAAGGTCGTGCCCGGCAGCATGGCGCTGGGATCCGGCCGTGTCAGGGTGCGCGACGCCGACAGTCGGAACAGCACGTTGTGCGGCATCTCAAGCGAGGCGTTGAACGAGGGCAGGTAGGCGTCGTAGCGAGAGTCGAACGACTGGAAACCCGTGGGCGCGGGCGCGCCAGGCGGCGTGAACGGCCCGGTGATGGTCTGCTCCGTCGAGACGTAACGGACGCCGGCATTGTAGTGCAGCTTGAAGGACTGGAACTCCGACACGCCGTTGAACTCGGCGTACGCCCCCACCGTCTCCTCCTTGATGATCCCGGATCGGGCGGCGGTGGCCGCCGCGGACGAGAAGGGCGCCGCGTCGCTGAAGGCGTCGTAGTTGGTGGCCTTCCGGAAAGCGTCCCAGTCCACCGTGATGAAGCCGGGACCAGGTCGCAGGAAGGAGGCCAGCTGCGACTGCGTCACCGCGGAACCCGCGCGCCCGTCGCAGGCCGGCTGGGGCGCGGGCGCCGGGAAGAACGTCCCGCCGCCGCCGCACACCGCCTGCTGCCACGCCGGGCTGTTGTCCAGCGCCACGATCGAGCGCCGCGCGGTGTCGTAGGCGCCGCCGATCTTCAGGTTCAGGGTCTCGTCGCCGAAGGTGGTGTCGAGGTGGGCGCCCTTGGTCTTGGTGACGCGCCGCTCGTTCTGGATGTTCACCCGGCCGCCCGCGAAAACCCAGCCCAGGGCGGGGTTGTTGAGATCGACGTTGCTCGTGATCGAGGGGAAGGGGCCGCTGGTGTTGTCGTAAGCCACCGTGACGCCGGTGTTCAGCGGCGTGTTGATCAGCACCGTCGGCGCTTCGCGGAAGAACTCGCTCTTGCTCATGTTGAGCTGGCCGTCGACGCGGATCCAGTCGTTCACCTGCCAGCCGAAGCCGGGGTTCAGGTTGAAGAACTTCAGGTCCTCGTCGTACGGCCGGTACTCGAGGAAGAACTGCGAGTTGGCGAAGGTCCCGGCGGTGACGACGTTGTTGGAGTCCACCTTCACGTTCAGGGGGACCATGAAGTTCGAATTGCGGACCACCCAGTTCATGTCGAGCCGCTCGAACTTGCGCTCGGCCTGCGCCAGCAGGGCGTCGAAGTAGAAGTTCAGCGTCTCGGACGGGCGATACTCGAGCGAGACCAGCGCCGCGTCGCGATCCCGACGGCCGGAGCTGTAGGACGGGCGGCCCAGGCGCGGTAGCAGGCCGTCGCTGAGCTGTTGCAGGGACGTGCCGGGGTTGCGCGCCGTCAGGAACGCGTTGTCGATCGCCGTGCCGGCGGTCAGGCCGTTCCCCGCGTTGGCCGGCACGCTCGTGGCGAAGTTGAAGCCGTTGCCGCCGTTGGTGTTGCACCCGGCGCAAACTACGTTGGTGGCGTTGCTCCAGCCGATGGTCTCGAAGCCCTCGGTCAGCACCTTGTTGCGGGCGATCGCCACGCCGACCAGCGCGCCGAACTGGCCGATGTCGGTGTCCCAGGTCTGGCTGGCGATCACCGAACCGCGCGGGCTCCACTTCTTTGAATTCTCGTTGTAGGCGCCCTGCAGCGAATAGGTGAACTGGCGGCCTTCGTGGTCGAACGGCCGGGCGCTGCGCATGTTGACGGTGCCCGAGACGCCGCCTTCCAGCATGTTGGCGACCGGCGTCTTGTTCACGTCCAGGCGGTTGAACAGTTCGGTCGGGAAGACGTCGAGGTCGACCTCGCGGTTCTGGTTCTGGCTGTCGGTGCGGCCCGATGAGGCGACCGCGATCTGGTTGCCGTTCAGCAGGATCTTCGTGAAGTTGGTGCCCAGGCCGCGGATGGCGATGTTCAGGCCTTCCCCGGTGATCTCGCGGGTGAGCTGCACACCGGGAATGCGGTTCAGCGATTCCGCCAGGTTGGTGTCTGGGAACTTGCCGATGTCCTCGGCGAAGATGCTGTCCTGGAAGCCGGTGGCCTCACGCTTGGCCGTGGTCGACTCCGCCAGGCTGCGGCGGAAGCCCATGACCACGATCTCGTCGACCGCGGCGGCGCCCGACGGGGCTGAGCTCTGCGCCTGGGCCTGGGTGCCCAGGCAGGTCGCAAGGCAGGTCGCGCCCAGAAGCACGGCCTTCGTACGCACAGACATCTTCTGTGTGGAAGAATTCATGTTTCCCGTCCCCTGGGTGCGTGTCGGACACGCCCCTGTTGTTCTTTGTGCGCAGTCGCATCGGCCGGCCTTTTGACCGTGCCGTTTCTTGGAGAAGCTCTCTGGCCGCCCTGCTTTACCCCGTAATGATAGCGGTCACATTGGGACTGGTACTAGGTCAGTTCTTTTGTGTCAATACGGTCTGACCGATGTGGGACGGTAGGTCAGACCAATGAAATCGAGCGCCCGGTTCGACGGGGCTTGAGAAGCGCGGCCGGGTAGGCGAGAGCTACGGCAACAGGGGAGAAAAGGCTTGGAGCCGAAACCGGCACGGCGACAGAGAAGTTCGCTGACGATCCATGACGTCGCGCGCTTCGCCGGCGTATCTCCGATGACCGTGTCGCGGGTGATCAACGGCGAGAAGAACGTTCGCGACTCGACCCGCGCGGCGGTGAATGCGGCGATCCGCGAGCTGAACTACGCCCCCAATCCGGCCGCTCGCAGCTTGGCCGGCGCCGACCTCGTGCGGATCGGCCTGCTCTACTCCAACCCGTCCGCGGCCTATCTGAGCGAGTTCCTGGTCGGCAGCCTGGACCAGACCAGCCGCGGCAACATCCAGCTGATCGTCGAGAAGTGCGACGACGAGCGGGCCGAGACAGCGGCCACGCGCCTGGTCGCCGCCGGGGTGGACGGCATCATCCTGCCGCCGCCGCTCTGCGACAACGCCGCCGTCACCCGGGCCCTGGCCGACGCCAACATCCCGGCCGTCGCGGTCGCCACGGGCCAGCCGCCCGCCGACGCTTCGGCCGTTCGCATCGACGACTTCGCCGCTGCACAGGCCATGACCCGCCACCTGATCGGCCTGGGCCACCGCCGCATCGGCTTCATCAAGGGCCACCCCAACCAGACCGCCAGCCGCCAGCGCCTTGAAGGGCACCTGGCCGCCCTGGCCGAGGCCGGGATCGCCGCAGACGACCGGCTGGTGGTGCAGGGCTACTTCACGTACCGCTCTGGATTCGAGGCGGCCGAGCAACTGATGGCCATCGCGCCGCCGGTCACCGCCATCTTCGCCAGCAACGACGACATGGCCGCCGCCGCCATCGCCGTGGCCCACCGCCGCGGCCTGGACGTCCCGCGCGACCTCACGGTGGTCGGCTTCGACGACAGCGCGCTCGCCACCACCGTCTGGCCCGAACTCACCACCATCCGCCAGCCCATCGCCGACATGTCGCGCCAGGCGGTCATCCTGCTCGCCGACGAGATCCGCAGCCGCCGCGCCGGCGAAAAGGCCCAGCATCCTCACGCTGTGCAGGACTTCACCCTGGTCCGCCGCCAATCCGACGGCCCGCCGAAGGGGGAGGGGCGCAAACCTCCTCACCCGTAGGGGGAGGGGGACCGCCCGAAGGGCGGCGGAGGGGGAACACTCCAAGCTCGGCGCTTCCGGCATGCCCCCCCACCATGCTGCGCATGGTCTCCCTCCCCCTACGGGTGAGGAGAAGGGAAGCAGCCTATCGGCCCCTCACGGCCTGAACAGCCCGAGCGGCACGGCGGCCGCCATCGCCCGGTAGCCCGCCATCGACGGGTGCAGGTGGTCTCCGGAGTCCAGGTCGGCCCGCATCCGATCGGTCTGGGCCGGGTCGCGCGTCACGGCGTCGAAGTCGATCACCGCGTCGAAGTTTCCGGGCGCACGGATCCAGGCGTTCAGCGCCTGGCGGTCGGCCTCATGGGCCGCGTCGGGCTTATAGAACGAGCCGGCGAAGGGCAGGATCGTGGCGCCGATCACCTTGATCCCGCGGGCCCGGGCGCGGGCCACCATCTGGCGATAGACGCCGATCATGTCGGCCACCAGCCGGGCGTGGGCTTCAGTTGACATCGGCCCGGCCTGGGCGGCGGTCCCTAGGTCGTTCACGCCCTCAAGCACGATCAGATAGCGGGCGCCGGGCTGGGCCAGCACGTCGCGTTCGAAGCGCGCCAGGGCGTTCGGGCCCAGCCCGTCGTTCAGCAGCCGGTTGCCGCTGATGCCGTGGTTCAGCACCGACAGGTGGCGCAGCTTGGGGTCGGCCTGCAGGCGCTCGGCAAGGACGTCGGGCCAGCGCTCGTCGCGCTCGGCCGCCACGCCGAACCCGTCGGTGATCGAGTCGCCGAAGGTCACGATCGCCGCGCTCTTCGTCGCCGCGGGCACGTCGATGGCGGCGATCTGGTACCAGCGCACCACCGTCGCCGCGCCAGGCAGGTCGGCGTCGCCCGCCTTGCGGCCGTGCACGTAGAACGTCGTCGAGCGCGAGCCCGGATGCCCGGTTAGTCCCGCCGGCGCTTGGGGCAGGTGGAAGCTGATCGCCACCCGCTCCATCGGCTTTACCGGGTAGGCCACGGGGTCGGACAGGTACTCCGCGCCCGCTGGGATGGTGACCTCGGGCCGTCCGTTGAACGTCACGGCTCGGTCGCTGGCCGGGTCGATGGCCGGCGTGCCTGGCGCGGTCGGCCGGGCCACATGCACCGCCGAAAAGCTGAGCGGCGACGTCCCGAACGCGTTCGACAGCTTGATCCGGATCCGCGGGCCACCGGCGGTGACGCGCACCACCTGGCGCATCGTCGCGTCGGTCAGGGCCTCGGCGGGCAGGGCATTGCGCGGCTCCGGGACCTGCTGCGAGGCCGCCCAGGCGCCGACCCAAGCCGGCTCGCGCGCGGCCGCCGGCATCGTGATCGACACCGCGAGCAGCATTGCGGCGGCCTGCCTGCGCAAGCCAAGTAAGATGACGCTCCGCCTCACGTTTTCCTCGCCTCGGTATGCCGGCTCGTGGAACGGCCGATCTGGAAACCCCACCTTGACAGGTCAGGCCTCGGATTGATAGCGCTACCAAAAATAGGGAGGTCTGACCATGGGCGGAGCCGCGACGCGGCCGACGGCCTTTCTGCCCGGCGACTGGCAGGTGGCGATGCTCGTGGGGCGTATTCAGACCGCCGCCGGGCCGACGCCGGTTCTGTGTCGGGCCGGCCGCCTGTTCGACGTCTCCCGCACCGCCGCCACCGTTTCCGAGCTGCTCAACCTCGATGTCTCCACCGTGAGCGGCCGTGACCTGGGTCCTATCGAAGACTTTGATTTCGCCGGCCAACCGCTGCTGGCCCCCGTCGACCTGCAGTGCGTGAAAGCCGCCGGGGTCACCTTCGCGGTCTCGGCCGTCGAGCGGGTGATCGAGGAGCGGGCGCGAGGCGACGCCGCCAAGGCCGAGGCCATCCGCGCTGACCTGCGCGACCGCGTGGGCGCCGACATCCGAGCCGTTGTCCCGGGCAGCGACGCCGCCGCGAAGCTCAAGGCCGCCCTGATCGCCGACGGCCTCTGGTCGCAGTACCTCGAAGTCGCCATCGGACCCGACGCCGAGATTTTCACCAAGGCCCCGGTGCTGTCGGCCGTCGGCCACGGCGCCCAGGTGGGCATCCGTTCCGATTCCGCCTGGAACAACCCCGAGCCCGAGGTCGTCCTAATCTGCGATCGCAATGGCCGCGCCGTCGGCGCCACCCTCGGCAACGACGTCAACCTGCGCGATTTCGAGGGCCGCTCGGCGCTCCTGCTGGGCAAGGCCAAGGACAACAACGCGTCGTGCGCGCTGGGCCCCTTCATCCGCCTCTTCGACGAGGCCTTCACCGTCGACGACGTCCGGAACGCCCGCGTCGACCTCGTCATCGAGGGCCGCGACAACTACCGGCTCGAAGGCCACAGCTCGATGGACCAGATCAGCCGCGACCCGCTGGACCTGGTCCGCCAGGCGCTCTCCGAGCACCAGTACCCCGACGGCTTCGCCCTGTTCCTGGGCACGCTGTTCGCGCCCACCCAGGATCGCGAGGCGGCGGGGCAGGGGTTCACCCACAAGGTCGGCGACGTGGTGCGGGTGTCGAGCCCGCGCCTGGGCGTGCTGGAGAACGAGGTGACGACCTCGAAGGCCGCCGCGCCCTGGACGTTCGGCGTCGGCGACCTGATGCGAAACCTCGCCGGACGCGGCCTCCTCCTCCCCCAGGCAGCGCAATGACCGAGACACTTCCCCAGTACATCGGCGGCGAGCGCGTAAGCGCCCAGGCGGCCGAGGACAGTACGAACCCTTCGAACACGACCGACGTCGTGGCCCACGTGCCGCGTGGCGGCGAGGCCGAGGTGGCCGCCGCGGTCTCCGCCGCCCAGGGCGCCTTTCCCGCCTGGTCCGAAGCCTCCCCAGAGGTCCGCTCCGACCTGCTCGACAAGGTGGGCGACACCATCCTGAAGCGCCGCGAGGAACTTGGCCGGCTGCTGTCGCGCGAGGAGGGCAAGACCCTGCCCGAGGGCATCGGCGAGACCGTCCGCGCCGGCCGCATCTTCAAGTACTTCGCCGGCGAGGCCCTGCGCCGCCACGGCCAGAACCTGGACTCCGTCCGCCCCGGCGTGGAGATCCAGACCTATCGCCAGGCGGTCGGCGTCTTCGGCCTGATCACCCCCTGGAACTTCCCGATCGCCATCCCGGCCTGGAAAACCGCCCCGGCCCTGGCCTTCGGCAACACCGTGGTCCTGAAGCCCGCCGGTCCCACGCCCGCCACCGCCGCGGCCCTGTCCGAGATCATCTGGGAGTGCGGCGCGCCGGCCGGCGTCTTCAACATGATCTTCGGGCCGGGCGCCATGGGCGCGAAACTGGTGGACCATCCGGGCGTCGACGGCGTCTCGTTCACCGGCTCGCAGGGCGTGGGCGCCACCGTCGCCGAGGCCGCCGTGAAGCGCCAGGCCCGGGTCCAGCTGGAGATGGGCGGCAAGAACCCGCTGGTGATCCTGGACGACGCCGATCTCGACCGCGCCGTCATGGTGGCCCTCGACGGCTCGTTCTTCGCCACCGGCCAGCGCTGCACCGCCTCCAGCCGCATCATCGTCACCGACGCCATCCACGACCGCTTCGTCGCCGCCCTGGCCGAGAAGGTCGCGGCCCTGCGTGTCGGCGACGCCCTGGCCCCCGACACCCAGATGGGCCCGGCGGTCAGCGAGGCGCAGATGGAGACCAGCTACCGCTACATCGACGTGGCGAAGTCCGAGGGCGGCCGCATCGTCACCGGCGGCGGGCGGCTGAAGCTCGAAAACCCCGGCTGGTACGTCCAACCCACCCTGATCGCCGACACCGATCCCGCCATGCGGATCAACAACGAGGAGGTGTTCGGCCCGGTCGCCTCCACCGTCCGCGTGAAGGACTACGACGAGGCCCTGGCGGTGGCCAACGGCGGCGACTTCGGCCTCTCCGCCGGCATCGTCACGACCTCGCTGAAATACGCCCGCGACTTCCAGCGCCGGGTCCGCGCGGGGATGGTGATGGTCAACCTGCCGACGGCCGGCGTCGACTACCACGTGCCCTTCGGCGGCTCGAAGAAGTCCAGCTATGGCGCCCGCGAGCAGGGCTTCTCCGCCGTCGAGTTCTACACCCAGACCAAGACGGCCTACTCATGGGCGTGAACGTGTCCGTGACGCCGCGGGGCGCCGTCTATCCTAGCCTGGAGGGCAAACGCGTTGTCGTCACCGGCGGCGGCTCGGGCATCGGCGCGGGCCTCGTGGAGGCCTTTGTCGCCCAGGGCGCCGAGGTCCACTTCGTCGACGTGCTGGAGACCGAGTCCCGCGCCCTGGTCGCCAACCTCACCGAGGCTCGGATCCCGCCCACCTTCCACACCCTGGACCTGCGCGACGCCGACGCCATCGCCGCCTTTTTCAAGGCGCTGGGGCCCTTGGACGTGCTGGTCAACAACGCCGGCAACGACGACCGCCACACCCTGGCCGACGTCACCCCCGCCTACTTCGACGACCGCATCGCGGTGAACCTGCGCCACATGGTGTTCTGCGCCCAGGCGGTGGTGGAGGGGATGAAGGCCAGGGGCGGCGGCGCGATCATCAACTTCGGCTCGATCTCCTGGCACCTCGGCCTGCCCGACCTGGTGCTCTACGAGACCGCCAAGGCCGGTATCGAGGGTATGACCCGCGCGCTCGCCCGCGAACTCGGCCCCTCCGGCATCCGCGTCACCTGCATCGCGCCCGGCAACGTCCGCACGCCCCGCCAGATGAAGTGGTACACCCCCGAGGGCGAGGCCGAGATCGTGGCCCAGCAATGCCTGGAGGGCCGCATCGAGCCGCGCGACGTCGCCGCCCTGGTCCTGTTCCTGGCCTCGGACGACGCCCGTTTCTGCACCGGCCACGAGTACTGGATCGACGCGGGCTGGCGATGAGCGATCCCCGGCCCGAATGCGTCCTGAGGTGCGCCTGCGAACTGGGCGAGGGGCCGGTCTGGCGCGCGGCCGACCGGGCGCTCTGGTTCGTCGACATCAAGGGCCTGCGCATCCACCGCTACGAGCCGGCCAGCGGCGCCGCCTTCAGCTGGGCCGCCCCGGCCCAGCCGGGGTTCATCGCCCCCACCCAGGACGGCGGCTGGATCGCCGGCCTGAAGACCGGCCTGCACCGCTTCGATCCGAAATCCGGCCGCTTCGAGTTGATGACCGCCGTCGAGGACCCCGCCCTGGGCAACCGACTGAACGACGGCTTCGTCGACGCCAAGGGACGCCTTTGGTTCGGCTCGATGCATGACGGCGAGACCGATTTGACAGGCGCCCTCTACCGCCTGGACGCCCAGGGCCTGCGCCGCATGGACGACGGGTACTGCATCACCAACGGCCCGGCGGTCAGCCCCGACGGCCGCACGCTCTACCATACCGACACGCTGAAGAAGACGCTCTACGCCTTCGACCTCGCCCCCGACGGCAGCCTCTCCAACAAGCGCGTCTTCGCCCGGATCGAGGACGGCGCCGGCTATCCCGACGGCCCCGCCGTCGACGCGGAGGGCTGCGTCTGGACCGGCCTCTTCGCCGGCTGGGGCGCGCGCCGATATTCGCCCAAGGGCCAGCAGATCGGCTTCGTCCGCCTGCCGGTCGCCAATGTCACCAAGCTCGCCTTCGCCGGCCCGGACCTCACGACCGTCTACGCCACCACGGCCTGGAAGGGACTGTCTCCGGCCGAGCGCGAGGCCCAGCCCCTGGCCGGCGGCCTGTTCCGGTTCGACGTCGACACGCCCGGCCTGCCGCAGCACGATGTGCGCCATGCCTGACCGCACGCCCGCGCGCCCGTTCCGTTCGCGCGACTGGTTCGCCGACCCCGCCCGCTCCGACATGACCGCCCTCTATCTGGAGCGGTTCATGAACTATGGGATCACGCCGGACGAGCTGCAGTCGGGTCGTCCGATCATCGGCATCGCCCAGACCGGTAGCGACCTTTCGCCCTGCAACCGCATCCACCTCGAGCTGGCGAAGCGGGTGCGCGACGGGATCCGCGACGCGGGCGGCGTGCCCATCGAGTTTCCGGTCCATCCAATCTTCGAGAACTGCCGCCGCCCCACCGCGGCCCTGGACCGCAACCTGGCCTACCTCGGCCTGGTCGAGACCCTCTACGGCTACCCGATCGACGCCGTCGTGCTCACCACGGGCTGCGACAAGACCACCCCCAGCGGGATCATGGCCGTCTCCACGGTCGACATCCCGGCCATCGTGCTGTCGGGCGGCCCCATGCTGGACGGCTGGCACGAGGGCGAGTTGGTCGGCTCGGGCACCGTCATCTGGCGCTCGCGCCGCAAGTTGGCGGCGGGCGAGATCGACGAGGCCGAGTTCCTGCGCCGCGCCACCGCCTCGGCGCCGTCGGCCGGCCACTGCAACACGATGGGCACCGCCTCGACCATGAACGCGGTGGCCGAGGCGCTGGGCCTGTCGCTGCCCGGCTGCGCGGCCATCCCGGCGCCCTATCGCGAGCGCGGCCAGATGGCCTACGAGACCGGTCGCCGGATCGTGGAGATGGCCTACGAGGACCTGCGCCCCTCGAAGATCCTCGACCGCGCCGCCTTCCTCAACGCGATCAAGACCGTCAGCGCCATCGGCGGCTCGTCCAACGCCCAGCCGCACATCGTCGCCATGGCCCGCCACGCCGGCGTCGAGCTCGCGCCCGACGATTGGAGCGTCCACGGCCTGGACGTGCCGCTGCTGGTCAACATGCAGCCGGCCGGGAAGTATCTGGGCGAGCGTTTCCACCGCGCTGGCGGTGTCCCGGCCGTGCTCTGGGAACTGCTGCGCGCGGGAGAGCTGGCGGGCGACTGCCTAACGGTCACGGGCCGCACGATCGCTGAAAACATCGTCGGTCACGAGAGCCAAGACCGCGAGGTGATTTTCCCCTACGCCGCGCCCCTGCGCGAACGCGCCGGCTTCGTGGTGCTGAAGGGCAATCTGTTCGACTTCGCGATCATGAAGACCTCGGTCATCTCCGAGGAGTTCCGCGCGCGCTACCTTAGCGAGCCGGGTCGGGAGGGGGTCTTTGAGGCCCGTGCCATCGTCTTCGACGGCTCGGACGACTATCACCACCGCATCAACGACCCGGCGCTGGCCATCGACGAGCGCTGCATCTTGGTGATCCGGGGGGCAGGTCCGCTGGGCTGGCCGGGGTCGGCCGAGGTGGTCAACATGCAGCCGCCGGACGCCCTCATCCAGCGCGGAATCCTGAGCCTGCCGACCTTGGGCGACGGCCGCCAGTCGGGCACGTCGGACAGCCCCTCGATCCTCAATGCCTCGCCCGAGAGCGCGGCGGGGGGCGGCCTGGAGTGGCTGCGGACGGGCGATGTCATCCGCGTCGACCTGAATACAGGCCGCTGCGATGCGCTGGTGGAGGAGGGGGAGATCGCGCGGCGCAGGGCCGAGGCCCCGCCGCCGGTTCCCCAGAGCCATACGCCCTGGGAGGAACTCTATCGCGAGAAGACCGGCCAGCTCGCCGACGGCGCCGTGCTGGAGATGGCCGTGAAGTATCGCGGCGTGGCGGCCAGGACCCCACGCCACAACCACTGAGGTCGGTCTAGCGCTTGCGGAACGGCCGCTTCGGCGGGCCGCCGCCGCCCACGCGCGGGGTCGCGTCGCGGTGCCGGAAGATGATCCGCGCGCGGTCCATGTCGTAGGGCGTCATTTCCACGGTCACGCGGTCGCCAACCATCGAACGGATGCGGTTCTTCTTCATCTTGCCGGCCGTGTAGGCCAGCACTTCGTGATCGTTCTCAAGCTTCACGCGGAACCGGCCCTCGGGCAGCAGTTCGGCGATCTCGCCTTCGAATTCGATCAGTTCCTCTTTCGCCATCGGCGTCTCCTTGGTTCGGGCATGCGAACACGGGCCGACAGGATCGGCCCGGCGCGAATCTTTGGCGGCCTTACCTCACCACCAACCGGAATGAGCTCTCGCATCGAAAGTTCGACGTGGGATCAAATTTTCGGAAAGGTCGAAGTCGGAGCGCGCCGGGGGTTTCATAGATCAGGGGGCGCTGCAGGCTAGCCAAAGCGAGATTTGATCCCGGCATAATGGGGTTTTTGGCGGTTTTTAGCAAGGCGCGGCCGTAGGCGTCGTCGGTGCACCGCCCCCTCGGCCTCCCAGCCCTCGTTATCGGCGGCCCGAAGTCCCCGCAACCCTCCCTTCATGGTCATACCAATGGCCTTGACCATGATAGCGCTATCATCAAAGGTGTGACCGAAGCGGCCCAAGAGCCGCGCACGAGGAAATGCGAGGGCAAGGCGTGACTGTGACCGTAGCCGGGACCGGGGAGGCCGCCCGGGTGAACATGGCCTTCATCGCCGCCATCGTGGCCGTCGCCACCATCGGCGGCTTCATGTTCGGCTACGACAGCGGGGTCATCAACGGAACGCAGGAGGGACTGGAGCACACCTTCGCGCTCTCGAAGCTCGGTACGGGCTTCACGGTCGGCGCGATCCTGCTGGGCTGCGCGGTCGGGGCCTTCCTGGCGGGACGTCTGGCCGACCTGATCGGGCGGCGCACGGTGATGATGATCGCCGCGGGACTCTTCATCGTGAGCGCGCTGGGCACCGGCGCGGCCGACAGCTCACTGGTCTTCGTCATCGCCCGCTTCATCGGCGGCGTCGGCGTGGGCGCGGCCAGCGTATTGTCGCCGGTCTACATCTCCGAGGTCACCCCCGCTTCGATCCGCGGCCGCCTGTCCAGCGTCCAGCAGATCATGATCATCACCGGCCTGACCGGCGCCTTCGTCGCCAACTATGCGCTGGCGGCCACCGCCGGGGGCTCCACCGCCGAGTTCTGGATGGGCTATCCGGCCTGGCGCTGGATGTTCTGGATGCAGGTGATCCCGGCGGGCGTCTTCCTCACCGCCCTGACCCTCATCCCCGAAAGCCCCCGGTACCTTGTGGCCAAGGGCCGCGACGCCGCCGCCCGCGACGTGCTCACCCGCCTGTTCGGCGCGCAGGAGGCCGAGCGCAAGGTGGCCGAGATCCGTGACAGCCTGGCCGTCGACCACCACCGACCGACGCTGCGCGACCTGGTCGACAAGTCGACCGGCAAGATCCGCCCGATCGTCTGGACCGGCATCGGCCTGGCCGTCTTCCAGCAGCTCGTCGGGATCAACATCGTCTTCTACTACGGCGCCGTGCTCTGGCAGTCGGTGGGCTTCAGCGAGGACGACGCGCTGAAGATCAACATCCTGTCGGGCTCGCTCTCGATCCTGGCCTGCCTCGCCACCATCGCCCTCATCGACCGCATCGGCAGGAAGCCGCTGCTGCTGATCGGCTCGGCCGGGATGACGGTGACCCTGGCCGTGATGGCCTGGGCCTTCTCCACCGCGTCGATGGTGGACGGCGCGCTGCACCTCGCCGACACGCCCGGCCTCGCGGCCCTGATCGCGGCCAACGCCTATGTGATTTTCTTCAACCTGAGCTGGGGCCCGGTGATGTGGGTCATACTGGGCGAGATGTTCCCCAACCAGATCCGCGGCTCGGGCCTGGCGGTGGCCGGCTTCGCCCAGTGGACCGCCAACTTCGCCATCTCGGTCAGCTTCCCGGCGCTCGCCGCCGGCCTCGGCCTCGCGCCCACCTACAGCTTCTACGCCCTAAGCGCCCTGATCTCCCTGTTCTTCGTCCGCGCCATGGTCAACGAGACCCGCGGCAAGGAGCTGGAGGACATGAGGGGCTGACGCGGCGCCCGGCGACCCCCCGATGAAGACCCTCCACGCCCTGCGCTGGTGGATCATCGGCCTGGTGATGCTGGGCGCGATGCTGAACTACCTGACGCGCTCGGTGATCGGCGTGGCCGCGCCCACCATGCTGGCCGAGCTCCACATCAGCGAGCGGCAGTACGGCTGGATCACCGCGGCCTTCCAGGGCGGCATCATCCTGCAGCCGATCGTCGGCTACGTGCTGGACAGCGTCGGCCTTCGCTACGGCCTGGCGCTGTTCGCGGGCGCCTGGTCGGTGATCTCCATGGCGCACGGATTCGCCAGCACGTGGCCGGCCTTCGCGGTCATGCGCGGGTTGCTGGGTTTCGCCGAGGGTTCGGCCAATCCGGCCGGCATGAAGGTGGTGGCCACCTGGTTTCCGGCGCGCGAACGGGGCTTCGCCGGCGGCGTCTACAATATTGGCGCGTCGCTGGGTTCGATGTTGGCCCCGCCGCTCGTGGCCTGGGCGATCCTGGCCTACGACTGGCGCGCCGCCTTCGTGATCACCGGCGCCATCGGCCTGGCCTGGGCCACCGCTTGGCTGCTCTGGTTCCGGACGCCGGAACAGCACCCGCGCCTGTCGTCCGCCGAGCGTGAGCTGATCGAGGCCGGGCAGGAGAGGGACCTCGCCGCCGATAGCGCCCGGCCCTCGATCCCGACCCTCCTGCGCCGCCGCGACTTCTGGGGTATCGCCATCCCGCGCCTACTGGCCGACCCCACCTGGGGCACGCTGTCGTTCTGGATCCCGCTCTACCTGGTCCAGACCCGCGGCTTCGACCTCAAGCAGATCGCGCTCTTCGCCTGGCTGCCGTTCCTGGCCGCCGACCTGGGTTGCCTGTTTGGGCCGGCGGTAGCGCTGTTCCTCCAGCGGCGCGGCCTCAGCCTGATCAACGCCCGGCGCGGCGCCTTCACGCTCGGCGCCCTGATGATGACCGGCATGATGTTCGTCGGCCGGGTCGAGAGCCCTTATGCCGCCATCGCGCTGCTCTGCCTGGGTGGCTTCGCGCACCAGACCCTATCGGTGACGGTGATCACCATGGCCTCCGACCTCTTCAAGCGTAGCGAGGTCGCCACCGTCGCGGGCCTGGCGGGGACCTGTGGAAACCTGGGCGTCCTGCTGTTCTCGCTGGCCATCGGCGGGTTGGTCGCCACGGTCGGCTACGACCCGTTCTTCATGGCGCTGGGCGTGCTCGACCTGGCCGGCCCGGTCGTCCTCTGGACCCTGGTGAAGGACCGCCGGGCATGATCCGCAACCCGATCCTGCCGGGCTTCAACCCGGATCCGTCCATCGTCCGCGTGGGCGACGACTACTACATCGCCACCTCGACCTTCGAGTGGTTCCCAGGCGTCCAGATCCACCACAGC
This sequence comes from Phenylobacterium sp. FG114, assembly GCF_057809855.1. Taxonomy (NCBI): domain Bacteria; kingdom Pseudomonadati; phylum Pseudomonadota; class Alphaproteobacteria; order Caulobacterales; family Caulobacteraceae; genus Phenylobacterium; species Phenylobacterium sp. FG114. The sequence continues at coordinate 342,015 of NZ_JBMDKU010000003.1, read as the reverse complement.
CGCGACCTGGTGAACTGGCGGCTGATCGCTCGCCCACTGAACCGCGCCAGCCAGCTCGACATGCGCGGCGACCCCGACTCCGGGGGCGTCTGGGCGCCGTGCCTGACCCACGCCGACGGCCTGTTCCACCTGATCTACACGGACGTGAAGCGCTATGGCCGCACCACGGTCGGCGGAGCGTCGGGCGCCTCGCTGCGCGACTTCCACAACTATCTGGTGACCTCGCCGACCATCGACGGCGACTGGTCCGATCCGATCCACCTGAACTCCAGCGGCTTCGACCCGTCGCTGTTCCACGACGACGACGGCCGCAAGTACCTGGTGAACCAGCTCTGGGACCACCGGCCCGGCCGAAACCGCTTCGCCGGCATCGTCTGCCAGGAGTACTCGCCGTCCGAGCGCCGGCTCGTCGGCGAGCGCCGGGTGATCTTCGAGGGCACGGACCTCGGCCTGACCGAGGCGCCCCATCTCTACCGCCGCGACGGCTGGTATTATCTGCTCACCGCCGAGGGCGGCACGGGCTTTGGCCACGCCGCGACGATGGTTCGGTCGCGAGACCTCTGGGGGCCGTACGAACTCCACCCCGACGGGCAGATCCTCACCAGCCGCGACCGTCCCGACGCGCCAGTGCAGCGCGCCGGGCACGCCGACCTCGTCGAGACCCAGGCCGGCGAGACCTATGCCGTCTACCTCTGCGGCCGGCCGCTGGCGAACCGCGGCCGCTGCGTCCTGGGCCGCGAGACCGCGATCCAGCGGATGGTCTGGGGGGAGGACGGCTGGCTCCGGACCGCCGACGGCCGCGCCACGCCCGAGCTTGAGACGCCGGCGCCCGGCCTGCCGCCGCATCCCTGGCCGACCGCGCCTGAGCGCAGCGACTTCGACGGGCCCGTGCTTCCCATCGACTTCCAGTGGCTGCGCACACCCCATCCCGACGAGATCTTCAGCCTGGCGTCGCGCCCGGGCTGGCTGCGCCTCGTCGGCCGCGAAAGCCTCGGCAGCCTGTTCCGCCAGGCGCTGGTCGCCCGCCGCCAGCAGGCCTTCTGCTATGTCGCCGCCACGCGCATGGACTTCGAGCCCCAGCACTTCCAGCAGGCCGCCGGCCTCGTCTGCTACTACAACGCCTCGAAATTCCACTACTTGATGGTCACCCACGACGCCGCCCTGGGCCGCGTCGTTCAGGTGATGTCGGCCCTGCCCGACAGCCCCCAGGCCGACGCCTTCACCCAGCCGATCCCCATCGGGCCAGGGCCCATCGAGCTTCGCGTGGAGGTCGATTACGAGCGTCTGCGGTTCGCCTTTCGCCCCGCGGGCCAAGAGGCCTGGACGCGCCTGCCGCAGGTCTTCGACGCCTCCATCCTCTCCGACGAGGCCGCCGTCCCGGGCACGCCCAATTTCACGGGCGCCTTCGTCGGCATGGCGTGCCAGGACACCTCAGGCGCCGCGCACCCGGCCGACTTCGCCTGGTTCGACTACCGCGAGCGCGAGTATGTCCCCTAGCGGGGGCGCCGCGTCTCGCCGATGGGCGGCCGGCGATCCATGCGCTGACCGCCGCCGCCCATCGCCTGGACGGGCGTCGGACGCAGATCCGCAAGGAGGATCGCGCCATCCCCATCCACGTCCAGGAGTGCAAAGCGCCGGTCGCTGGCCGCCCGCCATTCGGCGCGGCTGACGCTGAAGGAGAAGTCCGCGTCCGCGCCCCGGATCGGGTGCGGTTCGTTGATCAGGCTGTAGGCCGCGGCGCCCTGCATCCGCGTGTTAAGTTCATTGCGGCCCGCCGAGCTGCGCCGCCCCGCCATGGCGCCCATCATGCCCGCGCCCTCTCGGCTCACCTCGGGGACCAGTTCCTCTTCCCAGCGGGTCGCCTCGGGCATGCTGATCTGGCCGTCGCCGTTGGCGTCGAGCACCTTGAACCAGGCGTCGGCGTCGGCGCGGAATTCGTCGCGGCTCAGCTTGCCGTCATGGTCGGCGTCCGCCTTCGCGAACCACTCGGCGACCGGATAGGGCTGGCCGCCCGGCGCGCGGAACGGCTGGCCCGAGGGGCTGATGAAGAGCTGCGCCCGGGGCCGGGGCGAACCGTCGCCGCGACCCTCGTCGCCGAAGCCGGGCGGCGGCCCGTCGCGCCGACCGCCCGCGCAGGCTGCGAGCGCCAGCGTCACGCCCAGAAGGCCGATCCATGTTCCGATACGCATGCTGCCCCGTCCGACGACACTTGGTCCGCTGTCGCCCCCCAAAGCGGCGGCGGCATGTCGGACGCGCCACAATCGCGGGCTTTTGCCGCCGCGTCAGCCCCCGTCGCGGAACCGGCCGACCCAGGCGGCGAGCGCGGCCATGTAGCGGCCGAGGTATTTCCGTGTGTTCTCGTCGACGAGGCGGCCGTCCGCGTCGAACTTCTCGTGCGCGCGGAACACCAGGATCTCGGGCTGGGGCATGCAGTAGGAGTTCGTGAACTCGAACGCTTGGCGAAGCTGGCTCTGGCCGCGTGCGCTGCCGGTCTGGCCGGGCGAGGCGCCGATGATCCCGACCGGCTTGCCGTTCAGCGCCGCGCCGGCCGGCGGCCTCGAAGCCCAGTCGACGGCGTTCTTCATCACGCCCGGGACGCCGTGGTTGTACTCGGGGCAGGCGAACAACACCCCGTCCGCTGCACGAATGGCCGCCTTGAAGGCCGCGACGCCATCCGGATCGCCCGCGGCCTCCACGTCACCGTCGTAGAGCGGGACGGTCGAAAGGTCGAAGGTCTCGACGGTAACCCCGGCCGGAGCCAATTCGGTCGCGGCGCGGAGTAGGGCGCGGTTCAGCGAGGCGCGGCGCAGGCTGCCCGCCACGCCCAGGATGCGAAGGGAGTCGGTCATGGTCCGTCCTAACACGCAGCATGACGCCGCCGTTGGGGGAAACGGCGGCGTCGGCGGCTATAGGCCCAAGTGGCGGCGTCAGGCCGGTTCGAGGGCCGCCGTCGTCTGCGTCGCGTCCTTCAGCTCGCCGTTCAGCCAGGCGAGCAGGTCATTGTTGATGATGTCGGCATGGGTGGTGGCCATGGCGTGCGGGAAGCCCGGGTAGATCTTCAGCGTGCCCTTCTGCAGCAGCTTGATGCCCTTCAGCGCCGCGTCGGCGTAGGGGACGATCTGGTCGTCGTCGCCGTGCATCAGGAAGACCGGAATGTCGATCTTCTTCAGGTCCTCGGTGAAGTCGGTCTCGGAGAAGGCCTTGATGCAGTCGTAGCCGGCCTTGACGCTGCCCATCATGCCCTGCCGCCACCAGTTGCGGATCATGCCTTCGCTGACCTTCGCGCCGGGGCGGTTGAAGCCGAAGAACGGGCCGGTGGGGATGTCGAGGTAGAGCTGCGCCCGGTCGGCCAGGAGGGCGGCGCGGAAGCCGTCGAACACATCGATCGGCAGGCCCTCGGGATTGCTCTCCTTCTTGACCATCACCGGCGGCACGGCGCCGATCAGCACGGCCTTCGAGGCCCGGTCGGTTCCGTGGCGGCCCAGGTAGCGGGCGACTTCGCCGCCGCCGGTCGAGTGGCCGACGTGGATCGCGTCCTTCAGGTCCAACGCAAGCACCAGCGCCCGCAAATCGTCGGCGTAGGTGTCCATTTCGTTGCCGTCCCAGGTCTGGCTGGAGCGGCCGTGGCCCCGGCGGTCGTGGGCGATGACGCGGTAGCCCTTGCTGCCGAAGAACATCATCTGCGCGTCCCAGTCGTCCGCCGACAGCGGCCAGCCGTGGCTGAAGACGATGGGCTGGCCCGAACCCCAGTCCTTGTAGAAGATCTGCGCGCCGTCCTTGGTGGTGATCGTGGGCATGGTGGGGGGCTCCTCTTCAGGTCTGAAGCCACCATGCGCGCCCTCCGTGACGGTCTCAATTCAACGTCGGGTGTGCGGGGCGCATACATTGGTATGAGGCCGCCGTCCCCACGGTCAGGGCGCCGCCGCAGCGGGCAGGGTGAACGTAAAGCGGGCGCCCGGTCCCTCCGGATTGTTCTGGGCGTCCAGGGTCCCGCCATGGCTCTCGATGATCGAACGGCAGATCGGGAGGCCCATGCCCATGCCGCCTTCCTTGGTGGTGAAGAAGCTCTGGAACAGGCGAGGCAGGTCGTCCGGGGGAATGCCGGGCCCGCTGTCGCTCACCGACACGCGCACGCCACCGTCCGCCGGCTCGCTCCGCAGCCCGAGTTCGCGCGCCGCGTCGCCCCCGCCCACCATGGCCTGGATGGCGTTGACGGCCAGGTTCACCAGCACCTGCTGCAACTGTGTCCGGTCGGCGCTCACGGGCGGCAGGCCAGGCGCGAGGGATAGGCTGACGGTCACACCGCGACCCTGCAACTCGTGACGCAGGAAGCCCATGGCCTCCTCGATCACGGCGTTGATGGGCAGCGGGCCGACCTCCGGCGCGCGCCGCTCGGCCATGCCGCGGACGCGAGAGATGATAGCGGCGGCCCGTTGGGCGTCGGCGATCACGCGCTCGTTGATCCCCCGGAGTTCGTCCAGATCCGGCTGCGGCCGCGACAGCCACCGCTTGCCCGCCGAGGCATTGGTGGCGATGGCCGCCAACGGCTGGTTCACCTCGTGCGCGATGGAGGCCGTGAGCTCGCCCAGCATCGAGACCCGCGCCGCGTGTGCGAACTCGGCCTGGAGCGCGTGGAGCGCCGCCTGCGCCTGGTTGCGCTCGGTGAGGTCGATGACCCCGATCAGCAGTGAGCCCGCCCCGACGCTCTCGCGCGGGAAGCAGGCGGTGAAGAGGGCGTCGAATTCGGTGCCGTCCAGCCGGCGCAACCGGGTCTCGGCCGAGAAGCTGGGCGCCCGCGACACTGCCGCCACGACGGATGCGGAATAGACAGCCGTGCTGGCCTCGGGCCAGAAGCGTTCGACGTCGCCCGCGAGCTCGGCCTTCGTGGCGCGATAGAGCGTGCAGTTTCCTCGTTGACGTCGATGACGCGAGTGACCCGCATCATCTCGCGCGCGACCTCGGGATGCGCCGCAAGGTAGGCCGCGAAGTCCGTCACGCCGTCGGAGCGAAGCTGCCAGAGCATCTGGCCGACCGCGAAGAAGTCGAGGTCCCAGTACGAGACCGCCATGGCGCCGAAGAGGTTCCGGTAGCGGCGCTCGCTGCGGCGCAGGGCGTCTTCGGCCTCGCGGCGCGCGGTGATGTCCCGACCGGTCTCGATGATCGCCGAGGGCTCGCCGTGGGCGTCGCGCTGCAGCGACCAGCGGGCCTCGATGGCGAGGTCTCGACCGTCGGCGGCGCGGCGCGTGAGCTCGCCCTCCCATCGGCCGTCGGCCAACAGCCGGGCCTCCAGCTCGCTCAGCGGATCGGCATGGCGGGTTGAAAGCAGTTCGTGCGCTGGCTGCCCCAGCGCGGCCGCCTCATCCCAGCCGTACAGTTTCACCGAGGCGTTATTCCAGGCCAGTACGCGGCCCTGGAGATCGCGCACGAAGATGCTGTCGTGGACCAGGTGAAAAAGGTCGCCAAGGTCCTTGCCGTCCATGTGCCTCTGCCGCCCGCTCGCCAAGGCAGACTAGCCGCCGGTCGGCGCGTCTGAACAGCGCCGCCTCATCGCACCAGCGCGCGTTCCAGGCATTCGATCAGGGTCTCCGCCTCGAAGGGCTTCTTCAGGAAGCAGAATGCCCCGCTGGCCCGCGCCCGGTCCTCGATCGCCGCCTCGCCGCGGGCGGTCACCATGATCACGGGGGTGGCGACCCCGTCGGCGACCAGACGCGCCTTGAGGTCGATGCCGCTCAGGCCGGGCATCTGAATATCGGTGACGATACAGTTCGACCGTTCCCGCGCGTCGGCAGCCAGGAAGTCCTCGGCGTTGGGGAAGCTGGCGACCCGGTAGCCCAGGGATCGCACGAGGCCCACCATCGCCTGGCGCAGGGACTCGTCGTCCTCGACGATGGCGATCAACGGGTCGGCCGCACTCATGCGGACGGCTTCGCACGCCGCCGCCCGCGCTGAAATCATACGCTGGTATGGTCGTCAGGCGGTGACGTGCAGGGCCTCGGCCATCCGCACGAGGTCGGCCAGCGAGCGAGCGCCCATCTTCCGCATGGCCGCGCCGCGGTGGATCTTCACGGTGATCTCGGAGAGCGAGAGGTCTCCGGCCACCTGCTTGTTGAGCTTGCCCGCGGTGACCAGCGCCATGACCTGCCGTTCGCGGGGCGACAGGCTGGAAAACTTCTCCTCGAGCTGGCGGCGCCCTCCGTCGGCGGCCCGGCGCTGGCGGTCGCGCTCGATGCCGGCGGCGACGGCGTCCAGCATGTCTTGTTCGCGGAAGGGCTTGGGGAGGAAGTCGATCGCGCCCGCCTTCATGCCGCGCACCGACATGGGGATGTCGCCGTGGCCGGTCATCAACACGACTGGAAGGCCGACGCCGAGCTGGGCGAGCTGGGCCTGGAAGTCGAGGCCGGAGAGGCCCGGCAGGCGCACGTCCAGCACCAGGCAGCCCGGCGCGTCAGGAGCCGGCGCGTCGAGGAAGGCCTGGGCCGAGCCGTAGGTTCGCGCCTCCAGCCCGACCGAACGGAAGAGGCTGGACAGCGCCTCGGCGAGGGAGGCGTCGTCATCGACGACATGGACGATCGCGGCTTCGGGCATGCGGGCTCGGGGGGCTGCAGACACTGTCCTTATGCCACGGCCCGTGACATGGCGCCGCTCATACTAAGGGATGGGCCGCGAACCTTCAGTAGCTGCCGAAACGGACGTCGGAGCTGCCTGCGGGCAGCTCGATGGTCATGCCGTCCTTGGCCAGGCGCCAGTCCAGCTTGCCGCCATCCTCGATGCCCTTCGCGAACGCTTCTGGCGTGAACATCGGCAGGCCGGCCTGGGTGAGGTGGTTGAGCACCAGCGCCTTGACGCCGGCCTGGCGGGCGATGTCGGCGGCCTCCGCGGGTTCGGTGTGGTAGGTCACCGTGTCGGCCATGATAGAGCTCAACCGCGTGTTGCCCATCATCGCCAGGCCCTGGGAGAGCTGCTTGGTCATGGCGTTGTTCTGCGCCTCGTGGACCAGGACATCGGCGCCTTTCGCCGCCACGGCGAGGGGAGCCCATTTCGTCGTGTCGCCGCTGACGACCACGGACCGGCCCTTGTAGTCGAAGCGATAGGCGAAGGCCGGATCGATAGGGTCGTGGTGGACGCGGATCGCCGTGACCGTCAGCTCGCCGTCCTTCCAGGCGGTCGCGATTCCGTCGGGCTTCGGAATGGTGACCACCTTTGGCGCGAGCAGGCCCTCGGCGAGCTCGAACCGGGCGCCGTGTTCATGGTGCGCCTTGCGGAAGCCGTGGTCGTCCTCATAGGCGAGGTTGAACCCCTTCGCGAGCCGGTCCACGCCAGCAGGACCCACGACCGCGAGCGGAGCCGAGCGGCCATTCACCCAGCTCTGCATGTTGAACTCGCCCAGGTCGCCGATGTGATCGGAGTGCAGGTGCGTGATGAACACCGCCCTGGCGGTCGCCACGGGCACGCGCCAGCTCATCAGGTTTTCGGTCGCTTCCGGGCCGATATCGACGAGGTAAAGCGCACCGCCGGCCTGCACCGCGGTGCAAGGCTTGGCGCGACCGGCCACCGGCAGGGGCCCCGACGTGCCGCAGAAGATCACGCGCAGCCCGTCGAAGGCCGGCGCTTGCGCGCGGGCAGACGAGACGGATAGGGCCAGAAGCAGGATGGCGGCTAGGATGCGGGGCACGGTCCACGTCTCCGAAACGGAATTGTCATTCACGTTTCTATGCTAGAGCTTGCGAAACGCCAATCGGGAAGGATGCGATGACCCTCAGCTACGACCTCTACTGGTCCTTCCGCTCGCCCTATTCCTACATGGTCGTGCCGCGCCTCCTGGCGCTCGAGGCGGATTACGCCGTGGCCTGCAACGTAAGGCCGGTCTATCCGCTGGCGGTGCGCACGCCGGAGTTCTTCGAGACGCGCGACCCGCTGTGGACGCCCTACTTCATGCGGGATGTCTTCCGCGAGGCGGCGTTCCTGGGGCTGCCGTTCCGCTGGCCGCGGCCCGACCCGGTGCAGCAGGCGCCGGGCGTCGGCTACCGGATGGAGCAGCCTTACATCCACCGCCTGACCCACCTCGGCGTGGCGGCGGCGGAGCGGGGGCGGGGCCTGGCGTTCCTGAGGGAGGCCAGCCACACGATCTGGAGCGGCGAGGTGGATGACTGGCACGAGGGCGACCATATCGCCCAGGCGGCCACGCGGGCGGGGTTGGACTACGCCGAACTGAGCGCGGCGGTCGACGGCGATCCCGGTCGGTTCGCCGCGATCGTGGAGACCAATCAGGTCGACCAGCGCGCCGCCGGCCATTGGGGCGTGCCCATGATGTCGTTCAACGGCGAGCCCTTCTTCGGCCAGGACCGCTTCGACCAGATGAAATGGCGAATGGAGCAGGCCGGCCTGTCCCGTAGGGCATAGCTGGCAGCTATCAGGCCGCGGCGCTTGCCGGCCTTTCGGTGACAGCCGCCTTCGACAGTTCCGCCATCGCCTTGATGAGCGGCGAGCGCCAGCGTTCCGCCGTGGTCAGCATCCAGCAGGCGTACGGCATGTCCAGGGTCGAGGAGACGACGGCGAGCCTGCCGTCGCGAAGCTGCTCCTCGAACAGGAAGGACGCGCCCATGGCGATGGCGTCGGTCTGCAGCGCGCGCTCGATGATCAGGGAATAGTCGTCGCTGATGAAAGCCTTGAGGTTCTCGGCTTCCTCGCGGTCCATCTCCCCCGCCCACTGCGCGAGGCCAGGCAGCACGTTGGGCAGGGCCACCGGCCAGCGCAGCAACTCTCGCGGGCCGACGTCGGTGAGCGCCAGAACCGGGTGATCGCGGCGCGCGACGAAGATGACCGCGTCCTCGAACATCTTCTTGCGGATCAGTTCGCCGTAGCGGGCCGCATGTTCGGAGTAGCCGAAGGCGATGTCGACGCGCCCGTCTTGCAGCGACTTCATCACGCCCGGCCCGGTCTCCTGGATCGTTTCGACGTGGAGCTTGGGGAAGCGGACCGCGATACGACGCAGCAATTCCGGGAGAGGCTTCAGGCGCGAGGCTGGGCCCACGGCGATCCGGATGCGCCCTTCTTCGCCGCGGGCGAGTTGCTCGAGGTCGCGGGTGAGGGCGGCCACGCCTTGCAGCAAGGTCTCGGCGCGCTGGGCCACGAAGGCGCCGTAGGCGGTGGGCCGCGCCGCGCCGTTGGTGCGTTCGAAGAGCTTCAGCGAGAGCTGCGCCTCGAGCCGCGCGATGCTCTTAGACAGCGTGGGTTGTGAGATCTGGAGCTTGCGCGCGGCGCCGCTGAAACCGCCCGCGCGGCAGATTTCCAGGATCTGTTCGAGATGCCGAAGCTCCATGCCCGTGGGCTATAGCACCACGCCTGAGGATTGGGCAGATCGGAACGCGCGATCGGGCTAGCGTCTGGGCCGAAGAATGGAGTTCCGATGAAGCGTATCCTCTTCGCCGCGGCGGCGGCCCTGTCGCTGACCGCCGCCAGCGCGCCGCCGGCCACGGCCGTCGACAAGCCAGCGGCGACGGCTGCCGCCCGCCCGAACGTGATCGTCATCCTGGCCGACGACCTGGGGTACGGCGACACGTCGGTCTACGGTTCGAAGATCATCCGCACGCCCAACATCGACGCGCTCGCGGCGGACGGCGTGAGGTTCACCTCGGGCTACGTCACCCATCCGGTCTGCGCGCCCTCGCGGGCGGCGATCCTGACCGGGCGTTACCAGCAGCGGTTCGGATGGGAGTTCAATCCCGTGGGCCGCGACCGGCGGGGCGGGGTCTCGCTGGCCGAGCCCTTCGTGGGCAACATCCTGAAGAGCGCCGGCTATCACACCGGGATGATCGGCAAGTGGCACCTGGGCGAAGCCGACGGGTATCAGCCTATCGACCGCGGCTTCGACGAGTTCTTCGGCATCACCGCGGGGGCGACCAGCTTCCTGACCAAGAGCGAACCGGGCGACGATACCTACAATCCGCCCGGCTCCGAAGCCTCGTTCCGCGCCACGGCGAAGGATCCGCTTCCGCCGACGGCGACGGACGATGAGCGCATGGCCTATGTCCGCAGCGTGGCCAGCGTCCGGCGCGGCAAGCAGGTGGTGCAGGTGGACGGCTATCTGACCGACGTTTTCACCGATGAGGCGGTGCGGTTCATCGGCGCCAACAAGGACCGCCCGTTCTTCCTCTATCTCGCCTACAACGCGCCCCACACGCCGCTCCAGGCGACGAAGAAGTATCTCGACCGCTACCGCGACGTGCCGGATCGGGGCCAGCGTGTGTACGCCGCCATGGTCTCGGCATTGGACGACGGGGTCGGCGCCGTCCGGGCCAAGCTGAAGGCCGAGGGGCTTGAGAAGAACACGGTCATCGTCTTCCTCTCGGACAACGGCTGCGCGGCCTACATCCAGGGCGCCTGTTCGAATGCGCCGCTCAACGGCCACAAGGGCGCGCACCTCGAGGGCGGCGTCCGCGTGCCCTACATCGTGGCCTGGCCGGGCCGGATCCCCGGCGGGCAAGTCGACGACCGAATGGTCTCCAGCCTCGACATCGTGCCCACCGCCGCCGCCCTCGCGGGCGCCAAGCTGCCCAAGGGGACCGATGGCGTGGATCTGATCCCGTTCGTCACGGGGTCGAAGACGGGCGTCCCAAATCCCACGGTCTATTGGCGCGCCGGCCCGAATTTCGCGATCCGGGACGGGAACTGGAAGATGTGGGAGGCCAACATCGCCGACCCGTCCGAATCCGCCACCAACTCGGCCGCCATCACGCCGGACGGCACGCACGCCAAGGTCTCGGAGCATGGCCAGCACGTCATGCTGTTCGACCTGAAGGGCGACCTGGGGGAGAAGGCGAACGTGGCCACGGCGAACCCGGGCGTGGTCGCCTCGCTGAAGGCCAAGATCGCCGCCTGGGACAAGGGCAACGTTCCGCCACAGTGGACCAGCATGCGGCAGTCGGTGAAGAAGCAGGACGGCGTGCTGCTGAAGATCTACGACTGACGCATGCCCAAAGCCCTCGCCGCCGCCAATGACGACACCGACGCGCCGGATGGACCGCGCAGCGCCCGCGAAGCCGAACGCCGTGAGGCGTTCATGCGGGTGGCCGCCCGGGTCTTCCGCCAGCACGGACTGGCGGGCGCGACCATGGAACAGGTCGCGGCCGCGGCGGGGGTCACGAAGGTGGTCCTCTACCGGCGCTTCCCGTCCAAGGATGCCCTGATCCAGGGCATCTTCACCGAGACCTTGCGACGCCTGAAGGCCCAGGATGAGAAGGCCTGGCGCGGCTACGGCAATGGGATGCGCAAGTCGCTGGACGCCGCGCGATCGTTCGAGGACGGCTTCATCCTGCTGGTGCGCCACGGCGATCAGGATCCGGCCTACCAGGCGGCGCACCAGGCCCTGCGCAAACGCACGGGGCAGCGGCTGCGGGCCTTGCTTTGGTATCCCGACAGGCCACCGGCGCGCGACACGCGGCCCGCGCTGCTCGACCTGTCGCTGGAGCCGATGATCTCGTTCTGCAACGACGCCCTGGCCTACTGGGTCGAGAACGGCGATCCGGCGCGCGACGAGCATTTCGTCCGCTGGTGCGGCCAGATGATGCGGGCTTGGCGCCACAACGCGGCCGAGCTGCTCAACCTGGATTCGCCGGAGCAGGAATGGCCATTCGACACCGAGGGACTGCTGCCTTGAGAGAAGAACACAGGAGAGGAACCGCCATGGTCAGTCGCAGGGACGCGCTTATCGGCGCCGGTGTGGCGGGCGCCGCGCTCGCGGCCGGAACGGACGCGCTGGGGCAGTCGGTCGCACCGCCGCCGGTGAAGGCCGAACACACGAAATTCGCCGCCGAGATCGCCGCCGCCCAGGAGCGGCTCGACGCCTTCATGAAGGCCTTCAACGCGCGCGATATTCCCGCCTACGAGGCGACCTTCAACTTCCCGCACGTGCGCTTCGCGTCGAACAAGGTGACGATCATCAACCCGGGCTTCCACAAGCCCGAGATGTTCACGAGCGGCGCGCTGACCGACTGGGACCACTCAGCCTGGCAGCGGCGCGACGTGATCCACGCCGGCGCGGACAAGGTGCACATCGACACGCGCTTCAGCCGCTTCCGCAAGGACGGCACGGTGATCGGCGGCTTCGACAGCATCTACATCGTCACCCGGCTGGATGGCCGCTGGGGCATCCAGGGGCGCTCCAGCTTCGCCCCCTAGAAGCTCGTGAGGAGCGTGCTCGCGGCCCAGGTGTCGCGGGTGAGCTTCTGGCGGCGCATGAAGGCGGCCATGGCGTCGGTGGAAGGATCCCGCGAGGTTTCCCACACGCCGTGGTCCTTGTAGCGGGTGACCAGCAGCAGACGGGTGGCGCCGGCCGCCTTGTCGGCCGCCGACCGCTCGGCTGAGAACAAGCCGAAGATGTTGGTGTCGAACCGGGCCTCGAAGTCGCGCCAGCCCTCTGTCGACAGGGCGACCACCTCGTCGAGGTCCGACGCTCCGATAACGAACCAGCGATGGACGTAGACGCCGCCGGGCTTCGGTCGGTCGCCTGCCGCCGGCCGCGCCGTGGCCTCGAGCCGCTGCCGCTCGACCTTCGCCACGCCGCTTAGCCTGGCGAGCGCGGCCATCTCGGCCTCGCGTCCTGACGCGTCGGGCTTCCAAGCCACCAGCAGCGCCGCCTGGCGGGCGTGCCAGCCGAGCTGCGGCGTGAAGAGGCCCAGCACCTCACCGCCCGCGGCCGAAATCGCGGCGGCCTGGGCGCGCACCTGGTCGGCATAGGCCTTGGCCGGTGGCGTGCCGGGCGCCGCCTCGAGGTCGAGGAACAGGTAGTCGTACATCCGCGCGCCTCCCGCCGCCCAGCCAATGCCGGGCGCCGCGGCAAGCGCCCCCGCACCGGCCAGCCAGCGCCTGCGATTTAAACCCATCATGCCCTCCACTCTCGGGCCGGTCGCGAGCGCGTCAAGCGGACAAGGCGCTATGGCTCCAAGCCCTGCGGGCATTGGAAATCGCCGGTCTCTATCGCTAGCTTCACCCTCGCTGTCACCGCGCAGTAACAGCCAAGATCACGACGCGGGACGAGGGGGAATAGAATGACCAGGCGCCAAGCCCTGAAAACTGCATCCATCGCCGCCGTCTGCTGCGCCCTGAGCGCGCCGGCCTTTGCCCAAACGGCCACCGGTTCGGGCGTCGAACTCGACGAAATCCTCGTCACCGCCCGCAAGCGGGAGGAGCGGCTGCGCGACGTGCCGGTCGCGGCCACGGCGCTCGGCGCGGAGGAGATCCGTGATCAGGGCGGGCTGGCCAATGCCCAGCAGCTCCTCGGCAACTCCCCGGGGGTGAATTTCGCCAACACCTCGAACGCGCTCACCTCCGACGTCTCGATTCGCGGCTCGGGCACGTCGCGCGCCACCAACGCCGAGGCGGGCGTGGGACTCTTCCGCAACGGGGCCTTCATCGGCGGCGGCAACGTCGCCGGACGCACGTTCACCGGCATGGACCTCTTCGACATCCAGCGCGTGGAGGTGTTGCGCGGCGTGCAGGGCGGCCTGGGCGGGCGAAACGCTTCGGGCGGTTCGGTCAACGTCGTCACTGCGCGGCCGACCGACAAATTCGAAGGCTATGTCCTCGGCACGCTCGGCTCCCATGAAAAGCGCGAAGTCGAGATGGCGGTGAACCTGCCGATCAACGACAACTGGTCCACCCGTTTCAGCGTGGCGCTGGGCGACCAGGACAAGGGCTTCTACAACCTCTACGTCATCGACCGGTACGCTGACGCCACCGAACGCCAGTTCTTCCGCGGCCAGGTGCGCTACGACAACGGGCCGTTCACCGCCAATCTGATGCTGGAACGCGCGAACGAGCGCGTGCCCGGGCTCGTCTACCAGGTGGTGACCTTCCCGAACGCCAACTTCCCGCAGGGCTATTTCACCGACAAGTACGACACGCCCTGGAACACCGACTCCACAGGCAAGCAGCGCCTGAGCAACCTGGAGTTTACCACCGACACCGACCTCGGCTGGGCCACCCTGTCGACGGTGGTCAACTTGCGCGATCGCAGGGGGCAGAACCAGTACGATCGCGACGCGCTTTCTCGCGAGTTCTTCACGGCCCTTTCGGCCATTCCGGGCCGGGTCTCGACCGCCGGCCTCGCCGCGATCCGGGCGGCCGACTACAATCAGGGCGGCGCCCAGATCGACCATGCGCGGATCAGCTACTACGACGCGCACCTCGTCGGAGAGACCAACGGCTTCAACTGGGTGGCCGGCGGCGAATGGTATCTGCTCAACGACACCACCTCGAATATCCTGGGCAAGACGCCGACGGCGGCCAGCAACAACTTTGGAACCATCACCCGCGGCCGCTCGCGTTACTCCTCGTATGCCGTCTACGGGTCGCTGGACTACGACCTGACCGAGCAGCTCAAGCTCTCGGGCGATCTCCGCTACACGCACGACGACCGGGATTTCCTGGGGCGGCAGTTCCTGTTCGTGACCGACGTCCCGGTCACGGCGGCCAACGTCAACCCGACCGGCTCGCGGACCCAGAGCAACGTCTCCTACACGGCGACCGTCGCCTACAAGCCCACGTCCCTGGTGATGGTCTACGCCAAGATCGGCTCGGCCTATCGCGCCGGCGGCTTCAACGGCAACCTGGGGGACCCGCGGCAAAACCCGGCGCTCGCGCCACCGGCTGAGTTCGACAACGAGACGGTCACCGCCTACGAGGTCGGGTTCAAGGGCAATCTGGCGTCTAACATCTACGTCACCGCCGCCGGCTACTCGAACCACTACAAGAACCTGGTGATCCAGGCCGACAACGGGTGCGCCGCCAGCAATCCCGCGTGCCCGGTCCAGGCCACGTCCTATGCCTTCAACGCCGGACCGGCGACGCTCTGGGGCATCGAGGTGGAGGCGACCGCGCGCGCTGAGGTCGCGGGCGGGAACCTGCGGGTGACCGTGGGCGGCTCGCGCCAGGGCGGCCATGTGAAGAGCGGCCGCTACGAAGGCTACAAGCAGCCGCAGCAGCCCAAGTGGACGCAGACCTTCACCGTCAACTATCGCCACGACATCACCGACGAGGTCAGCGGCTACGTCAACGTGAACGGCAACGCCCGCCAGGGCGGCGTGCAGGAGGCCAACCAGACCACGCTGCTGCACGACTACGTGCTGTTCAACCTGCGCGCTGGCGTCACCTGGAAGCAGTTCGACCTGACCGGCTTCGTGAACAACGCGGGCCAGGAAAACTACCTGGTCTTCCACAACCCGACGGCCACGGGCGACGTGCGGCGCTACAACCTGCCCCGCACCTGGGGCGCCCAGCTCCGTTACACGTGGTGAGCCGATGAGCCGCGCCCTCGCAACCTCGCTAGTTCTGGCCGCGCTGGCGGTGGCCGTTCCGGCGGCCGCGCCGGCGGTCGCCCAGCCCGCCGCGCCGGCGGCGGCCTCGAATGTCGAGGTGGTCTACGGCGAGTGGGCGGACGCGGCGCGGGGCGGCCGGGTCGTGCCGTTCAAGGCCTATGTGCCTAAGGGGGCGGGGCCCTTTCCGGTAGTCGTCCACAGCCACGGCCTGGGCGGCAATCGCGAAGCGTCCACCTACATCCTGCAGGCGGTGGCCGACGCAGGCTTCCTGGTGGTCTGCCTTCAGCACGCGGGATCGGATACGGGGATCCTGCGCGGCGCCGTCCGTCCCACGGCCGAGGCCGGGATCGTCGCGGCGGGGCGGGGCGCCATGAATCCGCAGGTCGCTCAGGCGCGGTACGGCGACCTGCCGTTCGCCCTGGACCAGATCGCCAGGGATCCGCGCCTGGCGGGCAAGGCCGACATGAGCCGCGTGGGCATGTCCGGCCACTCATACGGGGCCCTCTCGACGCTGGTGGCGGTGGGCCAGCGGGTGCTGGGCGCCACTCCGCAGACGAAGTTCGCCGAGCCGCGGATCAAGGCCGCCATCGCCTACAGCCCTAACAAGCCGCGTGGCGACGATCCGAAAGCCGCCTTCGCCGCCGTGAAGACCCCGATGCTGCATTTCACCGGCACCGCCGACGTCACGCCGTTCGACCTGGAGAAGAACCCCTTCCAGCGGACGACGCCCTATCAGGCCATCCAGGGCGCGGATCAGTTCCTGATCGTCCTGAACGGCGCCGACCACGGCCTGTTCGGCGGCCGCCGGGGGGCGGGGGGCGTGCTGAAACCCACCGATCCGCCGCAGATGGAGATCGTGAAGGCCGAGACGATCCGGTTCTGGCGCGCCTACCTCAAGGGCGACAAAACGGCGGCGAAGGAACTCTGCGACCTGCCGGCCCGCATCAAGGGCGCGGGCGACGGATATCAGAAGGCGCCGCGCTGCGGGGCGCCGACGCCCATCGCGCCAGTCGACGGGCTTCGCTAGCTTCCCGCCATGGATAAGAACGCCCCGGTCTCCGCTTCCCGCCGCGCCATCCTGGGCGTCGGCGCGACCCTGCTGGCCGCCGCTCCCGCCGCGGGCGCCACAGCCAGGGCCGGCGGCTCGGAGGCAGGCGCCATGCGCACCCTGGAGCGCTATGCCAGCTTCGGCGACAAGGCGGCCGGCGAGCCGGGCGACAATGCCTCGGGCGAATGGATCGAAGGCGAGCTGAAGGCCCTCGGCTATGCCTGCCGGCGGCAGTCGTTCGACGTCCCGGCCTATGAGGGCGAGGCGCCGACCCTGTCCATCGCGGGCGCGAAGGCGACGCTGATCCCCCAGGCTATCGTCCAGCCGACGCCCGGGATCACTGGCCGTCTGTTCGTGCCTGGCCGCGGATCCGGCGACATCGCCATTCTGGTCTTGCCCTTCGCCCGCTGGTCCACCGCCAAGGGCGAGGTCGCGCGGCGGGTGAAGGCTGCCGCGGCGGCTGGCGCGAAGGCGGCGATCATCGTCACGACCGGTCCAACGGGCGAGGCCCTGGCGCTCAACACGCCGGTCGACAAGCCGCTGTTCGAGATTCCGGCGGCTGTGCTGGCCCCGCGCGAGGCGGACCCCTTTGTCGAAGCCGCCTTCGCGGGCGCAGCGGCGACCTTCGTCATGCCCGGCCGCTCCATCCGTCGCCCGGCCTTCAACGTTACGGCGAGCCTGGACCGCGGCGCCGGCAAGTGGCTCGTGATCTCGACGCCGCGTTCAGGCTGGTTCGGCTGCGCCGGCGAGCGCGGTTCGGGCCTGGCCGCCTGGATGCAGCTGGTGACCTGGGCGGCGAAGACGAAGCTTCC
This sequence comes from Phenylobacterium sp. FG114, assembly GCF_057809855.1. Classification (NCBI taxonomy): domain Bacteria; kingdom Pseudomonadati; phylum Pseudomonadota; class Alphaproteobacteria; order Caulobacterales; family Caulobacteraceae; genus Phenylobacterium; species Phenylobacterium sp. FG114. The sequence goes on along the minus strand of NZ_JBMDKU010000003.1, from coordinate 324,841 downwards.
CGCCAATCTCGCCCTCGTCGCCACCAGCGGCCATGAGTACGAATATGCGGGCGGGGAGCAGTTCATCGAGCACCTGGCGCCCAAGCCGGCGCAGACGGCGCTCTGGGTTCACCTCGGCGCGAATGTCGCGGCGCGCGACTGGCACGAGCGTGGCGCCGCCCTTGCGCCGCTGCCCAGCGCCGACCCTCAGCGCTTCCTCCTGGCCAGCGCGCCGCTGGTCGATGCCTGCAAGGCGGCCTTTGCCGGCCAGCCCGGGCTGGAACAGACCTACGCCATCGATCCGCGCCAGACGGCCGGCGAGCTGGCCAGCATCGTGCACGCCGGGTACGAGCCCGCGATCGGGATCTTCGGCGCCCACCGGTTCCACCATGCCCGCGGCGACGACCTGCGCTGCGTGTCGCCGGCGTTGATCCCGCCCGTGGCCGATGCGTTTGCCCAGGTTATCGAGCGCGCGCTGACGAAGCCCGGCTAAAGCGCCTACATTGGCGGGATGACCACCCCTGAGAAACTGCATCCGGCTGCGCCGCAGATGGCGTCGCCAACCTACCGTCTGGCCTCGATGGACCAGGACTTCATCATGGGCCCCTCCATGCGGGGGGTTCGCTTCCTGCTGGAGTTCGCCAAGGTCGACGAGGCGCTCCGCAATTGGAGCGTCCGGTCCACCATCGTCGTATTCGGCTCGGCCCGCATCCGGGAGGACGGCCCCGACCCGCATCCGCGCTGGTACAACGCCGCCCGGGAGTTCGCCGCCATCGCCTCAAAGCGCGGGGGCGCCCATCTGTCGGCGAAGAACGAGCGCTACAACGTCATCTGCACCGGCGGCGGCCCTGGCATCATGGAAGCGGCAAACCGCGGCGCGACCGACGTGGGTGCGCCCTCCATCGGCCTCAACATCACCCTGCCGCACGAGCAGCACCCGAACAGCTACTCCACACCCGAGCTGACGTTCCGCTTCCACTATTTCGCCATGCGCAAGATGCACCTGGCGATGCGCGCCAGCGCGCTCGTGGTGTTCCCGGGCGGCTTCGGCACGTTGGACGAGCTGTTCGAGATCCTGACGCTGCGCCAGACCGACAAGTCGCCGGCCATGCCCATCGTGCTGTTCGACGAGAGCTACTGGCGCTCGGTGATCAACCTCGACGCCCTGGTCGCCGCCGGCATGATCGCCAAGGCCGACCTCGACCTCTTCCACTTCGCCGAGACGCCGGAGGAGGTCTGGGAATGCCTGCTGAAGGGGGGGCTGCGCCCGTACGAGGACATTCCCGACCCTCCCCCGGCCGACGGGCACGATCTGGCCTAGATCCGCTTGCGCCTCTGCACGGTCCGGCGCCAACTGGACGGCCGTGCAGAGGGGGGCGGGCCCATGGACATCGGCGTCTTCATACCGATCGGCAACAACGGCTGGCTCATCTCCGAGACCGCGCCGCAGTACATGCCGAGCTTCGAGCTCAACAAGCAGATCGTGCAGAAAGCCGAGGGCTACGGCTTCGACTTCGCGCTCTCGATGATCAAGCTGCGCGGCTTCGGCGGGAAGACCGAGTTCTGGGAGCACAACCTCGAGAGCTTCACCCTCATGGCGGGGCTGGCGGCGGTCACCTCGAAGATCAACATCTTCGCCACGGCCGCCACGCTCACCCTACCGCCGGCCATCGTGGCGCGGATGGCGTCCACCATCGACTCCATCGCGCCCGGCCGCTTCGGCATCAACCTGGTCACCGGCTGGCAGAAGGCCGAGTACGACCAGATGGGCCTGTGGCCGGGCGAGAGCCACTATTCCGACCGCTACAACTACCTCGCCGAGTACGCGACGGTGCTGAAGGGCCTGATGGAGACCGGCGTTTCGGACTTCAAGGGCCAGTACTTCCAGATGAACGACTGCCGGGTCAGCCCCAAGCCGACGCCGGGCGTGAAGATCATCTGCGCCGGCTCGTCCGACGAGGGCCTGGCGTTCACCGCCGAGTTCGCCGACTACTCCTTCGCCCTGGGCAAGGGGACCAACACGCCCACGGCCTTCGCCTCGGTGAACAAGCGGCTTGAAGCTGCCAAGGCCAAGACCGGCCGCGAGGTCGCCGCCTATATCCTGTTCATGATCATCGCCGACGAGACCGACGAGGCGGCGCTGGAGACGTGGCGGGTCTATCGCGAGGGGGCGGACCAGGGCGCGCTGCAGTGGCTCACCAACCAGGCCGCGCCCAACGCCCAGGGCGGCACCAGCAACACCAACACGACCCAGCTCGCCGCGCCGGAGTCGGCGGTGAACCTCAACATGGGCACGCTGGTGGGCTCGTATGAGAGCGTGGCGCGGATGCTGGACGAGGTTGCCGAGGTGCCCGGCACCGCGGGCGTCCTGCTGGTGTTCGACGACTTCGTGCGGGGCGTCGAGGACTTCGGCGCGAAGATCCAACCGCTGATGAAGAGCCGTCGACATGTCGGCGCCTAGGCCCACGATCCCCATCCAGGGCGCGGTGACCCTGCCGGCGCGGCCTGAGAACCTGCCGATCGACCCGAAGGCCACGGCGTTGATCGTGGTGGACATGCAGAACGCCTACGCCTCGGCGGGCGGCTATCTGGACATCGCCGGCTTCGACATCGGCGGCGCGGCCGCCGTAATCGAGAAGATCGCCGTGTTGGTCGAGACGGCGCGGCAGGCCGGCGTGCAGGTGGTGTTCTTCCAGAACGGCTGGGATCCGGAGTATGTCGAGGCGGGCGGCCCCGGCTCGCCCAACTGGTGGAAGTCCAACGCGCTGAAGACCATGCGCGACAAGCCCGAGCTGGAGGGCAAGCTGCTGGCCAAGGGGACGTGGGACTACGCCCTGGTCGACCGGCTGAAGCCGCAGGCGGGCGACATCGTCATCGAGAAGCCGCGCTACTCGGCCTTCTACAACACCGCCCTGGACTCCATGCTGCGGGCGCGCGGGATCCGCAACCTGGCGTTCTGCGGCATCGCGACCAACGTCTGCGTCGAGAGCACCCTGCGCGACGGCTATCACCGCGAATACTTCGGCGTGCTGATCGAGGACGCCACCCACCAGGCCGGGCCGGCCTTCCTGCAGGAGGCCACGGTCTACAACGTCGAGAAGTTCTTCGGCTGGGTGTCGAACACCGCCGATTTCTGCGGGGCGGTCGGCCAGGCCCCGCCCGAAGCGTAGGAGGAAGACAGATGCCCAAGACCGTCATCACGCCGCCCGGGACGCAGGTTCCCATCGCGCCCTTCTCACCCGGGACCCTGGCCGACGGCGTGGTCTACGTCTCGGGCACCCTGGCCTTCGACAAGGACAACAACGTCGCCCACGTCGGCGACGCGGCCGCCCAGACGCGGCAGGTGCTGGAGACCATCAAGTCGGTCATCGAGACCGCAGGCGGCACGATGGACGACGTCACCATGAACCACATCTTCCTGAAGGACTGGGCCGACTACGCGGCGATCAACAAGGTCTATGCGGAGTATTTCCCAGGCGAGAAGCCGGCGCGCTTCTGCATCCAGTGCGGGTTGGTGCGTCCGGACTTCCTGGTGGAGATCGCCACGATCGCTCACGTGGGCAAGAGGTGATGGCGGGCCCGGAAGCCAACGGTCGCGCCGCCGATCATGACGTCGATCCGATGTTCTTGCATCGCTGGTCGCCGCGCGCCTTCACGGGCGAGCCGATGCCGGACGCGCTGCTGATGAGCCTGTTCGAGGCGGCCCGCTGGGCGCCTAGCGCCTTCAACGCGCAGCCCTGGCGCTTCGTCTACGCGCACAAGGGCACCGAGGCCTGGGACCGGCTCTTCGACGTGCTGATCCCGTACAACCAGGCCTGGGTGAAGCATGCTTCCGTGCTGATGTACGTGATCTCGGATCGCTTCCGCCGGTCCGAAGGCCGCGAGCCTGCGCCGATCCACAGTCACTCGTTCGACGCGGGCGCGGCCTGGGCTTACCTGGCGCTGCAAGCGCATCGCGTGGGCTGGGCCGCGCACGGCATGGCGGGCTTCGACCTGCCGCGCTCCTACGAGGCGCTCGGGGTGGACGAGGCCCAATTCCGGGTCGAGGCGGCCATCGCCGTCGGGCGGCCGACAGACAAGGAGATCCTGGACGAACCCTATCGCTCGCGCGAGACGCCGAGTCCGCGTAACGCGGTGTCGAGCTTCGCATTCGAGGGGCGGTTCAGGGCGTAGCGGCGACGGACTTGGGGCCCGTCGCCGGCGTATCGGGGGAGCAGGATGCCAGATCAAGAGGCCGCGCCGCGGCCCACCTTCGCCAACGACGGCGTGCACTTGCTGCGCACGGCCCAGCAGGTGCAGTACCAGCTTAGCCAGATGGCGGACCAGAAGGCCAACATGGTGCTGGCCGCCACCTTCGTGATCTTCACGGTCTCGATCAGCCAGATCCACAATGTGGCCCGGCCGTTGCCCCTGTTCATCCTGGGCGGAGCCGCCTTCGCCTCAGCCTTCCTGGCGGTGATGGCCGTGCTGCCGTCGGTGAAGACGCCGCCCCGGCCCGACGGCCCGGCCAACCTCTTGTTCTTCGGCTCGTTCACCCAGATCCCGGAGGACGAGTTCATCGAGCGGATCATGACGGTGATCAGCGAACCCAAGACCGTCTACGAGGCCTTCGCCCACGACATCTACCAGAACGGCAAGGTCCTCGCGTTCAAGAAGTATCTCTACCTGGGCTACGCCTATCGCATCCTGCTGGCCGGGCTGGTGGCCAGCCTGTTCGCGTTCGTCGCGCCGTACTTCCTGACTCTGGCCGGGCGCTAGGGTTCCCATCCCGGCGGCGCTAGTTCGAAGCCTTCGAAGCGGAAGCCCGGCGTCACCACGCACGCCACGAGGCACCAACCGCGGTCGGCCTCCGCCGCCTGCCATTCGTTCGTTCGCACCAGATGCTGCGGCGACTGGCCTGGGCCGGGGCCCAGGCGGGTCTCCGTCGTCGCGCCGCCGTCGTTCGTGCGCAGCTTCAGCGGCGTCCCGGCCTGGAAGATCCACAGCTCCTCGGCGTCGACGCGATGCCAGTGCGATCGTTGCCCTTGCTCCAGCAGGAACAGGATCGAGGTCGCCGCTGCGCGCCCATCGGGCGTGGAGGCCGCCGAACGCCAGGTCTCGCGATACCAGCCGCCTTCCGGATGTGGCATAAGCCCCAGGCGCTTGATCAGGTCGGCGGCGTCCATCGCGCCATCAGAGCGTCAGCCGGACCTTGACCGCAAGGCCCGCCGTTCGCCCTCATGCGCCATGCAACGATTCCTCGTCGGCGCGCTGGCCGCGCTGGCGCTCGCGGCCCCGGCGGCCGCGGCGCCCGACCTTTCGAAGATGGGCGCGGCCGAGCTGGCGGTGTTCATGAAGGCGTTCCCCAAGGGCGGCGAACTGCACAACCACCTCTCGGGTGCGATCTACGGCGAGACGCTGCTGAACTGGGCCGCGGAAGACGGCCTGTGCGTGGACATGAAGACCCTTTCGATCCGGCAGGTCTGCGCGAACGAGGACTACAAGCCCGCCAAGGACGTGATCGCCGACGAGGCCCTGCGCTCGCTGGTGGTCGACAGCGTCAGCACGCGCCATCCCGGCTTCCGCGACCGCTCGGGCCACGACCAGTTCTTCTCGTCGTTCGGCCGCATGGGGATGAAGCCGTCGCGCGAAGGCGATGCGCTGGCCGTGGTGATGGGCGACCTTGCGCGCCAGAACACCTTCTACCTCGAGCTGATGATCACGCCGCTGTTCGTCCCATCGCGCGCGCTGGGCGGGCAGGTGGGGTGGCGTGGCGACGCGGCCGCGACGCGGGCGGCGCTCACCGAGGCAGGCCTGGAGAAGCTGGTCCCCCGTGTCGTCGCCCACACCGACACGCTGCAGGCCCGCGCCCGTGAGGTCCTGAAATGCGGGACGCCCGAGGCGAAGCCGGGCTGCCAGGTGACCGTGCGCTTCCTCTTCCAGGCGATCCGGCAGGGCAAGCCGGAGGAGACCATGGCCCAGCTCCAGCTCGGCGTCGCCACCGTGGCGGCCGATCCGCGCTGGGTGGGACTGCAACTGGTCGCGCCCGAGGACAGCCAGGACGCGGTGACCCACTACGACACCCACATGAAAATCGTGGACCTCTTGACCGAGCATGGCCGCAAGACGCCCGTGTCGCTGCACGCGGGCGAACTGACCTTGGACGTCGCGCCGCCCGAGACGCTGAGCTACCACATCGCCGCGGCGGTCCGCGTCGCCGGCGCCCGCCGCATCGGCCACGGCGTGGATCTTCCGCACGAGACCGGCGCCGAGGGCCTGGCCGCCGAGATGGCGGCGAAGGGGATCCTCGTTGAGGTGAACCCGATCTCCAACCGCGAGATCCTAGGCGTCCCGCCCGAGGAGCACCCGTACGCGTGGTTACGGAAGCGGGGCGTGCCGGTGGCGATCTCGACGGACGACGCGGGCATCCTGCGCAGCGACCTGTCGGGCGACTACGCCTTGGCCGTGCGGACGGGCGCCACCTACGGCGACCTGAAGACGGCGGCCCGCAACGGCATCGCCTACAGCTTCCTGGCGGGCGAGGGGCTGTGGAGCGATCCCAACGTCTACCGCAAACCCGCGGCGGCCTGCGCCGGCCAGGTCGGAAATGCCGAGCCGAAGGGCGCTTGCGCCGCGCTGGTCGCGAATAGCGACAAGGCGCGCGAGCAATGGCGCCATGAGCATCTGCTGAAGGCGTTCGAAGCGGGCTTCTAGGCCTCGAACGCCATGTAGACGAACCGCGCCACGAACAGGGCGGCCAGGGCGAAGAGCAGCCAGTCGGCCTTGGCGACCCGGCGGCTGGCCAGCTTCAGCAGGGCGTAGGCGATGACGCCGAAGGCCAGGCCGTTGGCGATCGAGAAGGTCAGCGGGATCGTGACCAGGGTCAGGAACGCCGGGATCGCGACGACCGGGTCGTCCCAGTCGATCTCGGTCAGCGGGCCCATCATCATCGCGCCCACCAGGATCAGGGCGGGGGCAGTGGCCGCCGCCGGGATCACCTGGGCCCACGGGGCGACGAACAGGGTGGCGAGGAACAGCAGGCCGGTGACCACGGCGGTGAGGCCGGTGCGACCGCCGGCCGAGACGCCCGAGGCGCTCTCGATGTAGCTGACCACCGTGGAGGTGCCGGCCAGCGAGCCGACAACCGTCGCGCCCGCGTCGGCGAACAGGATGCGGTTCAGCCGCGGGATCGAACCGTCCGGGCGCATCAGGCCCGCCTTTTTGGAGACGGCGACCAGCGTGCCGACGTTGTCGAACAGGTCGACGAACAGGAAGACGAAGAGGATCTCCAGCAGCGCCAAGCCGAACCCGTGGCCGCCGATGCCCAGGGCGGCCGGGATATCGAGCTGCAGCGCCGTGCTCGTCATCTGCTCCAGGCTGTAGGGCTGCGGGTTCCAGCTCGCGAGGCCCAGGATCCAGCCGAGGACGGCGGTCGCCACGATGCCGATGAAGATCGCGCCGCGCACCTTCAGCACCAGCAGGATCGAGAGGATCGCGAGGCCCAGGAGGGCCAGCAGGGTCGCCGGCGCGTGGATGTCGCCCAGGCTGACCAGGGTCGCCGGATTGGCCACCACCAGCCCCGCGCCCCGCAGGCCGATGAAGGCGATGAACAGGCCTATCCCCGCCGCGATGGCCGAAAACAGCGCCCGTGGGATCGCCGCCACGATGAGCTGCCGCACGCCCACCAGCGTAAGCACGAAGAACAGCAGCCCGGACACGAAGACCAGGCCAAGCGCCGTCTGCCACGGCACCCCCATGCCTTGGACGACGGTGAAAGCGAAGTAGGCGTTGAGGCCCATGCCGGGCGCCAGCGCGATGGGGTAGTTGGCGAGGAAGCCCATCAGCAGGCACCCGACGCCGGCCGCCAGGCAGGTGGCCGCCGCCACGCCCGCGACCGGCATGCCGGTGGTCCCCAGGATCGAGGGGTTCACCAGCACGATGTAGGCCATGGTCAGGAAGGTGGTGGCGCCGGCCAGCACCTCGGTCTGAACGCTGGTCCCGCGCTCGCGGAGCTGGAAGGTCTTGTCGAGGAAGCTCATGGCGCGGCTCCTTGCGGCAGGGCGTCGGCGTAGCGGTCCCAACCCCCGACCAGGGCCTTCACCACGGGTGCGCCCACGCGGTAGGCGGCCTCGACGCCCGCCTCCAGGCCACCGTCGGCGAAGGTGATGCGGTTGGGCTTGCCCGCGGCCGGGCGGGAGTAGTTGCTGGCGGTGCGCAGGATCAGCACGCGGCGCGGGTCGACCCGGCCGCTCTTGGCGTGGAGCGCCAGGGTGTCGAGCACGGCCTGATCCTCGCCGTCGGTCATCCCCAGCGCGCCCTGTCCGTCGGTCTGGACCCGGACCCAATCGCGCGCCCAGCGCGTGCGAAGCTCGCCGTGCCAGAAGCGGACCGTGCCCAAGCTGGCGCCGACGAACACATGCGGCGGCTTCTGCGCCGCCGGCTCCTCGGGATAGCCGGCGCGGTCGGCGCCCAGCTTGGCGTTGTCGGGCAGGTCGATGTTGCGCGTTAGCTGATAGGCCCAGTGGGTGAGGCCGGGGTCGAGGCGCCACGCCATGCCGCTGGCGTCCGCGCCATCGCCCTTCTCGCCCGGCCCATTCGAGTTGGGCGCGTAGAGGCCCCAGGGCCAGCCGGCAATGATTTCGCGGTCGTCGATCTCGTAAAGCGGATCACCGTCCACGACCCAGTTCGACCAGGCGGCGCTGCCGATCGAGCCGGCCTTCGGGTCGACCCCGGCGATGCCGGCCATCAGCCAGTAGGCTTTGGCGAGGTCGAAACGGGGATCGACGATGAGGGCGGTCAGCGATCCGCGGGCGCGTCCGAACATGCCGGTGTTGATGATCAGCACGCCGTCCTTCGACAGTCGCGCCGGCCGCTCGACGCCGGGGATGGCCACGGTCTCGGTGGGTGGACCGCGTTCGATCCAGAGCTGAAGCTCGCCGGCCGCGTCGCCGGTGTCGTTGCCGATCTCGAAGGCGGTGACGACCACGACCTTGATCGGAACGGGCCTGGCCAGCGCCACGACAGGAGTGAGCAGGGCGGCGATGAAGACGATCAGGCGTAGCACACGCGATTCCCCCGAACCTGCCCGGAATAGTCGGAGCCGCGAGGGTTGAGGCAAGTCCTAGGTGGCCTCACGGGCGTGGGCCAGCCGGCCCATGAGGTAGGTGCGCTCGACCAGCCGGTCATCCGCCAGCACTGCCAGCACGAACAGCGTCTCGGCCAGGGTGCGGGCGCCGGCCGTTCGGCGTGCGAGCAGGGGCGTCGCGGCGAGGTCGAGGACCACGAAGTCGGCTTCCTTACCCGGCAGGAGGTTGCCCACCCGGCTATCGATGTGCAGCGCCTTCGCGCCGGCCAGTGTGCCCAGGTAGAAGGCATGCAGCGGGTCGAGGTTGTCGCCCTGGAGCTGACCCACCTTGTAGGCCTCGGCCATCATGTGGAGCTGCGAGAAGCTGCCGCCGCCGCCGATGTCGGTGCCCAGCGCCACCGACATCCCGCATTCGCAGGCGCGCTTCAGGCCGAACAGGCCGCTGCCCAGCAGCAGGTTGGAAGAGGGACAGAAGGCGGCGGTCGCGCCGGCCCTGGCCATCCGCCCCATCACGTCCGCGTCGCAGTGGACGCAGTGGGCGAAGACCGACCTCGGGCCGACGAGACCGAAGCGGTCGTAGACGTCCAGATAGTCCCGCGCCCAGGGGAAGAGCTGGGCCACGCGGGCGATCTCGCCGGCGTTCTCCGACATGTGGGTGTGCAGCAGGACATCGGAATGCGCGGCGAGCACCTCGCCGGCCATGGCGAGCTGGGCGTCCGTGGAGGTCACGGCGAAGCGCGGGGTCACCGCATACCCCAGTCGGCCCCGGCTATGGTACGCGCGGATCAGCGCTTCGGTGTCGGCGCGGCCGGTCTCGACGGTGTCGGTGAGCGCGGCGGGCGCCTCGCGGTCCATCAGCACCTTGCCGGCGACCAGTCGCATATTCCGGTCCAGCGCGGCCTCGAACAGGGCCTCGGCCGAGCCTTTGTGGACCGTGCAGAAGGCGAGGGCGCTGGTCGTGCCGTTGGCCAGGAGTTGGTCCAGGAACACCTGCGCCACCGCGTCAGCATGCGCCCGGTCGGCGAAGGCCATCTCCGCCGGGAACGTATGTGTGTGCAGCCAGTCCATGAGCTGCGCGCCCCACGCCGCGATGACGTCCACCTGCGGGTAGTGCACGTGGGCGTCGACGAAGCCCGGGGTGATCAGGCGGCCCGGCAAGTGTTCGACTGGCGCGCCGTCGGGCAGGTTCGGCGCGAGGTCGTCCCAGGCGCCGCAGGCCGCGACGTGGCCGTCCTCCACCACGAGCAGGCCGTCGGGGTGATAGGCGTGCGCTTCCGCCGCCGGGACGCGCGACGGGTCGTCCAGCATGTGTAGCAGGGCGGCGCGGTAGGCTTGGCGGGTCATGCCGATATGGCGATCCAGTCGGCTTCGGCGAGTTCCACCTCGTCCAGGTTTTCGCCGGTCCCGCCGTCGCGGTCGACGACCAGGAAGTCGCTCTCGGCTTCCAACGCCAGCAGGAAGTGGTGCCAGGTCCCCTTGGCGTAGTTCACGCCCTGGTTCGCCGCGGCGCGGAAGACGCGAACCGCGGCCGGATCGAAGTCACCCGGCGGGGCTACGGCCACCAGGAACGGCCGGCCGTTCAGGGGCATGAAGGCCTGGCTGCCCAGCGGGTGCCGCTCGAAGATCTTCAGCACCAGGGGCTCGAGCGGCTTCGAGCGGAAGATGCTGAGGATCGCGTGGCCGTCGCCCACCGCCACGTCGGAGAGCGCGTTGAAGCGGGTCGTCCAGCCGTAGTTGATCGGGATCACTTCCGCGCGGTCGGAAGCTTCGATCACGTCGCCGAAGGGCGCGAAGGCGTCGGCGGTCAGGGCTTCAGGAACGAGCGTCCTCACGGCCCCACCTTCGCGCCGGCCTTGATCCATGCGCCGAGCTGGGCGCGCTCCAATTCCGTCATCTTGGTCTCGTTGCCCTGGGGCATGGACCGGGTCGCCACCGCCCGGGTGTAGATCTTGTCGGCGTGCTGCTGCAGCCCGGCGTCGGTGTCGAACATGGCCCCGTTCGGCGCGACCGGCACGCCCCGATGGCTCGGGTGGGCGGCGTGGCACGCGATGCAGTGCTTGTCGACGATGGCGCGCACCACCGCATAGGTCGGGACTTCGGCGACCGTCGGCGGCTTTGGCCGCGCGCTCTCGTTCAGCACGGCCACCGTGACGAAGGCCAAGGCGCCGTAAACCAGCACCTGGGGCTCCATCCGGCCCGAATTCTTCAGGTTGAAGAAGTGCCGGATCGTCCACCCCGCGATACCCAGCCCCGCCAGCCACAGCCAGTTCAGCGGAGCGGCGAAGATCATCGGGTAGTGGTTGCTGATCATGATGAACAGCACCGGCAGCGTCATGTAGTTGTTGTGGACGCTGCGCTGCTTGGCCTGCTTGCCCAGCGACGGGTCGGGCGCCTGGCCGGCCAGCACCTGGGCCACGACCTTCCGCTGGTTCGGGATGATGATCATGAAGACGTTGGCGGCCATCACCGTCCCGATGATCGCGCCCACGTGCATGAAGGCGCCCAGGTCGGAGAAGACATGCGTCAGGCCGTAGGCTGCGGCCGTGAGAAGAACGAACCATACGACTCCGAAAAGCCTCAGGTTTTGGCCGATGGGTGAGCGGCAGAGGCCGTCGTAGACCAGCCACCCCGCGACCAGGGAGCCGAGGCCGAGGCCGATGGCCTGCCAAGTCGTGAGGTCGAACTTGGACGTGTCGATCAGGTTGAGGTCGGCGCCGACGTAGAAGATCAGGCTCAGCAGCAGGAAGCCGCTGATCCACGTCGTGTAGGCCTCCCATTTGAACCAGTGCAGCTCCTCCGGCATGTCGGAGGGGGCGACCATGAACTTGATCTGCCGGTAGAAGCCACCGGAGTGGACGCTCCACAGCTCGCCGGCGACGCCGTCGGGCGTTTCCGGCGGCCTCTTCAGATGGCTGTCCAACCACATGAAATAGAAGGACGATCCGATCCACGCGATGCCGGCGACGAGGTGCAGCCAGCGGATCGCCAGGTTCGCCCAGGCCTCGATGTCGGCGATCATTCGGTGGGATCTTGGGTCAGTTGCAGCAGCTCTGCGGCTAGGGCTATGGCGATCACCGCGGGCGCCTTGCCCTTCAGGTCGACGATGCCGATCGGACAGGTGAGGCGGGCGAGCTCGGCGTCGGGTACGCCGTCGGCGCGCAGCCGGGCCTCGAACCGCCGACGCTTCGTCCGCGAGCCGATCAGCCCCAGATAGCCGAAGTCGCCGCGCGCCAGCACGGCGCGGGTCAGCCGATAGTCCAGGTCGTGGCTGTGCGTGAAGATCGCGAACAGCGTGCCGGTCGGCGCGGCCTCGACCGCCTCGGCCAGTTCATCTTCGCTGAGGATCGTGGCGCGCGTGCCGCTGGCCTCGGGTCGCAGGTCCTCGCGGCTGGCCAGCCAGTCCAGGTGGAAGGGCAGCGGCGCGAACGCCCGGGCCACCGCCTGGCCGACGTGTCCGGCGCCGAAGATGACGAGGCGGGGCAGCGTCGGGCGGATCGTCTCGGACACGCGGCGCACCTCCGGGATCGGCGTGCGGGGACCGTCCGACACCGCCGCCTCGGCCTCGATCAGGCGGCTCATGCCGCCGTCGTTGAATTGCGCTGTAAGGACGAACGGTTCGCGGGCGGCCGCCGCTGGCTCCAGCCAGGCGAGGCTCTCCGCGTCCACGCGCTCGACCAGCAGCCGCACGTGGCCCCCGCAGCACTGGCCCAGCAACGGGCCCAGCGGATAGTCCTGCAGCGCGTGGCGCCGGGAAGCCTGGCTCAGCAGCTTGCGCGCCTGGTCGAGGCCCTGCCGCTCCAGCGAACCGCCGCCGATGGTGCCGCTGAACCGATCGGGCCAAACCAGCATGCGCGCGCCTGTCTCACGCGGTGTCGAGCCCTGGGCGCCGACCACCGTCACCATCGCCAGCGTCTCGCCGCGCCGCGCCGCGGCCAGGGCCTCGCCGATCCACTCAGGCATCGGCCGCCCTCCGCCGGACCTCGTTCACCGCCGCCAGGATCCGCTCGGGCGTCGCCGGTGCGTCCAGGTTCGGCATGACCCTGTGGCCGGCCACGCTGGCGACCGCGTCGGTGAGCGCGGAGAACACCGAGATCGCCAGCATCAGCGGCGGCTCCCCCACCGCCTTGGACCGATGGATCGTGTTCTCGCGGTTCTCGCCCGGCGGCCAGATGGCGATGTTGAAGGCGTCCGGCCGGTCGCCGGCGGTCGGGATCTTGTAGGTGGACGGCGCGTGGGTGCGCAGGCGCCCGGCGTCGTCGAACACCAGCTCTTCGGTGGTCAGCCAGCCCATGCCCTGGATGAAGCCGCCCTCGATCTGGCCCAGGTCGATGGCCGGGTTCAGCGAGCGGCCGACGTCGTGGAGGATGTCCACGCGGGTCACCTTGCTCTCGCCGGTCAGGGTGTCGATCACCACCTCGGAACAGGCGGCGCCATAGGCGAAGTAGTAGAATGGCCGGCCCTTGTGGGTGACCCGGTCGTAGTGGATGTCGGGGGTCTTGTAGAAGCCGGCCGCCGAAAGCGAGACGCGGGCCACGTAGGCCTCGTGCACGAAATCCCGGAAGCTCAGCAGCTCGGCGCCGATGCGCACGCCGTCCGGCGTGAAGACCGGCGCATGGCCGTAGTTCGCCAGCGCCCACTCGGACAGCCGCGCCTTGATCTGCTCGCAGGCGTCCAGCGCGGCCATGCCGTTTAGGTCGCTGCCCGACGACGCAGCGGTCGCGGAGGTATTGGGCACCTTGTCGGTGCGCGTGGACGTGATCTTCACCGCCGACAGCGGGACCTGGAACGCGTCGGCCGCCACCTGCGCCACCTTGATGTTCAGCCCCTGGCCCATCTCGGTTCCGCCGTGGTTCAGGTGGATCGAGCCGTCGGTGTAGACATGCACCAGGGCGCCCGCCTGGTTCAGGTAGGTGGTGGTGAACGAGATGCCGAACTTCACCGGCGTCAGCGCGATGCCGCGCTTCAAGTGGTCGTTCCGGGCGTTCCAGGCCGTGATCGCCGTGCGGCGGGCCCGATAACCCGAACTGGCCTCCAATTCGGTCATGATCTCTCGGGCGACGCTGTCCGTGACGGTCTGGCCGTAGGGGGTCAGATCGCCCGAGACGCCGTAGAGATTGGCCAGGCGCACATCCAGCGGGTCCTTGCCCAGCGACAGCGCCGCGGCGTCCAGCGCGCGCTCGATGGCCATCATGCCCTGCGGCCCGCCAAAGCCGCGGAAGGCGGTGTTGGAGACGGTGTGCGTGCGCGCCCGGTGGCTGACGATCTCGGCCGCCTGCAGCGCATAGGCGTTGTCGGCGTGGAACATCGCCCGGTCGTTGATCGCGTGGCTGAGGTCGGCCGAGAAGCCGCAGCGCGAGGCGAACTCGAAGGCCGCGCCGCGCAGCCGCCCGTCGCCGTCGAAGCCCAGTTCCCAGTCGATTTCGAAGTCGTGCCGCTTGCCGGTCATGACCATGTCGTCGTCACGGTCGAGGCGGATCTTCGCGGGGCGGCGGGTCAGCTTCGCGGCCAGCGCGGCCATGGCCGCCCATTGGACCGACTGGGTCTCCTTGCCGCCGAAGCCGCCGCCCATCCGGCGCACCTCCACGGTGATCGCCGCGTCGGGCAAGTCCAGCACGCGGCCCAGGATGTGCTGGGTTTCGGTGGGGTGCTGGGTCGACGTCCAGACGTGTAGGTCCTGGCCCTCGCCGGGGACAACCAGCGCCACCTGGCCCTCCAGGTAGAAGTGCTCCTGGCCGCCAACCTGCAGGCGGCCCGAGACGCTGTGCGGAGCCGCGGCGATCGCGGCGCGCGCGTCGCCCAGCTTCATGGTCTGCGTGGGCTCGATGAACGACCCAGCGGCGACAGCGGCGTCGGCCGTCAGCAGGGGCGGGAGGTCCTCGTACTCCACGACGGCCAGGGCGGCGGCGGCGCGCGCCTTGGGCAGGGTGTCCGCCGCCACGCAGAACAGCGCCTGGTCCTGGAATTTAACCTCGCCGGTGGCGAACAGCGGGTCGTCGCCGGCAAACGGGCTGATGTCGTTCTTGCCCGGCACATCGGCAGGCGTCAGCACGGCGACGACGCCGGGCGCCGCGCGCACCGCGGAGAGGTCCAGCTTCGTCACCCGCGCATGCGCCCGTGTCGCCTGGCCCACGGCGATGTGCAGCAGCCCCGGCGGTTCGGGGATGTCGTCGATGTAGAGCGCCTCGCCGCTGACGTGCCGCGGCGCGCTGTCGTGGCCGATGGGCGCATGCAGGATAGGAAGCAGCCGCACGCCGCCGGAGTCAGCCATAGGCCACCGCCTCGGCGTCGACGACGCGCGCCCCGCCGGCGCTCTCTACGAATGCGCGGCGGATCAGCCCCCGCGCCGCCTCCAGCCGGTAGTTCGCCGAGGCGCGCATGTCGGTGATGGGCGTGAAGTCCTCGGCCAGCGCCGCGACAGCCTGTTCCAGCGTCTCCGCCGTCCAGGGATTGCCGACCAGCGCGGCCTCGCAGGCCGCCGCGCGCTTGGGCGTCGCCGCCATGCCGCCGAAGGCGATTCGCGCGTCGGTCACCTGGCCCGCCTCTACGCCCACGGAAAGACCGAGGCAGACGGCCGAAATATCCTGGTCGAACCGCTTGGAAAGCTTGGCGATCTTGAAGATGCGGCCCGCCGCCGGCTTCGGGACGATCACCGCCTCGACGAATTCGCCGGGGTGGCGGTCCTGTTTCCCGTAGGCCAGGAAGAACGCCTCCAGCGGCATCTCGCGCCGAACCGATCCCTTGCGCAGCACCAGCGTCGCGCCGGCGGCGATCAGCGCCGGCGGCATATCGCCGATGGGCGAGCCATTGGCGATGTTGCCGCAGACCGTGCCCAGGTTGCGCACCTGCAGTCCGCCCAGCCGCCGCAGCAGTTCGCCGAACTCGGGATGCAGCGCGGACAGCGCCCCGTGGGCGTCGGCGTAGCGGACGCCGGCGCCGATCCGGATCGCGCCGCCTAGGTCATGGATCCCCTTCAGGTCCGCGCAGTCGTTCAGCGAGACGACCGTCTCCAGCACCCGGTGCTGCTTGGTGACCCAGAGGCCGACGTCGGTTCCGCCGGCCAGGACCGTGGCCGCAGGATGCGCCTCAAGCAGCGCGGCGAGTTCGTCGCTCGAACGCGGCGCGAAGAACCTGCGGCCCTTGTGTTCGAGGGTCAGTCCCTCGTTCGGCTGGATCGCGGTCAGAGCCGCGGCCAAGGCCTCGTCATCCGTTCCGCAAGCGCCCATCGCCTGGCCCGCCGCGAGGATGGGGCCGTAGCCGGTGCAGCGGCAGAGGTTGCCCGCCAGGGCGTCCTTCAGGCTCGCGGTGTCGGTCGGCCCGCCCGAGCGCTGAACCGCATACAGGCTCATCACGAACCCCGGGGTGCAGAAGCCGCATTGGCTGGCGTGCTGGTCGACCATGGCCTGCTGGACCGGGTGCAGCGCGCCCTCGCGGCCGAGACTCTCCACCGTGAACAGCGCGCGGCCATCGAGCATCGGAGCGAACAGGATGCAGGCGTTGACAGCCCGGAACCGTACCCTGTCGTCGACCAGCTCGCCCAGCACCACGGTGCACGCGCCGCAGTCGCCTTCGGCGCAACCCTCCTTCGTGCCGGTCCGGCGCGCGTCGTAGCGCAGCCAGTTCAGAACCGTCAGCGTCGGGTCCGTATCGGCGGGCAGCTCGCGGACCTCGCCGTCGAGCAGGAAACGGATGGGGCGGCCCACGTCAGCTGCCCCGATAGGTCGAATAGGCGAATGGGCTGACCAACAGCGGCACATGGTAGTGCGCGCCCCTCTCGGCCACGCCGAAGTCGATGGTCACAATCTCGAGGAACGCCGGCTGGGGCAGGGCCACCCCCATGTCGCGGAAGTATTCGCCGATGTCGAACTCCAGGCGGTAGGCGCCCGGCGTCAGGGCCTCGCCGGTGAGCAGCGGCTGGTCCACGCGGCCGTCGACGTTGGTTACCGCCGACCCCAGCACTTCGCCCCCGCGCAGCAGGCGCAGGCTGACGCCCGCGGCCGGACGCCCGTGCATGGTGTCGAGGACGTGGGTGGTGAGGCCGGCCAAGCAAGTCTCCGCAATTCAGCCGCCCAGAATCCGCCCTGAGGCCGGGAATTGCAACCGTGGCGCAGGATTGCGACGGTGCGGCCCTCACGAAGCCTGCTAAGCGGTCAGCCATGCCCGACACCAGCTATCCGCGCGACTTGATCGGCTACGGCAAGGATCCGCCGCATGCGGACTGGCCGGGCGGCGCGCGCATCGCGATCCAGATGGTGCTGAACTACGAGGAGGGCGGCGAGAACTGCGTCCTGCACGGCGACCCCGCCTCGGAAGCGTTCCTGTCCGACATGATCAATCCCGCCGCCATCCCGAATGCGCGGCACATGAGCATGGAGCAGATCTACGAGTACGGGAGCCGCGCCGGCGTCTGGCGCCTGCTGCGCCTGTTCGATCGCTACCAGACGCCCGTGACCGTCTTCGGCGTCGCGATGGCCATGGAACGCAACCCCGCCGCGGTGGAAGCCATGCTGGAGGCGGGCCACGAGATCGCCAGCCACGGGTGGCGCTGGATCAACTACCAGGACGTCGCGGAGGCGGTGGAACGCGAGCACATGGCCCGCGCCATAGAGATCCACACGCGCCTGACCGGCCATCGGCCCCTGGGCTGGTACACCGGCCGCACCAGCCCCAACACACGCCGCCTCGCGGCGGAGGAGGGTGGTTTCCTCTACGACGCCGACGATTACTCCGACGACCTGCCGTTCTGGACCGAGGCGGGCGGGCGACCGCACCTGATCGTGCCATACACGCTCGAAGCCAACGATATGCGCTTCTCGGGGACGGGCCTGAACACCGGCGAGCAGTTCTACTCCTACCTGAAGGACGCCTTCGACGTGCTCTACGCCGAGGGCGCAGAACGGCCGAAGATGCTGTCCGTTGGCCTGCATTGCCGCATCGCCGGGCGGCCGGGGAAGATGGCGGGACTGGAGCGGTTCATCCGCTACGCGCTGGATCATGACGACGTCTGGTTCTGCCGGCGGGTGGAGATCGCCAGACACTGGCGGGAGCGGCATCCTCATGGGGGCTAGGGAGGACTTCATCGCCCGCTTCGGCCCGGTCTACGAGGACTCGCCCTGGGTCGCGGAAGGCGTCTGGCCCGACCCGCCCGCCGATCGGGACGGCCTGGCGAAGGCGATGGCGGCGGTGGTGGACGCCGCGCCCCACGCGCGGAAGCTGGCCCTCATCCGCGCCCATCCCGAGCTTGCCAGCCGCGCGAGGATGGCCGACGCCTCGGTGAAGGAACAGGCGGGCGCCGGCCTGGACCAGTGCAGCCCGGAGGAGTTCGCGGCCTTCCAGCGCCTGAACGCCGCCTACAACGCCCGCTTCGGCTTCCCCTTCATCTTCGCCGTGAAAGGCGCGGGCCGGTCCGACATACTCGCCGCCTTCGAGGCCAGGCTCGGCAATGACCCCGAGACCGAATTCGCCACCGCCATCGCCCAGATCCATCGGATCGCCGGTTTCCGGCTGGATGAATTGTTCTAAGGTTCCAGGATGTTCGACGATCTACGCCGCCAGTTCGTGGACCTCGCCCAGCCTCGCCTGGGCTCGGAGGTCGTCTATGCGACGGACGACTTCTTCGCGGACAAGAGCCGGCTGATCTCGCCGACCGAGCCCGTGTTCATCCCCGGCAAGTACGACGACAACGGCAAGTGGATGGACGGCTGGGAGAGCCGCCGCAAGCGTACGCCCGGTCATGACTGGTGCGTGGTGAAGCTGGGCGTGCCGGGCATCGTCGCTGGGTTCGAAATCGACACCCGCCACTTCACCGGCAACTATCCGCCAGGCGCCGAGGTCGAGCTCTGTGTCTCGGGAGAGACCGCGCCGGGGGACGATGCAGGGTGGGTCAAGGTGACGCCTCGCCTGGACCTCAAGGGCGACGACCGCGCCTGGTTTCCGCTAGAGCACGCGACGCCCGCGACCCACGTGCGCCTGCACATCTTTCCCGACGGCGGCGTCGCGCGCCTGCGGGTCTGGGGTCGCGTCGATCCGGACTGGTCGAAGGTAGGCCGGGACCAGACGATCGACCTGCTGGCCATGGCCTGGGGCGGGCGCGGGATCACCGCCAACGACGAGCATTTCGGCCGGGTGGAGAACATGACGGCCCCCGGGCGCGGCGTGGACATGGGAGACGGCTGGGAGACCCGCCGACGCCGCGAACCGGGCCACGACTGGGCGATCCTGGAACTAGGGACCTTCGGCCAGATCAGCGAGGTCGTCGTCGATACGGCGCACTTCAAGGGCAACTACCCCGACCGTTGCTCCATCCAGGCCACGCGTCGGGCGCACGGCGCGCCGCACGAAATCGCGCAGCAAGCCGAAGGGTGGCCAGTGCTGCTGCCTGAAGTGAAGCTGCAAGCCGACCACATCCATACGTTCCGCGATGAACTCGCCCAGCTCGGGCCGATCCGTTTCGTACGGCTCAACATCTACCCGGACGGCGGCGTCAGCCGGCTGCGTATGATGGGGACGGTCGCCCGCTAGGCGCGCATGGCCCGGATCGTCTATCTCACCTTTCCCGACGGCTCGATCCGGGGCGGCGTGAAGATGCAGCTCCGGCATGTGGAGACGCTGCGCGCGCTGGGCTTCGACGCGGTGCTGTCGACGAACCGCGAAGCGCGGTGGCACCCGGCGCTGCAGCCGGACGTGCCCGTGGAGATCGGTCCGCTCTCCCCCAATGACATCATCGTGGCGCCGGAAGACGCCGTGCATGCCCTGGCCAAGCTTGCCGAGGCCGGACTTCGGACGATCGTCTTCTGCCAGGGCGCGCTGGTCTTCGGCGGCCTTTCGGTGGCGACGCTTGACCGGTTCCCCGCCGACCGGTTCCCCGCCTTCATCTCCGTGGGCCGCCAGCTTTCAGCGCTGATCCGGCGCTGCTATCCGGCCGCGACAGTTGAGTTCGTGCCGTGCTTCGCTGACGAACGCGTATTCCATCCGCGTGGCGAGCGGCGGGCGGCCATCGCCTGCATCCCGCACAAGCGCCCTCAGGAGGCGGAGTTCATCCGTCGGGTCTTCGACAAGTCGCATCCGGAGCATGCCGGCCGCGCCTGGCGCGTGATCCGCGACGCCGCCGAGGCGCAGGTGGCCGAGACGCTGGCGGCCTCCGACCTCTTCCTCAGCCTGGGGAAGCTGGAGGCTGTCGGCCTCACCCCCCTGGAGGCCATGGCGTCGGGCGCCCTCTGCACCGGCTTCACGGGCATAGGCGGACGAGACTTCGCGACCCCCGACAACGGCTTTTGGGTCGACGAGGACGACTGTGTCGCAGCGGTCGACGCCTTGGCTGCGGCGGCTGACCTATTGGCCGCCGGCGGGCCAGAATTGGCGCGTTATCTGGAAGCTGGACGCGAGACCGCCCGCGAATGGTCCTACGCCCGGTTCCGAAGCGCGCTCGAAGAGACATGGATGCGGCTCGCGCCGGAGACGCGCGTGAAGAACGGCCCCCTGGACTCCTAGGCGGCGAAAGCCGCGGGCAGGCCGCCGACCTTCGCGATGAAGCCGATCACCTCGTCGACGCCTTTCAGACGGGTCAGGTCGGTGAACACGTACGGTCGATCGCCGCGCTGCCGGCGCGCGTCGCGGTCCATCACCAGGAGGTCCGCGCCGACGTGCGGGGCCAGGTCCGTCTTGTTGATGATCAGCAGGTCGGAGCGCGTGATCGCCGGGCCGCCCTTGCGCGGGATCTTCTCCCCCTGGCAGACGCTGACCACATACAGCGTCAGGTCGGCGAGGTCGGGACTGAAGGTGGCGGCCAGGTTGTCGCCGCCGCTCTCGATGAAGATGACGTCCAGGTCGGGAAAGCGCCTGTTCAGATCGGCAATGGCCGCCAGGTTCAAGGAGGCGTCCTCGCGGATCGCCGTATGCGGACAGCCGCCCGTCTCCACGCCCACGATCCGATCGTCCGGCAGCGCCTGAAGGCGGCTGAGGATCAAGGCGTCTTCCTGCGTGTAGATGTCGTTGGTGACGACCGCGATCGACCAGCGGTCGCGCATGGCCTTGCAGAGCTTCTCCACGAGCGTGGTCTTGCCGGAGCCGACGGGGCCGCCGATGCCGATGCGCAGGGGGCCGTTCATGAGCCGAAAAGCCTTCCATCGAGGGTCTCGTGCCGCATAGCGGCAACGTCGGAGAGCAGGCTGGCCGATCCCAGGTCGTCCAGCGTCGACGCGGCCGCGCGGGCGGCGGTGCGCAGGATCACCGGCTCCAGCGCGGCGATCACCTGCAGGGCGTCCGACTGGCCGAGCGGTACGGCGCGCACCGCCACGCTGACCAGGTTCGCGGCGAAGGCATGCAGCCAGGCCGTCAGGGCGGGCTGCAACGGCAAACCGGCCGCGCCCGCCGCCGCACCCAGCGCCACGGGGTAGGGCGCGCGGATGATCGGCGGGGGGTTCCAGGCGGCCACCGCGGTCAGGAACGCTTCGCCCTGGGCCATGGTCTCGCGGTGGCGCTCGAGGGACGGTGCGAGCGCTTCTCCGAGTTCGGCGACGTCGTCGAGGGCGACATGGTCCTCGGCGGTCACGGCGATCCAGGCGGCTTTCACCAGCACCGCGTCGGTCCAGGCGGAGCCGTGCTCGAG
This sequence comes from Phenylobacterium sp. FG114, assembly GCF_057809855.1. Lineage (NCBI taxonomy): Bacteria > Pseudomonadati > Pseudomonadota > Alphaproteobacteria > Caulobacterales > Caulobacteraceae > Phenylobacterium > Phenylobacterium sp. FG114. Next base: position 303,194 of record NZ_JBMDKU010000003.1, on the reverse strand, counting down.
CAGCGGCGCGATCCAACCGGTCAGCGAGCGCACGTCGGTGACCGCGCCTTCGCGGATCGCAGTCTCGAGGCCGTGCGAGAAGCCAAACGACCCGACCGGGAAGGCGGGCGAGAGCCAGGTCAGCAGACGCAGCAGGCGGGCCTCAGTGGGCATGATCGTGGCCCCCGTGATCGTGATAGGCGCCGCCCTCGGGATCGAACGGTGCGACTACCTCGCGGACATGCGCGCCCTGGTGTTCGAGCATGTGGCCGATCACGTGGTCGCGGCGGATCAGGATGCGATCCGCGAAGACCTGGGCGGCCAGGTGGCGGTTGCCGATATGCCAGGCCAGGCGGACGAGCGCGGCCAGGCTATGGGCGGTGATCTCCAGCAGGGGCTCGGGCAAGGCGACCACCGCAACGACACCGCCGCCAGGCAATTGCAGGCCATCGCCGCCCTTGAGGTGCGTCGCCTCCGCCAGGTCCAGCAGATACTCCGCACCCGACGCCCCGGTGAGCACGATGCGGCGACGGTGGCGTCCGTCGTAGTCAAGGGCGACCCGGTCGACCGGCTCGCCGCTCCAGGCCCCGGCGGGCAGGATGTCGGTGATGGTGGTCAAAACAGGAAATACCTCTGGGCCATCGGCAGCACCTCGGCGGGTTCGCAGGTGAGCAGTTCGCCGTCGGCGCGCACCTCGTAGGTTTCGGGATCGACCTCGATCCGGGGCGTCGCGCCGTTGTGGATCATAGAGGCCTTGGAGAGGCCGCCGCGGACGTTCTCCACCGCCACTATGTCCTTCATCAGTCCCAGCTCTGCCGGCAGGCCGCGTTCGATCGCCAGCTTGGACGTGAACACCACCGACGAGCGTGTCACCGCGCGGCCGAAGGCGCCGAACATCGGGCGATAGTGGACCGGTTGCGGCGTTGGGATCGAGGCGTTCGGATCGCCCATCGGGGCCGCCGCGATCGACCCGCCCAGCACAACGAGGTCCGGCTTCACCCCAAAGAAGGCGGGGCTCCACAGCACGAGATCGGCGCGCTTGCCCGGCTCCACGGAGCCGATGTGCGCGCTCATCCCGTGCGCGATGGCCGGGTTGATCGTGACCTTGGCGATGTAGCGTTTGACGCGGAAGTTGTCCGCCGGACCGTCCCCCAGCTTACCGCGCTGCTTCCTCATCTTGTCGGCGGTCTGCCAGGTGCGGATCAGCACCTCGCCCACGCGGCCCATGGCCTGGCTGTCCGACGAAATGATCGAGAGCGCGCCGAGGTCGTGCAGGATGTCCTCGGCGGCGATGGTCTCCTTGCGGATCCGGCTCTCGGCGAAGGCGATGTCCTCGGGGATCGCCGGGTCCAGGTGGTGGCAGACCATCAGCATGTCGAGATGCTCGGCCAGGGTGTTCCGTGTGTAAGGCCGCGTCGGGTTGGTCGACGACGGGATCACGTTCGCCAGCCCCGCCACCTTCAGGATGTCCGGCGCGTGGCCTCCGCCGGCGCCCTCGGTATGGAAGGCGTGGATCGTGCGGCCCTTGAAGGCGGCGATGGTGTCCTCGACGAAGCCGCTCTCGTTCAGCGTGTCGGTGTGGATCATGGCCTGGATGTCGAGGTCGTCGCAGACCGACAGGCAGCAGTCGATGGCGGCCGGCGTCGTGCCCCAATCCTCGTGCAGCTTCAGGGCGCAGGCGCCGCCGGCGATCTGCTCCACCAGCGCCTCGGGCAGGCTGGCGTTGCCCTTGCCCGCGAAGGCCAGGTTCATCGGAAACGCCTCGGCCGCCTCGATCATCCGCTGCAGGTGCCAGGCGCCGGGCGTGCAGGTGGTGGCGTTGGTTCCGGTGGCCGGACCCGTCCCACCGCCCAGCATGGTGGTGACGCCGCTCATCAGCGCCTCTTCGATCTGCTGGGGGCAGATGAAGTGGATGTGCGCGTCCATGGCTCCGGCGGTGAGGATCTTGCCCTCGCCGGCGATGATCTCCGTACCGGGTCCGATCACGATGTCGACGCCCGGCTGCACATCGGGATTGCCCGCCTTGCCGATGGCCAGGATGCGGCCGTCACGCAGGCCCACATCGGCTTTCACGATCCCCCAGTGGTCGACGATCAGGGCGTTGGTGATGACGGTGTCAGCGGTCCCGGACGCGCGCGTGGCCTGGCCCTGGCCCATGCCGTCGCGGATGACCTTGCCGCCGCCGAACTTCACCTCTTCGCCATAGGTGGTCAGGTCGCGCTCGACCTCCACGAATAGGTCGGTGTCGGCCAGCCGCACCCGATCGCCCACCGTGGGGCCGAACATGTCGGCGTAGGCGGCGCGGCTGATCCTGGCCATCAGAGCTTGCCCATCACGTCCTGCCGGAACCCGTAGACCGCGCGCGCCCCCCCGAACGGCACCAGGGCCACCTCCCGCTCCTGGCCGGGCTCGAAACGCACCGCGGTCCCGGCGGCGATGTCCAGCCGCAGGCCGCGCGCGGCAGCGCGGTCGAACCGCAGCGCCGGGTTCGTTTCGGCGAAGTGGTAGTGGCTCCCGACCTGGATTGGCCGGTCGCCGGTGTTGGCGACGCGCAGGGTGGTCACCGGCGCGCCTGCGTTCAGCTCGATGTCGCCGTCGGCCGAGATGACCTCGCCTGGTATCACTTGCGCGCCCTGGCCCGGCGCCAGCTCCAGCCCGCGACCACCGCCAGCACCACCAGGGCCGCGAAAGCGATCTGGTGGTCTGGCTCGCTGACCAGGTGTCGCACGGCCTGTGCGATCGGCATTTGCTCGTGATGGCCCTCGTGGGCGAGGGCGGGCGTGGCGGCCGCCAGGGCGGCGAAGGTGGTCAGCGCCTTGCGCATCGTTCTTGGGTCCTCAGCGTATGGGGTGATGAACGGTGACCAGCTTGGTCCCGTCGGGAAAGGTGGCTTCGACCTGGACGTCGTGGATCATCTCGGCGATGCCCTCCATGACCTGGGCGCGGCCGACCACATGGGCGCCGGCCTCCATAAGCTCGGCGACCGAGCGGCCGTCGCGGGCGCCCTCGACCACGAAGTCGGTGATCAGGGCGATCGCCTCGGGATGGTTCAGCTTGACGCCGCGCGCCAGCCGCTTGCGGGCCACCTCGGCGGCCATCGCGACGAGCAGCTTGTCCTTTTCGCGCGGCGTCAGGTTCATTCAGGTCCTCCAGACGCGGGGCAGGGGGGCGCCGTCTCGAAGGACCTCCAGGGCCGGGAGAAGCGCCTTGCGGAGGGCGAAGCCGTCGCGCGCCACCACACGGGCGAACAGCTTGCCGCCGAAAGCGCTTGCGCCGCCGCTTGGGCCCAGCGCCGCCCTGAGGAGTGCGAGGAATCGCGATGCGTCGTCGTCCACCAGGAGCAGCGACGCGAAGGCCCGCGCCCCGGCAAGCACAGGTGCGGCGGCGCCGATCGAGGCGATGGCGTCGTCCAGCCGTAGGTCGTCGGCGAACACCAGGCGGCCCTCGCGGCGGATCCGCCAGCGGTCGTGCAGCAGGCCATGGCGCACCGTCTCGTCCATCGCGGTGCGGCCCAGCACCACGGCCTCGAGCGCCAGCAGCCGCGCGCCCCCGCCGAGGTCGGCCTCCAGCCGGCGGGACAGCGCCCCGCCATCGAACAGGATCGTTTCCTGGGGCAGCCAGTCCACCTGCGCCCCATCGCCCAGCGTGAGCGACGTGCGGACCTCGGCGAAGCCGTCGCGGGCGCGGTAGACCTTCTCGCAGGCTTGCGTCGTCAGCGTCAGACGCGCGCGATCGCTGGCCTCGGCACGCCATTCGATCCGGTCTCCGCCCGTGACCCCGCCGGCGGTGTTGATCAGCACCGCCTCCAGGTCGCGCCCCCGCGGCAGCCGGATCTTGCCGCAGCCGTCCTGATAGAGCCGCGAAAGGTGGGTTCGGCCATGCTCGGCCCGCACCGCGATCCGCCCAGCCCCTCGCGCGCGCTGCAGCGTCGGCAGTTCCGGCAGAGAGGCGGGTCCCTGGATCACCGGTTCACCCTCGCGGGGTTCGTGAGACTGTCCAGACAACCGTGGCGAGCGGCGCGACGTCAATCGCGGGCGCCTGATTTTTGGGCGCAGCTAGGCGCCGGGCGGTGTCCCCCCGGTGTGGGCGTAGGTCTTGTTGGTGATCTGCCAGCGCCCGCCGATCCGGGCGACCGAGAAGTAGTCGACGAAGTCGCAGCCCATATAGTCGGTCTCGACCAGCACGGCCACGCCGGCGTCACCAACGATGTCGATCGCGCGAACGTTCGCCTTGTAGTTCGGGCCGGCCATCCCCGGCTGTCGCTCGATCATCGTGAAGAACTCGCTGATCGGGATGTAGGTCTCCACGGGCCCGATGTGACCCATCATCCGCGCATCGGGGTGGAAGGCCTGCTTTAGCTTGGCGACGTCGCCGTTCGCCCCCTCGATGTAGAGCTGGATGACGGCTCGGACCTCTTCCAGATCCTTGATCTGCGTTTCCATTGTTCTTCCTCGCCCCTCGCCCATGCGGCGGCCAACCAACGATCTACGTCAAGCTGTGCTTTTCGGCCGCAATCCGGAGATTCTTGCCAACGCCGCGAACTGGGATCAGTCTCTCCTCTCAAAGGCCCTGCGCCGGCGATCCCGGCGACAGGGCCTTTTCGACTCTGGAGGTTCGTTCGCACATGTCCGGCAACAGGACATCGCATATCCGTTTGACGTCGCACCCCGGGGCGGGCGCGGCCAGCCGCTTCCCGATCGTCTGGGATGCCCCGACCGCGCGCGAGCGCGGGCCGGTCGTCGCCACCGCCAACGCCGGAAGCGACCGCAACGCGATCGGCGCCCATGGCGGCGCCTATTCCGTCTACCGCGCCCTCGCGGTGGCCTCGGGCGCCATGGATCCGATGGTGCGGCCTGAGCTGGTCAACACCCATCCGGTGGTTCCCGTGGGCCCGCACCCGCAGTGGAGCGAGCCCGGCAAGATCGTCTCGCTCGACCCGTGGGGCGCCCGCATCGCCGAGGACTTCGCCCCGGAAATTGCCGAGGGCGTCGATATCCGCCCGACCATCGCCGTGACCAAGGCGCGCCTGACCCTGCCGGAGATCGCCGACGCCATGCGCGCGGGACGCCTGAAGGCCGACGGCCACGTCCTTCACGACACCGGCGACATCGCCGTCACCAAGGCCGCCATCGATCCCGTCTGGCATCTGCCCGGCGTCGCGGCCCGCTTCGGCGTGGACGAGCAGACCCTGCGCCGCACCCTCTTCGAACAGACGGGGGGCATGTATCCCGAGCTGGTGACCCGGCCGGACATGCAGGTGTTCCTGCCGCCCATCGGCGGGATCACGCTCTACATCTTCGGCGACGCCACGAAGCTGGGCGACCGCTCCGTGCCGCTCACCTGCCGCGTGCACGACGAGTGCAACGGCTCCGATGTCTTCGGCTCCGACATCTGCACATGCCGGCCGTACCTCACGCACGGCATCGAAGAGGCTACGCGCCAGGCCCAGGCCGGCGGCACGGGGCTGATCGTCTACAATCGCAAGGAAGGCCGCGCGCTGGGCGAGGTGACCAAGTTCCTCGTCTACAACGCCCGCAAGCGCCAGCCGGGCGGCGACCAGGCGGCGACCTATTTCGAGCGGACGGAGTGCGTCGCCGGCGTCCAGGACGCCCGCTTCCAGCAGCTGATGCCCGACATCATCCACTGGCTGGGCATCCGCCGGATCGACCGCTTCGTCTCCATGTCCAACATGAAGTACGACGCCCTGGTGGGCGGTGGTATCGAGATCGGCGAACGGGTTCCGATCCCCGACGACCTGGTCCCCCCCGACGCCAGCGTGGAGATGGAGGCCAAGAAGGCGGCCGGCTACTTCACGCCCGAAGGCGCGCCCACGCAGGAAGACCTCAAGAAGACCGTCGGCCGCGACCTGAAGGAATTCTAGGCGTGGATGACCTGCAGACGGCGCGCGGGCTTCTGTCCGCGGCGGCGGTGCGCCGCCGTGCGCATGAGATGCTGGCTCTGGCCGAGGCCGGCGACCTCGCGGATTGGCGCCTGGACCTGTCGCGACTGGAGGCGGCGGCCGACCTCACGGCCGAGACCGTGCGGCTGAACTATCCCGACCTCCAGGTCCCGTTCCATGCCCGCTGGCGACACTTCGTGATCGGCGGCCGGGACCTCTGGGCCGAACGTGAGAAGCCGTCCGACCCGGCCCAGCTCGGGCGGGCCGCCTTCGACCTGGTGATCCCGTCGGTCCTACTGGACGCGGGCGCCGGCGCGGCCTGGCGCTATCGGGATACGGCGACCGGCGCCGTCCTGGGGCGTTCAGAGGGGCTAGGCGTCGCCTCCTTGAGGTTCTTCGAATCCGGCGCGATGTCTTCCGACCCCTCCGATCCTCTGCGGGCGGACGCCCTGCAGAAGGTCGACGCCGCCATGATCGCGGAGGCGTTCCAGGCCAGCGCGGACAACCCCCTCGTCGGGCTGGAAGGCCGCGCGGCCCTGCTGCGCCGGCTGGGCGACGCGGTGGGCCGCCCTGGGGCGCTGTTCGACGTCATGGTCAAGCATGCCGAGCACGGCCGCCTGCGCGCGCCGGTGATCCTAGAGGTCCTGCTCCAGGCGCTGGGACCCATATGGCCAGGCCGGCTCAGCCTCGACGGTGTGCCCCTGGGCGACTGCTGGAGGCATCCCGCCATCGATGGCTTCGTGCCGCTGCACAAGCTCAGCCAGTGGATGAGCTATTCGCTGATCGAACCGCTTGAGGCGTCGGGCGTCGAGGTGGTCGACGTCGACGGCCTCACCGGCCTGGCCGAGTACCGCAACGGCGGGCTCTTCGTAGACACAGGCTCCCTCGTTCTGAAGGACGCGGAGGACGCTTCGCGCGGCCACGCCGTGGACAGTCCGCTGGTCGTCGGCTGGCGGTCGCTGACGGTGGCGCTGCTGGACAGACTGGCTCCGATGGTGCGCGAGCGCCTCGGCGTATCGGCCGAAGACTTCCCGCTGGCCCGGGTGCTGGAGGGCGGCTCGTGGGCCGCGGGACGCCGCATCGCCAAGCAGAAGCGGCCAGATTTGTCGCCGCCTATCACCGTCATCTCCGACGGGACGGTTTTCTGAGGGACATCGAGATGAAGGGCGTCCACGTCGTCGATCATCCGCTGGTGCAGCACAAGCTCACGCTGATGCGGAAGAAGGACACATCCACCAAGAGCTTCCGCCAGCTTCTCAAGGAGATCGGTGGCCTGCTCTGTTACGAGGTCACCCGCGACCTGCCCCTGGAGACGGTCTCCATCGAGACCCCGCTGCAGCCGATGAAGGCGCAGCAGCTCGCGGGCAAGAAGCTGGTGTTCGCGCCGATCCTCCGTTCCGGGATGGGCATGCTGGACGGGATGCTGGAGCTGGTGCCCGCCGCCCGCGTGGCGCACATCGGTCTCTACCGCGATCCGGCGACGCTCAGCTGCGTCGAGTACTACTTCAAGGCGCCTGCCGACATCTCCGAGCGCACGGTGGTGGTGATCGACCCTATGCTGGCCACCGGCAACACCGCCATCGCCGCGGTCGACCGGCTGCAGGAGGCCGGCGCCAAGGACATCCGCATGGCCTGCCTGCTGGCGTCGCCCGAGGGAGTGTCGAAGTTTCACGGCCACCATCCCGGCGTGCGCCTCTGGACGGCGGCGATCGATGAGCGGCTCAACGACCACGGCTACATCCTGCCGGGCCTGGGCGATGCCGGGGACCGAATGTACGGCACGCGCTAGGCTGCGAGAACTGGCCTTGCCGAGGATTCGGGCGCCAGGGGCATGCCGTGCTTCGATCCTGGGCGTCCGGCGGCAAATCCAGCTCGGGACACCGGTGTCCGTTGCCGCAAGGTGACCGGCGCTCACACAGTCGTCTTGCCCTCTCGGGCGTTCTCCTTCCTCGAACTTGGGGCCGCGCGGCGAACCGCGCGGCCCTTTTTCGTCCCAAGGATCAGGCCGCGACCTTGGCCTGGATCAGCCTGATGGCCTCGTGCGCGGACAGGGCCGCGCCCTCCTGCCAGGCGTTGATGTAACTCATGTGCTCGCCGGCGAAGATGAATGGGCCGTCCGGCCGGCATAGCGTCGCGTAGTCGGTCTTGCGCTGGTTCTCGCTCCACCCCACCGCGACCCCTTCGCTGAAGGGTGTGTCGCGCCAGGACACCGAGAAGGGCTTCGTCAATTCCTTGCCCCGGCCGGGATGAAACTTGTCGATCACCCGGCGTGAGATCGCATAGCGCTCGTCGAACGACATGGCGGCGTACCTGGGCGGGTTCAGGATGCCGGAAAAGCCGATGGAATACGCCCCGGTCAGGACGCCCGTGGTCTCGCCGAAGCCGCCCGAGGGGTACCAGATCAGCTCGTTCGCTTCGTCGGTCCAGGCCAGGCCGCCGAACTGGTAGTCGTCCTGTTCCCAGAAGCGGCGCGTCTGCCAGGCCACCTTGGTGGCGTGACCATAGGTCTTGCCGCCCGAGGCGATCGCCGTCCTCACGCCCGGGGAAAAGTCCGCCGGGATCTTGGCAAGGACGGGGAGGGGGATCGTAACGATCACATGGTCGGCGTCCAGGGTGCGCGCCGCGCCGCCCGCCGTATAGGCGATCCTCGCCCCCTGGCTCGCGCGCCGGATCTCCTTCACCTCGGCGCCGAAGGTCACGGCGGGCTTCACCTGCTCGTAGAGGGCATAGCTGATGCGATCCATGCCGCCGACCGGCTGGAGCATGGTCGCCTGCATCTCGATCAGCTCCTCGAAGAAGCCCGAGATGCCCCAGAAGCGGGCCTGCATCAGGTCGGAGAGGCGCATGGGTTCGGCGCCGCTCGGCGGATGCAGATAGCCGCCCGGGTGGTCCTTGAAGCCTGCCCGGCCTTCACGGTTGGAATAGATGTGCTGCGGGTTCAGGTCGCCATAGGCGCCCAGGTAGCCCATCAGCCGCTGCTTATCGACGCCGGTCAGTTCGCGGTCGAGGGCGCCTTGATCGATGGCCTTGGCCAGCAGCTCGGAGAACGCGCCACGGGTGTCGTTGATCGCCTGGCCGTTGGTGACCACCTTGCCGCCGAAATCGAGCTTGGCGGTGCGGTTGCCGTTGACCATCACTTCCAGTGGCACGCGCAGGTCGCGGCAATAGCCCAAGATGGCATGGTGCGTCTGGGGGATGCGGCCCGGGCCGGCGTTCATGTAGTGGTGGGTTCCGGCGTCCCAGTCGACGATCTGGTCCGGCCGGCCGACCTGTTGGATCACCGAGCCGCGCCGCACGCTCCAGGCGCGACCGCCGGGACGGTCACGGGCTTCCAGCACGGTCACCTCGTAGCCTGCCTTGCGCAGCTCGTAGGCGGCGACGAGGCCGGCGATGCCGCCGCCCAGGACCGCGACGGTGATCCCCTTGCCGCTGCCCGGGGGGAGCTGGGGCGGCCCGGCATAGGCTTTGGTCGCGGCCAACAGGCCCAGGCCCTGCATGGTGACGAAGAGCGCCCCATAGCCTCCCGCCTTGCCCACGCGCTCCAGGAACGCCCGCCTCGAGATTGCCATGTCCGATCCCCGCCAGCTGCCCGGCGAGATTTCACCTGTGCGGATCGGCGCGCAATATGTTCCGCGACCGGCGGTCGCCGACGCGCGAGGGCGCCCGCTAGAGCAGCGCCTCGATCTCGTCCTGCGTCAGGCCAGCGGCCTCCAGGACCTCGCGGGTGTGTTGGCCCAGCTTCGGCGCGGCGCGTCCGACGTCAGGCGCGCCCTCCGGGAACCGCACGGGCGAGGCGGGGACGCGGTGCATCTGACCCCAGCCGTCGTCCACGACCTCGAAGCAACCGGCGTCCCGCGCGAGGTCGGAGTCGGCCAGTTCGGCCAGGGTGCCCATAGGCGCCCAGGCCAGGTCGCCGGCGGTCAGCCGCTCGCCGACCTCGGCCAGGGTCATCTTGGCGAAGGCGGCGTCCACCAGGGCGCGCAGTTCGCGCACGGTCTCCTGGTCGGTGACCGGTGGATCGAACCGTGGCTCCGCCAGCAACTCGGGCACGTCGAGGGCGATCATCAGCTGGGTGAAGCAGTCGAGGGTTCTTGGCAGCAGCAACAGCCAGCGATCGTCCTTCGTCCGGAAGAAGCCCGAGATTGGGCCGGGCCGATCCGCGCGCGGCTGAGCGGTGACAACCTGGCCATAGCGGAGCTGGATCGCCAGGTCCCAGCTGATCGCATAGGCGCCGGCGCGCAGCAGGCTGGTCTCCACCAGCCTCCCCCGCCCGGTGGCGTGCCGCTCGTGCAAGGCCGCCAGGACGCCCGAGACCGTCGAGAGCGCCGTCACGTGATCGCCGAATCCCGGCCGCGAGGCGAACGGCTCCTGGTCGGGCGGGATGGTCGCGTGGGCCACGCCCGAGCGGGTCCAGAACGCGGTCATGTCGAAGGCCGGCGTGTCCGCCTCCGGGCCGACCAGTCCGTAGCCGGTGACCGCGGCGTAGATCAGGGTCGGGAACTCGGTCTTGAGGCTCTCGTAGTCCAATCCCATCCGCTTCATCGAGCCGGGCCGGACGTTGGTGACGAAGATGTCCGCCTGCGCCAGCAGCGCCTTCAGGGCGCGCCGCCCCTCGGGACGCGAGATGTCCAGCATCACGCCTTTCTTGCCGCGGTTCTCGTTGGTGAAGACGGGATTGCCCGGCTGCTCGGCGGTGTCCGGATAGTAGACGCGGGTGGCGTCTCCGATGGGACTCTCGACCTTCACCACCTCCGCGCCCCAGTCGGCCAGCACGGCCGCGGCGCTCGGCCCAGCCACCCAGGTGGCCATCTCCACGACCTTCAGGCCTTGCAGCAGCATTGTGGTCCTCCCGGCAACAGCTAAGCGTGGGGTGCGATCTGCCACAACTGACCCCACGGAAGGGGTCATGGAGGCGGGCCCCGAAGCACGCTAAGACAATGACATGGGCATGACACTCGACGGTGGGGCCTCGTCGAACAGTCAGGCCGGGGGGCGCCAGCCCACGCGGCGTTACGAGGCCAAGCGCAACGCCATCGTCCGGTCGGCGGTGGAGGAGATGAACCGCAAGGGCGTGCGCGGCATGACCCTTGGCGACGTGGCCTCGCGCCTAGACCTCGTTCCGACCGGGGTCATCTACTACTTCCGCAACAAGGAAGAACTGGCCGCCGCCGCCTTCATCAAGGGTGTCGAGGCCTATGAGGCGCTGATCGCCGCCGGCGCTGGAGAAGCCACCGTGGAGAGGCGGCTGTCCGCCTTCATCCAGGCCTGGTTCGACCATGCGCGGCGCATCGGCCTGGGGGAGGCCGACCCCCTGCCGGTGTTCAACGACGTGCGGGCGCTGAGTTCCGAGGCGGTGAATTCAGTCTACACCGGCATGTTCCGCAGCTTTCGCGGCCTGCTCGCGGGGCCTGAGGCCTTGCCGCGCCTGCACCGCAATGCCCGCGCGCACATTCTGCTCAGCGAGATGTTCTGGATCGTCGCCTGGCAGCACCAGGTGGAGGTCGCGGACTATCCCCGCACGGCCGAGCGCATGGCTGCGATCCTGACCCACGGCCTGGTGGCGAGGGGCGGCTCCTGGCCCAAGCTGAAGCCGTTGCGGCTTCTGCCCGACGACGGACCCAGCGCGAGCGCATCGTCCGAGATGTTCCTGAAGGCGGCCACCTGCCTGATCAACGAGGAGGGCTATCACGGCGCCTCCGTCGAGCGGATCTCGGCGCGGCTGAACGTCAGCAAGGGCGCCTTCTACCATCACAACCAGGGCAAGGACGAGCTGGTCGTCGCCTGCTTCGAGCGCACCTTCGAGATCATGTGGCGGGCGATCCGCGCCGCCGAACAGGCGGGCGGTTCCGGGCTGGAGATCCTGGCGTCGGCGGTCGTCGCCCTGATCGAGCACCAGATCCGAGGCGAGGCGCCCCTGCTGCGCACATCGGCCCTCACGGCGGTCCCCGAAGCGCTGCGGCCGGCGCTGATGCAACGCTTCAACAGGCTCTCCTACCGCTTCGCCTCGATGCTTTGCGACGGGATCGCCGACGGCTCGATCGCTCCCCTCGACGTGAACATCGCCTCGCAGATCATCAGCACCGCGATCAACGCCGCCGCCGAGCTGCACTACTGGACCCCGGGCATGGATCCCGAGACCGTTGTCGAGCACTACGTGAGGCCGCTCTTCGAAGGGCTGGCGTCCCCCGCGGCCCAATAGTGGATACCGTCCACTCAACTCGAAAGTGCGCCGCCATATCTGTGTGACCGTACCGCCAACTCAAAACATTTGACCTCATCCTGCCCCTCCCGCAGGTTGCGCCCCGCACAGACGGCGAGGCCGCGCATCACCGGAGGATGACCCTTGGCCACTGACACCGTGACCCACGCCCGGCGCCTGAGCCTGTCCACGCGGCTGTTCTACGGCTTCGGCTCGGTGGCGTTCGGGGTGAAGGACAACGGTTTCTCCTTCTTCCTGGCGTTCTACTACGCCCAGGTGATCGGGCTGCCGGCCCAGACGGTCGGCCTCGCGATCATGGCCGCGCTGATCCTGGACGCCTTTATCGACCCGATCGTCGGACAGCTCTCCGACAACACGCGCTCGAAGTGGGGCCGCCGGCATCCCTGGATGTATGGCGCGGCCATCCCCGTGGCCCTGTCGTACATGTTGATCTGGCACCCGCCGACGGGGTGGAGCCAGCCCGCGCAGGTCGCCTATCTCGTCGCCGTGGCGGTGCTGATCCGAAGCTTCATCAGCTGCTACGAGATTCCGTCCGCGGCGCTGGCCGCCGAACTGACCACCGAATACGACGAGCGCACGCGACTGCTCAGCTACCGCTATCTGTTCGGCTGGGCCGGTGGCCTGGCGGCCTACGGTGTCACCCTGGCGGTGTTCCTGAAGCCGACCGAGGAATATCCCGTCGGCCAGCTGAATCCCGAGGGCTATGCGCAGTACGGCGTCTTCGCCGCGGGCCTGATGATCTTCGCGATCCTGGTCACCTCGCTGGGCACCCATCGCCAGATACCGCATCTTCGCGCCCCGCCGCTCGAGCGGATCACGCTGGGCAGGCTGGGGCGCGAAATGCTCGGCACGCTGAACAACCGCAACTTCCTGATGATCCTGGCCGCGGCGTTCTTTCTCTACGCCGGCATCGGCCTGGGGTTCGCGATCAACCTGTACTTCGCGACCTACTTCTGGGAATTCAGCTCGGGCGAGATCGCGCTGTTCAGCTTTTCCAGCCTGACCGCGGCGGTGCTGGCCTTCCTGCTCGCCCCGCGGATCGCGCGGCGGTTCGACAAGCGTCCGGCCGCCATGGTGCTGATCCCCACGGGCCTCGCCTTCGGGATCGGACCGATCGCGCTGCGCCTGCTGGGGCTCTTCCCGGCCAATGACTCTCCGTTGATCTTCGGCACGATCTTCGCGACCAACATCCTCTACGTGGGGATCGGGATCGTCGCGAACATCCTCTTCTCGTCGATGATCGCCGACGTGGTGGAGGACGCCGAACTGAAGACCGGGCGGCGACAGGAAGGGTTGTTCTTCGCCGCCATCGCCTTCGCCAACAAGTCGACCACCGGCCTTGGCATCTTTGCCTCGGGCCTGATCATCGGGGCGATCGGCTTCCCGAGCGGTGCGAAGCCGGGAGCCGTGGACCCCGAGATCCTCCGCCAACTGGGCCTGGTCTATGCGCCGACCCAGGCGGTGCTCTATGGGGCGGCGGCGCTCCTGCTGCTGGGCTACGGCATCACCCGGACCAGCCACATGGAGACCCTGCGCAAGCTGGCCGCGGCGGCCGATCTGGCGCAGGAAGGCGAGCCCGCGTCGAGCGGGGCGAAGTTGAGATGACCGATCGCGCGGCTGGGCGCGCCGCCGCCTGAAGGAGTTGTGTTCGTGACTGCCGAAGAGTTGCTTTCCCAGGATTTCGGGACCCTTGCCGACATCATCCGCGCCCATGCCGTCGAGCAGGGCTCGAAGGCGGCGCTGGTCGATGCGAAGCGCACGCTCGCCTACGCCGAATTGGACGCCCTGATGGACCGGGTCGCCGCGGCGCTGCAGCGCGACGGTGTGGGCCGCGCCGACGTGGCGGCGGTCTGCGCCACGACTTCCGTCGAGTACGGTGCGACGTTCCTGGGCATCCTGCGGGCGGCGGCCACGGTGGCGCCCCTGGCTCCGTCGTCGACGCCCGAGAGCTTGGTCGTCCAGCTGAACGACAGCGGGGCGAAGGTCTTCTTCCTCGACGAACAGCTAGCCCAGCACATGGCTGGCGTGCTCGACCAGGTGAAGGCCAAACGGGTCTCGCTCGATGGGTCGGGCGCCGGCGTTCCGCTGGAGCAATGGCTGGCGCCGGCGGGCGCGAAGCCGGTGCTCTACGAGGTGGATCCGGACCAGGGCTTCAACATCATCTATTCGTCGGGCACCACCGGCGCGCCCAAGGGCATCGTCCAGCCGCACCGCATGCGCTGGGGCCAGATCCGTCGCGGCGTCTACCCGGACGACGCGGTGACGATGATCTCGACGCCGCTCTATTCCAACACGACCCTCGTCTCGTTCCTGCCGACGCTTTCGAACGGCGGCACGGCTGTGCTGATGCCCAAGTTCGAGGTGAAGGCGTTCCTGGACCTGTCGCAGAAGCATCGCGCGACCCACGCCATGCTGGTGCCGGTGCAGTACCGGCGGCTGATGGAATATCCCGAGTTCGACCGCTACGACCTCACGTCCTACCGGATGAAGTTCGCCACCTCGGCCCCGTTCTCGGCCGAGCTCAAGCGCCAGGTGCTGGACCGCTGGCCGGGCGGGCTCACCGAGTTCTACGGCATGACCGAGGGGGGCGGATCCTGCTACCTCCAGGCCCACGAACATCCCGACAAGCTGCACACCGTCGGCTGTCCGCTGCCGGGCCACGACATCCGCCTGATTGGCGAGGATGGCCGGGAAGTGGCCCAGGGCGAGATCGGCGAGGTGGTCGGCCGTTCGGGGGCGATGATGGTCGGCTACCACAACCAGCCCGGCAAGACGTCCGAGGCCGAGTGGTACAGTCCCGACGGCCTCCGTTACATCCGCACCGGCGACGTGGGGCGCTTCGACGAGGACGGCTTCCTCACGCTGATGGACCGCAAGAAGGACATGATCATCTCCGGCGGCTTCAACATCTATCCCAGCGACCTGGAAGCCGAACTCGGTCAGCACCCGGCGGTGCTGGAGGCGGCGGTGGTTGGCGTGCCCTCTGAGGCCTGGGGCGAGACGCCGGTGGCGTTCGTGACGCTGAAGCCGGGCGCCGTGGCGACGGCCGAGGAGGTGAAAGCCTTCGTCAACGGCCGGGTCGGCAAGACGCAGCGACTGGCGGACGTGAGGTTGGTGGACGCGCTGCCCCGCAGCCACATCGGCAAGGTGATGAAGCGCGAGCTGCGGGACGGCTACGCGCCCGCCTAGCTGGCTGCGGGTTGCCTTCGCCGGGACCGATACTATTTTGCAAGCGGTCATGGCCGAGTCGCATGCGATCCGCTCCGGGTGCCCCATCAACCTTACGCTCGAGATCCTGGGCGACAGGTGGAGCCTGCTGATCCTGCGCGACATGATGTTCGGCAACCGGCGGCACTTCCGCGAGCTGCTCGGCAAGTCCGAGGAGGGGATCGCCTCCAACATCCTCGCCGATCGGCTGAAGAAGCTGATGGCGCAGGGGATGATCACCCGCGCCGACGACCCGACCCACAAGCAGAAGGCAATCTACAGCCTGACCGAGCGGGCGATCCAGCTTGTTCCGATCATGGCGATGGTGGGCGGGTGGGGCCGCAGGCACCTGCCTGTGACCGAGGAACTCTCGATCCGGGCCCAGCTGCTGGAAGAGGGCGGCCCGCCCATGTGGGGGGCCTTCATGGACGAGCTGCGCCGACTGCATCTGGGCGCGCCCGGCGAGGGGCGCTCGGTGCTGGGCGAGCTTCAGGCGGCCTACCTGGAGGTCGTGGCCCGAAACCGCGCCCAGCCCGCGTCTACTTCTTCGTGAACTCGGCCTCGATGGCTACCTCGACCTCGTCGCCGACGCCCATGGTGGTTCCGGGCGCCGGGATGCCGTAGGCGATTCCGAAGTCCGAGCGCTTGAACGTCCCGTGCGCCGAGAAGCCGACGCGCGCGCCCATCGGGTCCATCGACCCGGCCTTGTAGCCGCCGTTGAAGGTGACCTCGAGGGTCACCGGCTTGGTCACGCCATGCAGGGTCAGGTCTCCCGTAACCTTCGCGGTGCGCGCGCCGGTGGGCTCGACCTTGGTCGATCGGAACGTGATCGTCGGATACTTCGCGGTGTCGAGGAATTCCTTCTCGAGCTGGGCGTCGAAGTCGAGCTTCGCCGGGTCCGGATAGTCGGTCTGCAGCGAGCCGGCGTCGATGGTCGCGGTCACGCTCTGAGCCGCCGGATTGGCGGGGTCGAAGGCCAGCTTGCCCTCGGCCTTGGTGAAGCGCGCGGTGTAGCGCGACAGGCCCATGTGCGAGACGCGGAAGATCACGCTCGTGTGCTGCAGGTCCATCGTATATTCGCCGGCCGGCGCGTCGGCGGGCGGCTGGGCCTGGGGCGCGGCCGCGACGGCGGCAGGCGCCTCGGACTTGGCGGCCGGCTTGGTCTGCGGCGAGCAGGCGGCCAGGGCGCCTGCTGCGATCAGGATAGGCGTAAACTTCATGCGGAAACTCCTCCGGGCGCGTCGATAACTGAAAGACGCGTCAGAGGCGTAGTTCCAGACACGGCCGGCGCAACAAATGTTCCGCCCAGGCCATCCAGGCGAGACGACACCGATCAGATTTCGTCGGCGACGACGCGGACGAGTTCCACGATCTTGCGGCGGATGGCCGGCTCGGCGATGCGCGGGAAGGCGGCCATCAACTCCATGCCCTCGCTGGAGAGCATGAATTCCTGGGCCGCGTCGCGCTGGGCGGCGAGCGCCTCCTGGTCGCCGAGGCCGTCGTAGAAATAGGCCACCGGCGTCTTCAGGGCCGCGGCGATCTCCCACAGCTTCGAGGCACTCACGCGGTTGGCGCCGCGCTCGTACTTCTGGACCTGCTGGAAGGTGATGCCGAGGGACTCGGCAAGACGCTCCTGGCTCACGCCCATTTCCTTGCGGCGCATGCGGATGCGCAGGCCCACATGACGATCGACCGGATGAGGGCCTTCGCCCCGTCCAGCCTCAGCCGCGCCGTTGACGGGCGCGCCTTCCAGCTCTCGTTCCAATGGCTTCGTCATTTCCCCGACTCGGTGATGCGGGGGCCGCCTCACCCCCCGATGGAGCAGCCCCCGCGCCCGTACCTCCCCCGAGGTACGTCCATAAGTTGAGGCAGCGTGGCCCAGCTTGGAAACGACCGGCTACCCATTTTGGGGTCATGGCGCGTTCCCGTTTCGGTCAGGCTGCGCCGCGGAGGGCAAGAATTTCGCGCTCCCACTCGGAGAGAACGCCGAAATCCGCCAGTCCGACGTACAACCGGTGCAGGTGCGACTGATTGTCCAGCATGTACTGGACGAACGGCGGACGGGCCAGGACGCGGCCCGGGACGACGTAGCCGTCCTCCTTTCGTTCGCATCGGTCGGCGTCGAGCAGGCGCTGCAAGTGCCGCCGGACGGTCTCCTGAGGGATGCCCAGGCGCTCGGACAGCGTCGCGGCGCGGATCGGCTTGCGCAGACCGTCGGGGACGAAGGCCTCGGGTGACCAGCTGCCCTCCTCGCCGCCGCCCTCGCTATCGGGCAGGTGCTCGGTGTTGGCGTGGATGATGTCCATGAGCAGCAGGCCGGTGACCAGGTCGCCCATGTACTGGGTGACCGGCTCGGCCAGCCGCAGCAGATAGTCGGACGATAGCCGGATCACCAGGCGCACCGGCGGGCAATCGGGGGCGAAGGCCGGGCCGTTAGGGCGGGGCAGGTCCTCGAGCAGGCCGATGCCGCGCAGACGGAAGTAGAGGTTGCGGACCAGCGAATAGTTGGCCTCGGCGCCCATGCGGTAGAATGGCGAGTTGAGCGGCGCCGCCGGGATGATGACGCCGCGCGGGGCGGTCTGGATCACGCCCAACTCGACCAGGGCCGCGATCCGCCGGCGCACGGTCTCGAAGGGCAGTCGCAGGGAGTTGGCGATGGCGCTGACGCTGACCGGCCGGCGCATGTCGTCGGGCGGCGGCTGGTCGAGGGTCGCGAAGGCGCGCTGCAGATCCGGATTGCGGGTGATCTGGGCGACGTTGGCCTGGCTGATGGCGACCATCAGCAGGCCGTCGATCACGTCGCGTCCGAACCCGCCCAGCTTCACCAGGTCGAGGGCGAAGGCATTAGCCAGCCGGGCAGCCACGCGGATGCGGTTGTTCGGAGCCTCCCGCGCCACCGCCTATGTCCCCGGCTTCGCCATACCCCCGGAATAAACCATGTTCTGCGGAAGTTGACAGCCACCGGAGCGTGCGGCGGGGCTTCACCTCACTTGTATCGCTCGAACCAGGCGAGGATCGCGCCGGCCTTGGCGGCCGATTGCGAGGGGCGCGCGGCGATGCCGCCGTGGCTCGCGCCGGGCACCCGGACCAGGGCGGTCGGCACGCCGCGGAGCTGCAGCGCGGCGAAGTACTGGTCGGCCTCGGACGGCGGCGTGCGGTCGTCGTTCTCGCCCACCACGACCAGGGTCGGAGTCTTCACATTGCCGACCAGGGAGAGCGGCGAGCGGGCCCAATAGCCCTGCGGATCCTCCCACGGCATCTTCCCGAACCAGTAGCTGGCCATGAAGGTGTAGCCGTCGGTGGTCAGCACCTCGCTGGTCCAGTTGATCACGGGCTTCTGCGTCGCCGCCGCGCGGAAGCGGTCGGTCTTGCCGACGATCCAGGCGGTCAGCGCCCCGCCGCCCGAGCCGCCGGTGACGTAGAGGCGCTTGTCGTCCACCACGCCCTTGGCGATCGCGGCGTCCACCACGCTCATCAGGTCGTCGTAGTCGTGGCTGGGGTAGTTGCGGTCGATCTCGTTGGCGAAGGCCTCCCCGTACGACGTGGAGCCGCGCGGATTGGAATAGACCACGATGTAGCCCGCCGAGGCGTAGAGCTGCACGTCGGTGGCGAAGCTGGGGCCGTAGGCCGAGAACGGGCCGCCGTGGATCTCCAGGATCAGCGGATACTTCTTCGAGGGATCGAAGTTGGGCGGGTAGGCGATCCAGGCGCCGATGGGCTTCTTGTCGTAGCTGGAGGTAACCGGCAGGGCCTCGACCTTGGCCAGGCTCTTACCCGCGAACAGGCCGCCGTTGAGGTCGGTGACGCGCTGGACCTTGCCGCCGCGCCAGATGGCGAGGTCGGACGGCCGGGCCGTGTCGGCGTCCGTGAACGCGACCACGCCGTTCCGACCCACCGAGAACTGGCCGCCGGTGTAGGGGCGGTCCAGGCCTCCGCCGCCCAGGCCTGAGACCACCGTCTCGACCTTACCGTCCAGGGTGATGCGGGCGACCTTGGTCACGCCTTGGTCGTCGTAGGAGACATAGAGGCTGCGGCCGTCCGCCGCCCAGACCGGGCTGTTGACGCTGCGGTCGAGGCCGCCAGTCAGGACGCGGCCGTTCCTGCCGTCGCGGTCCATGACGTAGAGCCGAACGTTCTCGTAGCCGCGGCGGCGCTGGTCGTCGTAGCCGAGGTAGGCGATCCGGGCGCCGTCGGGCGAGACGGTGGGGGCCGCGTCGGGGCCGACGCGGTTGGTCAGGCGGCTCAGCGCGCCATCGGCGACGTTCACCGCATAGATCTCGGCCTCCTGGGGATCGCGTTCCCAGTTCTCGGCGCGGTTGGTGGAAAAGAAGACCGACTTGCCGTCATGGCTGAAGTCGATGGGTCCGGCGTCGTCGAACTTGCCGAAGGTGATCTGGCGCGGCTGGCCGCCGTCGGCCGAGACCACGAACAGATGGCGGTAGCCGGGCTTGAGGAAGCCCTCGCCGTCGGCGCGGTAGGTGATGCGGTCGATCACCTTCAACGGCTCGGCCCACTTGGCCCCCTCGGGCTTCTTGATCGGCGGGCCAAGCGGCCGGCCCTCGTCGAGCGTGAGCATCGTGAAGGCCAGGGTCTTGCCGTCGGGCGACCAGGCGATGTCGTTGGGGGCCTGCTCCAGGCTCGCGACCTTGGCTGATCGGCCCGAAGCGATCCAGCGGACGTAGAGGTGCGCCCCGTCCGGACCGGCCGCGACGTAGGCCAGGCGCGAGCCGTCGGGCGACCAGCGCGGGGCGAGGTTGGACGCTTCGTCCACCACCAGCGGGGTCTGGGCGCCGGTCGCGGTGTCGACCAGCCAGATCGAGCGGCGGGCGCGGTCGGTCATGATGTCGTTCGACGCCCGCACGTACGCCACCGCGCCGCCGTCGGGCCGCACCTGGGGATCGGTGGCCATCTGCAGCCCGAAGAGGTCGCGGGCGCCGAAGGTCCTCGACGGCCCTTCCGCCACCTGCGCCGAGACCGCGCCCGCGGTCGCCAGAACCATCGCCGTCGCCAGAGCCGCCAGCCGCATCCCGAATTCCCCGAATGAACAAGGCGGTGAGAAGAAGCGGCGCCGCCGGTTTTGTCCAGAAGGTGTCGACGAACGTGGGTCGCGCGCCGGTGCGCGTCGCAGGCGCCGTCGTTGTTGAACCCCGAAAGCCCCGAACGGCACGAAAAGGCAGGCGAAGGCGGCGCGGTCCGGGATGGGCGGCGCGCTTTCGTGTCTTTCGTGTCTTTGGGGGTTGGAGAGAACGGCGCTTCGCGCGGGCGCGGCGGTCAGGCGGAGTCGTCGACGGCGGGCTTGGCGGGGACGGCGCCGTCGGACGGGGTCCAGAGCTGCGCAAACGCGTCCGAGCGGCCGCGCATCTCCTCGAGGACGCGCTGGACCAGGACGTTCATGGGCGCGTCGAGGAAATCGTCGCAGGTCTCGGCGAAATAGATCAGCACGTCGTAGAGCTCGGTCTCGTCGAACTCGTCCCAGTCGGGGCGTTCGCGCTCCACACAGGGTCGGGCCGCGACGACCGCCTGCTCGACGCGGGCGCGCGTCTTCGGCGAGAGCAACAGGATGCGGTCGTCGTGCGGGTGATGCCGGGGTTCGCGCGTTCGCGCCTCCGCCGGGCCGGCCTCGCGCTCGCGGGTGAGCTTGGCCTTCAGCGCCACCGTCTGGCGCAGCGACCGGCTGACCCGCTGCCAGGTGCGGCCCAGGCCGTTGAGCTCGTCGGCGTCCTCGGCGGCCAGCAGCTTGGCCTGGACATGCTTCGCCACCGCCAGCTCGAGCTCCATGGCCACGGCCAGCACCTCCTCCTCGCGGGAGATCGGGGCGATGTCATCCGACATGAGCCGGAGGGAAACATGGCCGTGCGTCAGAAGCGGTCGTTCATGCGGCTGCGGCTACCGCCTCTGGTACGGATGGAAGATGTAGTCCTTGGCCTTCACCGCCGTGTGGCAGGCGTTGCCGCAGTCCGACGGGGCGGCGTCGGCCGTGAAGCTGTCCGAGGCGGGATCGTAGTTGAACACCGCGTAGCCCCAGCCTCCGCTCCTGGCGAAGCGTTTGCTGTCCTTCTCCATCATGAAGGCCTGGGCGAAGGTGTCCGGCACCTCGACCTCGAAGGGCGCTTCGGTGCTCTTCTTCGGCTTCCACTGGAGCTTGGCGATCTTGGAGCCCTCGGGGAACGGACGGCCGTCGCCCGGTATGCCCGACCTGTACGCCTTGATCATGGCGGGGTTGGCGACGATCACCTTCAGCACCTCGCCGGTGCGCGCCGACGAGACCACGGCCCAGTCCTCGTAACCCCGGAAATCGGCGAAGGCGACGCCGTCGGGGGACTTCAGCGTGTACTTGTCATGTGCGGCGACGCCGGCGCCGGCGAGCATGAAGCCCGCGGCGGCGGTCGCGAGGGCGAGTTTCTGGTGGCGCTTCATGGTCGATCCCTTTGCGGCTGCCATGGACAGTTCGCGACGCCGCGCGGGAGTGCGCGGCGGTCGGCACGCGGTCTTCGGAGGCTGCCGTCCGCACCACACAGCACGCGCGCATCGCACGGCAGATCACGGGGGGTCACGACGCTACTGCCGCGCACTGCGCGCTCATGGCCGCGGGCCGTCAAGCGCCGTTCCGCGCGAGGTGAGGAGAGCCGCAGAGGCGGGAAACGGCGCCGGAGCGAACGCATCCCTGGGCAGGGACCAAGGCGGGGCCACCGCTGCGTTGCGTTCCGGCTGGCGGAGGCGGGCCGTCGAGTCGCGCCGGTGATCAGGCGGCGGGGGGCTCGAGCGGGGATCTCACCTCGCGCCCTCAACAGATGGTGCGGCGCAGCGTCGGCGCAAGCCCTGTCCGCACGCGGCGGAACTCAACCAGAAGATGCTTCTGGCAGGCTCGCATTGCCGTAAAGATCGCGGGGCAGCCGCTTCGTGGCTGTGTTGGACAGGTCCGGCCGGCTCCAATGCAAGGACCCACACCCAGCCTGGGAGCCGCTCAGGGCGACCTCCAGACGATGCAGCGGCTCGAGGGCATCCTCGCCTCGGCGATGGACGCGATCATCACCGTCAATGAAGAACAGCTGGTGGTTGTGTTCAACCCGGCTGCGGAACGGATGTTCGGCCTCCCGGCAAGCGAGGCGCTGGGCCAGCCGATCTCCCGCTTCATTCCCGAGCGCCACCACCGACTGCACGCCGCGCACATCCGCCGCTTCCTCGAAACCGGAGACACCAACCGGCAGATGGGCTCGCTGGGCGCCGTGAGCGGCGTGCGCCCCGGGGGCGAGGAGTTCCCCATCGAGGCGTCCATCTCGCAGGTCCAGGTGGGCGGCGAGCGGCTGGCGACGGTAATCCTGCGCGACATCACCGAACGCCGCGCCGCGGAAGTGGCGCTGCTCGACAGCCGGCGGCGGATGGAAGCCATCGTCGAGTCGGCGATGGATGCGCTGATCACCATCGACGAGGAACAGCGGATCATCGTGTTCAATCCGGCCGCAGAGCGGATGTTCGGCGTGCCGGCCCCCGAGGCGATCGGCACCTCCATCGAGCGCTTCATCCCCGAGCGGTTCCGCCCAGGTCACCGGCAACACATCCTCAGCTTCAAGGAGGCCGGGATCACCAACCGGCGGATGGGCGCGCTGGGCGCAGTCAGCGCGCTGCGGGCGGACGGGGAGGAATTCCCGGTGGAGGCGTCGATCTCGCACGTGAGGTTCGGCCGCGCGAAGCTGGGAACGGTGATCCTGCGCGACATCACCGAGCGTCGCGCCACCGAGGACGCCCGGAACCTGCTGGCGCGGGAGGTCGATCATCGCGCGAAGAATGCGCTCGCGGTCGTGGAGGCGGTGGTTTCGCTGACACGGGCGGAGAGCAAGGAGGCGTTCGTGGACGCCGTGCGTGGCCGCATCTCGGCGCTCGGACGCGCTCATTCGCTTCTGGCGCAGAACAGTTGGCAGGGCGCCGACCTCGCGCAGATCGTCTCCGACGAGACGGCCAGCTATGGCCGCGAAGGTCAGGTCGCCATCGACGGACCGAGCGTCACGCTAAGCCCGAAGGCGGTCCAACCCATCGGCTTGCTGGTGCATGAGCTGGCGACGAACGCGGTGAAGTACGGCGCGCTGTCGACGCAGCGTGGCCAGGTGCGCGTCCGGTGGAGCGTGCACGACGGCGGCGAGCTGGAGATCGGCTGGGAGGAGGCCGGAGGGCCGGCCGTGGAAGAGCCGGCGGCTTCCGGCTTCGGCACCACGCTGATCCGGCAGGTGGTCACCCGCCAACTCGGGGGCTCGCTGGACGTCGCCTGGCCGGCCAGCGGCGTCCGGCTGGCGGCGATCCTCCCGGCGCCCGCCTATCGACCCGAGCACTTTCCCGCAGCGCCGGCCGCCTTCTGGGGCACGGCGCCGCCCGAGCCGCCGCCGGCGACGCGGCGCGGGCGCTTGCTGGTGGTGGAGGACGAGGCGCTGATCGCGATGGCGGTCGCGAAGGACCTGGCCCAACTGGGTTGGGACATCGTGGGACCGGCGGCCACGGTGGAGGAGGCGCGCCGTCTGCTGCAGGACGGGTCGTTGCCCGACGCGGCGGTGCTGGACGTGAACCTGGGGGGCGAACTGGTCTACCCCCTGGCGGAGTGGCTGCAGTCGCAGAAGGTGCCTTTCGTGTTCTGCTCGGGGTACGAACATCTGGAAGGCGGCGCCGTCTACGAGCAGTGGCCGCGCGTGCGCAAGCCGGTCGACGTGCAGTTGCTGGACACCGAGCTGCTGCGGGCGCGCAAGGCCGCCTAGAGCCCGTTCGGGCCAGGCGGACCCATCTGAACCCAACAGGCTCGATCTCTCTGATTTGGAGCGCGTTTCCCGGGGCGAAACCGGCATCCACTTTCGCCCACGCGCTCTAGAGCGTCGGGTCCTCGCTCACCCGCACCAGCATCTTGCCGAAGTTGCCGCCTCGGAGCATCTCGGCGAAGGCGGCCGGCAAGGTCTCCAGCCCCTCGCGGATGTCCTCGCGGTAGCGGACCTTGCCCGCGGCGACCGCCGGGCCGACCTCCGCCAGGAAGGCGTCGTGGTGGCCTTCCACATAGTCGCCGACGAACAGGTTCTCGACGTGGACGCCGCGGGCCGCGGCCGCGGCCTTCTCCTCGGCGCCGGCGTTGGTGTCAGGGGCGTCGCCGTAGTGGGCGATGAGGCCGCAGATGGTCATGCGGGCGCCGGGATTGAACAGGGGCAGCACCGCGCGGAAGACGGCGCCGCCGACGTTCTCGAAATAGACGTCGATCCCATCCGGGCAGGCCGCCGCGAGGTCGGCGGGGAGGGTGGGGCTGAGGTGGCTGACGCAGGCGTCGAAGCCGAGTTCGTCGGTGACGTAGGCGCACTTCTCGGGCTTGCCGGCGATGCCGACCACGCGGGCGCCCCTCAGCCTGGCGAGCTGGCCCGCGATCTGGCCGACGCCGCCCGAGGCGGCCGAGACGACGACGGTCTCGCCGGGTTTCGGGTCGCCCTGCAGGATCATGCCGGCGTAGGCCGTGAGGCCCAGCATGCCCAGGACGCCCACGGCGTGGGAGAGCTTGCCCTTCGCCGGATCGAGCTTGCGCGGGACCATATAGCCGGGCCGCGCGACGCCTTCGCCCATCAGGCCATATTCCGACCAGCCGTTGGTGCCGAACACGAAGTCGCCGGGGGCGAGGCCAGGGATGTGGCTCTCGACCACATGCGAGACGGTGCGCGCGTGGCACGGTGCGCCCTTGGGCTCCACGCCGCGGCGCTTGTAACCCCACTGGTAGGGATCGAGGCTGACGTAGATGGTCCGCGTCAGCGCCTGGCCCGGGCCGGGCGTGGGGATCGGGCCCTCGCGCAGCTCGAAGGTGTCGGGTCGCGGCCAGGCGGGGACCGGATCGGCGGCGAGGGTCCAGTAGCGGTTCATGGGCGGGCTCATTGCGAGGCTCCACGGGCGTCGATGCGGACGATGTCGATCAGGACGTCGCCCTGGACGAGGTGCATCAGGTCGTAGCGGTCGAGGGTGGGGTCGATGTGGCCGGGGGCCAACGCCAGGCGGTCGCCGCGGGCGACGGGCGCGCCTTCGGGGCGCATCAGCATGCCGTGCTCGTCGCCGAAGAAGCGGTACTTGCAGGCCGTGAACGGTTCGGTGAGGGGCTGGGGCATCGGGCCTTCTGTGGAGAAGGCCTTCAGCCCGGCGTCGAGGGTGACCCACTTGGGGTGGTTGGCGCTGATCACGGTGGAATGGATCGTGGCGGCCTGTTCGAAGGCGCCGTCGGGGTCCTCCTTCAGCGCGTCGCGGTATTCCTTGTCCATGAAGGCATAGGAGCCGGGCTGGACCTCGTTGAGGACTCCCTGCGCGGCGTCGGCGGTGAAGGTGCCGGTGCCGCCGCCGGTGACGACGTCCGCTGTTCCGCCGACGGCGCGGATCGCCGCGATGGCCGCGGTCAGGGCCTTCATGCCTTCGGCCGCGGCGGCCGCGCGGGCGTTGGCGCCTTCGATGTGCTGCCAGGCGCCACCGTAGCCCTGGACGCCGAGGAGCCTCAGCTTCGGCTGGGCCAGCACCGCGCGCGCGACGGCCGCGGCCTGGTCGGCGTCGTGGCAGCCGGTGCGGCCCATGCCGACGTCCACGTCGACCAGCACTTGGATCGGGCCCTGCGCGGCGGCGCCCAGTTCGGCGGCGGCGTCGGGGTGGTCCAGCACGATGCGGAAGTCGGGCTGGGCGGCGGCCAGCGCCGCCGCGCGCGCGGCGTTGGCGGCGCCGGCGATGGGCGAAGTGACCAGGATCTGGCCGATCCCCTCGGCGGCCAGGGCCTCGGCCTCGGCCAGCTTGGCGCAGCAGACGCCGACGGCGCCGGCGTCGAGCTGGCGGCGGACGAGGGCGGCGGTCTTGTGCGACTTGAAGTGGGGGCGCAGCGCGAGGCCGGCGGCGCGAGCGCGGCCAGCCATCTTCGCCACGTTGCGGTCGAAGGCGTCGAGGTCGAGGACGGCGGCGGGGGTCGGGATCGCGTGGATGGAGCCGGGCTGCCCGAGGAGGGCGAGGGCGGCCGCCACATGCGGCTTGTCGGCCAAGGCGCCGAGGCGGTCGCGGATGTCGTCGATACCCAACTAAACCCCCACTCGTCATGGCCCGGCTTGTCCGGGCCACCCATGAACACCGGATGGCGCGGGGCGTCCACGGCGATCCCGGCGCGACCTGCGGATCGTCGGAGATCATCGGTGGCTCGGACAAGCCGGGCCATGACGATCTGAGAG
Organism: Phenylobacterium sp. FG114; assembly: GCF_057809855.1. Classification (NCBI taxonomy): domain Bacteria; kingdom Pseudomonadati; phylum Pseudomonadota; class Alphaproteobacteria; order Caulobacterales; family Caulobacteraceae; genus Phenylobacterium; species Phenylobacterium sp. FG114. The sequence goes on along the minus strand of NZ_JBMDKU010000003.1, from coordinate 276,688 downwards.
GAATGGGCACGAGGCTGGGGTAGTGGCGGACCCGGCGACCGTGGTTCTATGGGCCAGGGAGGGACCAACACATGACCAAGACGATCTTCATCACCGGCAGCTCCACGGGCCTGGGCCGCGCGACCGCGCTGCTGTTCGCCGAGAAGGGCTGGAAGGTGATCGCCACGATGCGCAATCCGGCGGCCGAGACCGAGCTGCAGAAGGTGGCCGGGATCACCGTGCTGCCGCTGGACGTGCGCGACCCGAAGCAGATCGGGGAGACCGCCAAGGCGGCGCTGGCGCTGGGCCCGGTCGACGTGCTGTTCAACAACGCGGGCTACGGCCTGGCGGGCGCCTTCGAGGGCGCGACCGACGAGCAGCTCCGCGATGAGCTGGACACCAACCTGCTGGGCGTCATGCGGGTGACCCAGGCGTTCCTGCCGGCGATGCGCGAGCGGGGTCAGGGCACGATCATCACGACCACCTCGATCGGCGGGCTGGTCGCGTTCCCGTTCAACTCTGTCTACCACGCCACCAAGTGGGGGCTGGAGGGCTGGAGCGAGAGCCTGGCCTACGAGCTGGAGCCGTTCGGCATCAAGGTGAAGACCGTGGCGCCCGGCGGCATCGCCACCGACTTCGCCAGCCGCTCGATCGTGTTCTCGCCGCATCCGGCCTACATGGACGCCATCGAAAAGGTGATGGGCGTCTTCCGCGACCCGGATCGCCGGGCGAACGGCTCGACGGCCGAGCAGGTGGCGGCGGACGTCTGGGCGGCCGTGAACGACGACGCCGACCAAGTGACCTATGTCTCAGGCGCCGACGCCAAGAGCTACTACGGCATGCGGCTGAAGGACGGGATCGCGGCGTTCCGCAAGGTGGTGCGGGGGAGTTTCCTGGGGGCCTGAACCCTCAGTCGCCCATGAAGGCCGGCATCCAGCCTTCGTGGGCGGCGCGGAGTTCGGAGAGGGGCAGGTCGAGGCCGCCTTGGACCTTGATCGCCTCGCCGCCGGCCTCGCCCAGGATCGCCGCCGGGACGCCGGCCGCGCGGCAAGCCTGCAGGATGGGCGTCGGGTCGTTCAGGGCCACGAGGTAGCGGGCCTGGTCCTCGGCGAAGAGGGCCACCCAAGGCTCGCCTTCCAGACGTAGGTCGGCGCCGACGTTCGAGGCCAGGCACATCTCGCAGAGCGCCGCGGCCAGGCCGCCGTCCGAGAGGTCGTGGACGGTCTTGAGAGTTCCGGCTTCGACCAGCTTGCGGACCACGTCGCCGGTCTTGCGTTCCAGGGCCAGGTCGACGGGCGGCGGGGCGCCATCCTCACGGCCGGCCACCTCGCGCAGGTACATCGACGCGCCGAGCTCGCCGGCGGTGGCGCCGATCAGCACCAGGACGTCGCCCGCCTTCAGGTTGCTGAAATCCGCCCGCCTGGCGGAGTCGGCCAGAAGGCCCACGCCGCCCACGGCGGGGGTAGGCGGAATGGCGGCGCCGTTGGTCTCGTTGTAGAGGCTGACGTTGCCGCTCACGACCGGGAAGTCGAGCTCGCGGCAGGCCTCGGCCATGCCTTCGATGGCGCGGACGATCTGGCCCATGATCTCCGGGCGTTCCGGATTGCCGAAGTTCAGGTTGTCGGTGATGGCGATGGGGGTGGCGCCGACCGCGGTGAGGTTGCGCCAGGCCTCGGCCACGGCCTGCTTGCCGCCCTCGTAAGGGTCGTTCTGCACGTAGCGCGGCGTCACGTCGGAGGTGACGGCCAGGGCCTTCTTCGTGCCGTGGACGCGGACGATCCCGGCGTCGGCGCCCGTGGACGAGTCCTCCAGGGTGTCGGCCATGACGTGGCGGTCGTACTGCTCCCAGAGCCAGCGCTTGGAGGCCATGTCGGGGGCGCTCATCAGCTTGAGCACGGCGGCCTTGAGGTCGCCGGGGGTCGGCAGGTCGGCGACGGCCAGGCGCGGCTGGGGCGCCGGGGCGGTCCAGGGGCGGTCGTAAAGCGGCGCGTCGTCGAACAGCGGCGCCAGCGGCACGTCGCAGACCGTCTCGCCCTTGTGCTTCAGCACGAGGTGGCCGGTGTCGGTGGTGACGCCGATGACAGCCGCGTCCAGGCCCCACTTCTCGAAGATCGCGTGGCCGTCGCGCTCGCGGCCGGGCTTCAGGACCGCCAGCATGCGCTCCTGGCTCTCCGAGAGCATCATCTCGTAGGCGGTCATGCCCTCTTCGCGCTGGGGCACGGCGTCGAGGTCGAGCTCGATGCCGACGCCGCCCTTGCCGGCCATCTCGACCGACGAGGAGGTGAGGCCGGCCGCGCCCATGTCCTGGATGGCGGCCACGGCGCCCGAGGCCATGAGTTCGAGGGTGGCTTCGATCAGCAGCTTCTCGGCGAAGGGATCGCCGACCTGGACGGTCGGGCGCTTCTCTTCCGAGGCGTCGTCGAATTCCTGGCTGGCCATGGTGGCGCCGTGGATGCCGTCGCGGCCGGTCTTGGAGCCGAAATAGACCACGCTGAAGCCTGCGGCAGGGGCGGCCGAGTAGAAGATCTTGTCCGCGTCGGCCAGGCCCACGCACATGGCGTTGACCAGGATGTTGCCGTCGTAGCCGCGGTGGAAGTTGGTCTCGCCGGCCACGGTGGGCACGCCGACGCAGTTGCCGTAGCCGCCGATGCCGCTGACCACGCCGGAGACCAGGCGCCTGGTCTTGGGATGGCTGGGATCGCCGAAGCGCAGGGCGTTCAGCAGCGCGATGGGCCGGGCGCCCATGGTGAAGACGTCGCGCATGATGCCGCCGACGCCGGTGGCCGCGCCCTGGTAGGGCTCGATGTAGGACGGGTGGTTGTGGCTCTCCATCTTGAAGATGCAGGCCTGGCCGTCGCCGATGTCGATGACGCCCGCGTTCTCGCCCGGACCGCAGATCACCTTGGGGCCCGTGGTGGGGAACTTCACCAGGTGTTTCTTCGACGACTTGTACGAGCAGTGCTCGGACCACATCACCGAGAAGACGCCCAGCTCGACGTCGTTCGGCTCGCGGTTCAGGCGCTTGAGGATGACGTCGTATTCGTCGGCCTTCAGGCCATATTCGGCGGCCTTCTCGGCCATGGTCTTGGAGGGCTGGGCGCTCATGGCGCGCCTATAGCCGGACTCTCCCGAGAGGGCGAGGGGGGCCGCCCGCCGGGTCGTCACATCCATTGCGGGCGACTTGAGTCTCGCGCTACCGATGGACGATCAGCTTGGGGGTAATGAATGAGAGTTGGTCTGTCTGTCGCGGCGGCTTCTGTGTTCCTGGGACTAGTTGCGCCGGCGTCGGCCGCCGTCATCACCCAGCGGTTCGAGTTCACGGCGACGGACTTTGCCGTCTATTCCGGGCCTCTGCCGGCGCCGACCGATCCGGTGACAGGCGTGATCTTCATCACCTACGACCCTGAGGCCACGCAGGCGCCGACGGACGTCGGGATCGATTTCACGAGCCTCAATATCGCCCATGCGACCGTGAAGTTCACCTACACATATCTCCCAGCCGTCGATGATGGCGTGCTCGACATCGGCTCCAGTCCCAACGCGGGCGGAGGGTTCTCGATCGCTGCACCGGGCGATTATGGCATCTCGATCTTCAACCTGCGCACGACGCCGCGGCTCGGCTACGTCCAGTACATGACCGGGGAGGGCAACTACTACAGCCTTACCGGCGAACTCGCCGCCGCCACGGTCCCAGAGCCCGCGACCTGGGCGCTGATGCTTTCGGGCTTCGGCCTTGTGGGGGCGGGGCTGCGGTCGCGGCGCGAGCGGATCGCGACCGCCTGAGGCCTCAACGCGTCTGGCCGCCATCCACGGGCACCACGGCGCCGGTGACGAAGCTGGCGAGCGGGCTGAGCAGGAAGGCGGCGACGGCGCCGATCTCCTCGGGGCGGCCGAAGCGGTTCAGCGGCACTTCGCGCTTGATCCAGCGCGACCAGGCCTCGGCGCGGGGGCCGGTGGCGTTGGCCTCCCAGCTCCCGCCCGGGAAGATGATGTTGCCAGGCGCGATGGCGTTGACGCGCACGCCGGTTGGGCCGGCGATGCGGGCGAGTTCCTTGGTCAGGTGGTTCATGGCGGCCTTGGCGGTGCCGTAGGTCAGGGCCGTGCCCAGCGCGCCCAGGCCCGCGATGGAGCTGATGGTCAGGACCGAGCCCTCGCCGCGCGGGGTCATGCGGCGGAGCGCGGCGCGGGCAAGGCGCCAGGCGGAATCGAGGTTCTGGGTGAAGCCGGCGTCCCAGGTCTCGTCGTCCACCTCGAAGCCGGGCGGGCAGGGATAGAGGCCCACATTGGCGACGGCGCCGTAGATGGGACCGAACTCGGCCTCGGTGCGTTCGACGGCGTTCTCGATGACCTTGGTGTCGCGCATGTCGCCGGAGAGGGCGAACAGGCGATCCGCGCCATAGGCCTCGGCCAGGCGGGCGCGCTCGGCCTCGAGGGTTTCGGCGCCGCGGGCGGTGATGGCCACCTTGGCGCCCTCGGCCAGGCAGGCTTCCACGATGCCCAGCCCGATGCCGCGGCTGGCGCCGGCGACGAAGATGACCTTGCCGTCGAGCTGCAGGTGCATGGGGGCTCCTATTCGCGGCCTTCGAGGATCGCCAGCGCTTGTTCGGCCAGCGGCGGGCAGCCGTTGACGGCTTCGCGCTCGCTGGCCAGGACGCCGGCCAGGGTGCGGGCGTAGACGCCTTGCGAGATGGAGGCCAGGCGGAAGATCGAGAAGGCCATCAGGAACGGCCAGTCGGGGATCTCGCCCCGGCCGGTGCGTTGGCAGTAGCGGGCGACGTACTGGGCCTCGGTGGGGATGCCGCTGGCGGCCAGGTCGACGCCGTCCAGGCTGCCCCAGCCCGGCGAGTGCGAGCGCCAGATGAAGGCGTTGTAGGCGATGTCGGCCAGCGGATGGCCGATGGTGGAGAGCTCCCAGTCCAGCACCGCGATGATCCGCGGCTCGGTCGGGTGATACATGACGTTCTCGAGCCGGTAGTCGCCGTGGGCGATGGAGACCGACTGGTCGGCCGGGATGCGGGCCGGCAGCTTCTCGATCAGGGCGTCCATGGCCGGGATCGTCTCGGTGGCGGCGTCGCGGTACTGGCGCGTCCAGCGGGCCACCTGACGCTCGAAATAGTTGCCGGGGCGGCCGTAGTCGCCGAGGCCCACCGCTTCGAAGTCGACCTGGTGCAGCTTGGCCAGGGTGGCGTTCAGGTCGTCATAGATCGCGGCGCGCTCGGCGGGCGCCATGCCGGGCAGGGCGGCGTCGCGGAAGATGCGCCCCGACAGATAGTCCATCACGTAGAAAGCGGTGCCTATGACCTCGGGGTCCTCGCAGAGCGCGCGCATCTTCGGCACGGGGATGTGGCCGTCGAGGGCCTTCATCACCCGGTACTCGCGGTCGACCTGGTGGGCGCTGGAGAGCAGTTGGCCCGGCGGCTTCTTACGCAGGACGTAGCGGCGGCCCTCACCGTTGGTGAGCAGGAAGGTGGGGTTGGACGCCCCGCCCTGGAACTGCTGGACCCGCAGGGCGTCGCCGACCTCGGGCACGGCCTTTCGCAGCCAGGCGTGGAGTTTGGCCTCGTCGAAGCGGTGCTTCTCGACGACGTCGCGGACGGGCGGATCTGTGGCGGTCACGGTCATGGACGGCACAGTGTGACCTTGCCGCCGGGGCATTCAACCGTTGGCGGAGATCGCCTCGCTTGGCCGCCGGAACGGCCAGTTCACCACGCCGCCGGCGAAGAGCGCCCACCAGATGAGGACGGGCTGAAAGGCCAGGCGCGGGCCATGGTACCACCAGCTGTCCGGCAGCGACGCGACATGAATGCCCCACAGCGCGTGGTAGATGTTCGCCGGCCAGACGCAGAGGGCGTAGAGCGCGAGCATCCGCCCGGCCCAGCGGCGGGTTTGCGGGATCAGCAGGCCCACGGCGCCGAAGACCTCGCAGACGCCGGTGATCGCGATGACGGCCTCCGGGAAGGGAATGATGGGTGGCATGATCCGCAGGAAGCCGCCCGGCGCGCGCAGGTGGAGCAGGCCAGCGGCAAGATAGAAGGCGGCCAGCACGAGGCCGAGGAAGAGCCGAAACAGGTCGAGGCGGGTGCGAGGCATCCATCCATCTGGCAGGGTTTGCCGGGGCGGTTCAATGCGTGGGGTGACGCCGTTGCACGGCGCAGCGTGGCGCGGCCCTACTGGAAGAGCTGCAGCAGGTAGTTCGGCTGTTGGTTGGCGATGCGCATCGCGTAGATCGCGAGCTGCTGGCGGACCTGGAGCGCCTGCCACCGGGCGCTTTCCTTGGCGAGGTCGGCGTCGACCAGATTGCCGATGCCGGCTTCGATGGCGTCCTGCTGCTTGCCGACGAACTTCAGGTGGCTTTCCAGCGACTTGGAGCCTGTGCCCAGGCGCGAGATGGCGTTGTTTACGTTGGTGGTGACGGTCGCGATGTCGCTGACCGAGGTGGCGGTGAAGCCAGCCATCAGGTCGGCGGGCAGGCCGGCCATCAGCGAGCCGCCGGTCGACATGTCGAAGTGGCCGACGTCGATGGTGGAGGTGGCGCTGGTGTTGGCGAGCGCCCGGACCTGGTCGGTGGATCCGCCGCCGGCCAGCAGGTTCAGCCCGCCGAAGCCGGCGTTGGAGACGGCATTGTCGATCTGCTTGCGCAGCGCGAGGTAGTTCTCGTTGATCGCAACGCGAGCCGGGTCGGACGCAGGATAGTCGGCGGCGGAGACCGCCAGCTCCTTCATCTGGTTGAGCAGGTCGGAGACCGTCTCGGCGGCGCTGATCGCGGTGTCGACCACGGACATGCCCCGCTGGAGCGACGACGTCACGGCGTCGAGGCCGCGCAGCTCGGCGCGCTGGTTCTGGGCGATGGCCCAGATGGCGGGATTGTCCTTGGCGCTGTTGACCTTCTTGCCGGTGGTGATGCGCATCTGCACTTCAGCCATCTCGGCATTAATCGCGTTGAACGTCGCGATGGCGGCCATCGCGCCCACGTTCGTATTGATGCTGTTGTACGGCATCACGCGACCCAGGTTTCACCAGCCGGCCCTGAGGCCGTGGGACATTCTGCCCCACGCCGACTTTGCCTCGGCAGGCTTAGGCAAGCGTTACCGCACGGCGTTATGTTTCCTCTCCCACGAGACGAAGCCCGAGGGAGAGGAGCCCCTGCCTACTGGACCGGAACAACCGGCAGCTCGATCGACGAGGCGGTGTCGCCGGTCAGGTAGATGCGCTGGGTGGCCTTCTTGTAGTCGGACGGCTTGGCGAAGAAGACGTTCGGCACATAGGTCTGCGGGTTGCGGTCGTAGAGCGGGAACCAGCTCGACTGGACCTGGACCATGATCCGGTGGCCCGGCTTGAACACGTGGTTCGTGGGCGGCAGTTCGTAGCGGTACTTCTGGACCTTGCCGGCTGGGATGGGCGAGGGCTTCTCGAAGCTCTCACGGTAGCGGCCGCGGAAGATCTCCATGGCCACGCCCAGCTCGTAGCCGCCCATCGGCGCGTCCGAGGGCACCGCGTCCGGGTAGACGTCGATCAGCTTCACCACCCAGTCGCTGTCGGTGCCGCTGGTGGAGGCGAACAGGTTCACGACGGGCTCGCCCGAGATCTTCATCGGCGCGGTGAGCGGCTCGGTGACGAAGGTGAGCACGTCGGGGCGGCCGTCCGCGTGGCGCTGGTCGGACGAGAGCCAGTAGCGCCACTGGTCCGGGTCGTCCCAGCGGACCGGGCGGCGGACGTAGGGCACGGGCTTGGCGGGGTCGGAAACGTATTCCTCGAACGCGGCGCCGGAGGTGGGCTTGTCGAAGGAGAGGCCCAGGCCGGGCGTCAGGTAGATCGGCTTCATCGTCGCCGCGCAGCCGCTCTCGCAGGCCTGCGGGTATTTCTGGAGCTTGTTCCACTCCATCGATCCGCTGTCGAAGATGAACACCGGCGGGATGTCGGCCTTGGGCGCGTTCGTCTTCAGGTATTGGTCCAGGAACGGCTTCATTACCTTGGTGCGGAACTCGGTGGCCGTATCGCCGGGGAGCTTCAGGTTCGGGCCGAGCTGGCGCTGCTCGTAGTTGACGCCGGAGTGGCGCCAGGGGCCCAGCGCCAGGAAGTTCATGTCGTTGTTGGCGTCCTTGGCCTCGGTGGCCTCGTAGGCGTGGATGGCGCCGTAGATGTCTTCCTGGTCCCACAGAGCGCCGACCCAGAGGGTGGGCACCTTCAGCGGCTGCTTCGCCAGGATCTTGTCCAGGGCCTGGCCCTGCCACCAGGCGTCGTACGAGGGGTGTTCGCTGATCTTGCGCCAAGCGGGGATCTGGTCGAGGCCCGCGGCCTTGGCGAAGTCGCCCGCCGAGCCTGCGCGCAAGAAGTTGTCGTAGTCGTCGAACGACTGGCGCGGGATGTCGTCGCCCTCGCCCTTCGCGGTCATCTGGCTGGTGAACCAGTCGAAGTTGATCATCCGGAACGCGCCGTTCTGGAACCAGTCGTCGCCCATCCAGCCGTCGACCATCGGGCTCTGCGGCACGGCGGCCTTCAGCGCCGGGTGCGGATTGATCAGGGCCATGGCCGAGGTGAAGCCCGGGTAGGACGAACCGGTGATCCCCACGCGGCCGTTGCTCTCCTTCACGTGCTTCACCAGCCAGTCGATGGTGTCGTAGGCGTCGGTGGCGTGGTCGACCTCGCTGGAGTTGAGCGGGCCGCGCAGCGGACGGTTCAGAACGTAGTCGCCCTCGGACCCGTACTTGCCGCGGACGTCCTGGTAGACGCGGATATAGCCGTCGGCGAGGAAGGGCTCGTCCACCTGGGCGCCGGTGGCGGCGGCGTGGGGCGACAGCGCCCGGCCGGCCGACTTCTTGGCGTTGTAGGGCGTGCGCGTCAGCAGGATCGGCGCGTCCTTGGCCCCCTTGGGGATGATCATCACCGTGTACAGCTTCACGCCGTCGCGCATGGGGATCATCTCCACGCGCTTGACGTAGTCGTACGACGCCGTCGGCCACTGGAAGTCCTTCGCGATGTCCGGGGTCATCGTGGGCGTCTCGGCGGCGGAAATCGGGGCCGAGACCAGCGAAAGGGCGAGGGCGGCGCAGCCGGCCGCTAGCGAGCGTGACAGATTCATGCTCCGACCGTAGCAAGACGCGGATGGGTTCGCGACAGGCTGTGGAGGGCGTCGGGCGATGCGTGGACGGAATGTGGCCGGGTTGCTGATGGCCGGCCTGCTGGTCTCGGTGGCGAGCTCGGCGCTGGCGGCCGTGGGGTCGGCCGATGGGACCTTCAAGACCCTCTACGAGAAGGAGTGGGCCTGGCGGCAGGAGGAGCTGGCGCGCAGCGACGGCCCCGAGGACGACACCCTGGCGCCGCGCCTGCCGCACGTGGACCCCGCCAGCCAAGCCAAGCGGCTGGCCTACTGGCAGGACGTGAGGAAGCAGCTCGACGCGATCAAGCTGGCCGACCTCTCGCCCGAGCAGCAGGTGAACTATCAGGTCTATCGCGACCAGATCGACGTGCTGATCAACCAGCAGAAGTTCCGCGAGTACGAGAAGCCGTTCAACTCCGACAGCTCGTTCTGGTCGAACTTCAACTACAAAGCCCGCCGGACGTTCGTGACCGCGGAGGACTACGAGAACTACATTTCGCAACTACGCGACATCCCTCGCTATTTCGAGGAGTCCAAGGCGAACATGCGCGCCGGCCTGAAGCGGGGCTGGACGCCGCCGAAGGCCACCCTGGTGGGCCGCGAGGTCTCGGTCTCGGCGACGGTGGATGCGAAGGCCGCCGAGGACACGCTGTTCTGGCAGCCGTTCAAGTCGATGCCGGCGTCGATCCCTGCAGACCGCCAGGCTGCGCTGAAGGCCGAGGCCAAGAAGGTTATCGAAGGCGACGTGCAGCCGGCCTACGCCACGCTGCTGACCTTCCTGCGCGACGACTACATCCCGAAGACGACCGACACCCTGGCGGCCGAGAAGCTGCCGGACGGCAAGGCCTACTACCAGGCGCAGATCAAGGAGTTCGCCACCGTCGACATGACGCCGGAGCAGATCCACCAGCTGGGGCTGAGCGAGGTGGCGAAGATCCGGGCGCAGATGGAGGAGGTGCGCAAGGAGACGGGCTTCCAGGGCGATCTGCCGGCGTTCTTCGCCTACCTGCGGACCGACCCGAAGTTCTATCCCAAGACCGAGCAGGAGCTGCTGAACACGGGCGCCTGGATCGCCAAGCGGGTGGACGGCAAGCTGGGGGCCTATTTCGGCTGGCTGCCGCGCAGCCGCTTCACGATCATCCCGGTGCCGCCGGACATGGCGCCGTTCTACACTTCGGCGCGCGGCGGCAAGACCGCCTACCTGATCAACACCTACAACCTGCCGTCGCGGCCGCTCTACAACATGACGGCGCTGACGCTGCACGAGAGCGCGCCGGGCCACTCGTTCCAGGGCGGCCTGGCCGAGGAGCAGGAGGGGCTGCCGGACTTCCGCCGCTACGTCTACATCTCGGCCTTCGGCGAGGGCTGGGCGCTCTACTGCGAGTACCTGGGCCTGGAGATGGGGATGTACGACACCCCCTACGACCGGTTCGGCTACCTGACGTTCCAGATGTGGCGGGCGGCGCGGCTGGTGGTGGACACCGGGATCCACCACAAGGGCTGGACACGCGCCCAGGCCATCCAGTTCCTGCACGACAACACCGCGCTGTCGGACCACGACATCGAGATCGAGGTGGACCGGTACATCTCTTGGCCGGGCCAGGCGGTGAGCTATTACCTGGGGATGCTGGCGATCAAGGACGCGCGGGCCCGGGCCGAGAAGGCGCTGGGGCCGAAGTTCGACATCCGCGCCTTCCACGACACGGTGCTGAGCCTGGGGAGCGTGCCTTTGCCGGTGCTGCAGGCCCGCATCGACCAGTTCATCGCCGAAGGCGGCCGCGACCCGATGCCGGTCGCGTTCCAGAAGGAGAAGAAGGCGCCGTAACGCCTTCCCTCCCCCGGGGCGCAGCCCGAGGGGACGGGGGCGGAGACGCTAGGCGCTGGCGAGGGCGCTTTGGAAGAGGATGGCGCCGTCGGCGCTGCCGAGTTCGGCTTCGAACGCGCGGTCGGGGTGGGGCATCAGGCCCAGGACGTTGCCCGTAGCGTTGACGATGCCGGCGATGTCGCGCGCCGAGCCGTTGGGATTGTTCAGGTAGCGGAAGACGACGCGGCCTTCGCCTTCCAGACGGTCGAGGGTGTTCTCGTCGGCGAAGAAGTTGCCCTCGCCGTTGCCGACGGTCATCGTCGCCTGCCGGCGGCCCTGGTAGCCGGCGGTGAAGCGTGTCTGGGCGTTGGTGACCTCCAGATCGACCGCCTTGCAGACGTACTTCAGCTTCTCGTTGCGCAGCAGGGCGCCGGGCAGCATCCCCATCTCGCACAGCACCTGGAAGCCGTTGCAGATGCCGACGGTGGCCACGCCGCGCTCGGCGGCCGCCTTGACCTCGGACATCACCGGCGAGAGGGCCGCCATGGCCCCGCAGCGCAGGTAGTCGCCGTAGGAGAAGCCGCCGGGCAGGACGATCAGGTCCAGGCCCTCGGGCAGGGCGGTCTCTGCGTGCCAGACCATCTCCACCTGGGCGCCCGTCGAGCGCTCGATCGCCACCTTGCAGTCGCGGTCGCAGTTGGAACCCGGGAAGACGATGACGGCGGCTTTCATCAGGACCTCAGGCGCACTTGTCCAAAACGGGCGCGACCGGCGTGGCGTCGGGCGCGGGGAACGGCTCGCGGAACGTGAACGCCGCAGGCGAGGGGCCGAGACGCTCCAGGATCTCCAGCTTGGCCAGGCCCTCCTCGACGGAAGGCGTGTGGCCGGCGGGGATCCACCAGAGGGCCATGTAGATCTGCATGGCCTCGAACCACTCGCGCCGGCGGCGCATGATGTCGCGATGGGCGCTCCGATAGCCGTAACCGGCCAGGGCGTCCATGCCGGTCCACACGCTCATGTTCACGGCGAACAGCGGATCGTCCGGCCTGGGCTGGATGTCGGTGGCGTTGTTGCCCTCGCCCACCAGGCGCCAGACGAAGCCGGGCGTGGCCTCGGCCAGGGCGTTGATGCGGTCAAGGTTGTTCTTGAAGTCGGCGATCTGGGGGTGGTCGACCGGCTGCAGCAGGCGGCCGACGTTGATCTCGGCGAGGTGGAAGCCGGTCATTTCTCGCGCGTCCAATGCTTCAGGCTGTCCAGGTATGCGTGGAGCTGGTCGTAGCCCTTCCTGTCGCCATAGGGGCAGCCCGTGGTGACGACGTCGGAGCCCTTGGCCTTCTGCATCATGATCGCTGGATGCCCCGGCGCCCCCGTCTTGGTGATCAGATAGGAGGTCTTGCCGTCGGCGCTACTGGTGAAGCTGTAGGGTTCGGCGGGATCGTCGGGGGCCGGGACCATGTGCGGCTGGGCGCGGATCGCCGCGGCCTGGGCCTCGAACGGCTGGGCGCAGTCGAGGCCGAGGTAGGTGACGGGAGCTTCGGCCGGCTTCGAGCAGGCTCCGAGCGTGAGGAGGGCGGGAAGAACCGCCCAGCGCTTCACGCCAACTCCACCCGGTAGCTCTCGATGACCGTGTTCGCGAGCAGCTTCTCGCACATCGCCTTCACCTCGGCCTCGGCGGCGGCCTTGTCGGCGGAGGCGAGGTCGAACTCGATGGTCTTGCCGACGCGAACGTGCTCGACGCCGCCCCAGCCCAGGCCGTGCAGCGCCTGCTCGACCGCCTTGCCCTGGACGTCGAGGACGCCCGGCTTCAGGAAGACATGAACTTTCGCGCGCACTAGTGGAGGCCCCCCTGAATCACGGTGGGCATCTCCTTCATGATCCCGAGCCGGCGCGCAACCTCGGTGTAGCTCTCGATCACGTTGCCCAGGTCGCGGCGGAACCGGTCCTTGTCCAGCTTCTCGTTGGTCTGGCTGTCCCACAGGCGGCAGGAGTCGGGGCTGATCTCGTCGGCCAGGATGATGCGGGCGAAATCGTTCTCATAGACCCGGCCGAACTCGATCTTGAAATCGACCAGGGTGATGCCGACGCCGCTGAACAGCCCGGTCAGGAAGTCGTTCACCCGCAGGGTGAGCGCCATCATGTCGTCGATCTCCTGGGTCGAGGCCCAATTGAAGGCGGTGATGTGCTCCTCCGAGACCATCGGGTCGTGAAGCTTGTCGTCCTTCAGGTAGAACTCGATGATCGAGCGGGGCAGGGGCTGACCCTCAGGCAGGCCGTAGCGGGTGCTGAGCGAGCCGGCCGCGACGTTGCGGCACACCACCTCGAGGGGGATGATCTCCACTTCCTTGATGAGCTGTTCGCGCAGGTTCAGCCGCTTGATGAAGTGGTTCTGAACTCCGATCGAGTTCAGCTTCGTCATGATGTATTCGCTGATGCGGTTGTTGATCACCCCCTTGCCCTCGAGCACGGCCTTTTTGGTCGCGTCGAATGCGGTGGTGTCGTCCTTGAAGTACTGGATCAGCGTACCGGGTTCCGGGCCCTCATAGAGGATCTTGGCCTTCCCCTCGTAGATCTTCTTACGGCGGGTCATCTCTTGGCCTTCTCCATTGGCGAGGACTTACTCCGGTCGGGAAAACGAAAAACGCGCGCGGCTGTGATCCTCGCGCGCGGGTCCGACTCGGCCTCTCGCCCCATTCAGGCGCGACAAAAATAGCGTGTGCGACGCTGCGGCGCAAACTCGCGACGCCGGAGCCTCTTTCCATTGCGGGCCTGATCGGCACACGATATGGGATCGCCCGCTCCAAGAAGTTTGCCCCCAGGATACGATGACGACTTTCGACGAACGCGAACAAGGCTTCGAGAAGAAGTTCGCCCTCGACCAGGAGCAGGAGTTCAAGGCCCATGCGCGTCGCAACCGCGCGCTCGGCCAATGGGCGGCCGGCCTGATGGGCCTGGAAGGCGCCCATGTGGACGAATACGCCAAGGCGGTCGTGAAGTCGGACTTCGAGCTGCCCGGCGATGAGGACGTGTTCCGCAAGGTGTTCGAGGACCTGAAGGGCTCGGGCGTGAGCGTGTCCGAGGGCGAGGTCCGCATGAAGATGGCCGAGCTGCTGGCCCAGGCCCGCGAAGGCGTGCGCAGCGGGAACTAGGGCCCGGTTTCGCGAAGGCGAGCTCCCGAAGGATTTCAAAGAGGCGCGGCCGGTCGGCCGCGCCTTTTTCGTTCGTGGTCGGTCCTAGCGCTTCATCTGCGCCGCCAGCATCTTGCGGATGCCGGCGCCGTAGGGGGGACGCAGCGCCTGGAGCGGGCCGATGTCCTTCTTGATCTGGGTGTAGATCGCCTTGCGGTGGCTGAACTCCCGGAACCCGTCGTGGCCGTGGTAGCTGCCCATGCCGGACGGCCCCACGCCGCCGAACGGCAGCTCCTCCTGGGCCACGTGCATGATCACGTCGTTGACGGTGACCCCGCCCGGCGTGGTGGAGGCCAGCACCTTCTCGCGCTCGGACGCGTCGTCGCCGAAGTAGTAGAGCCCCAGCGGCCGGTCGTGGCCGTTCACATAGCCGATGGCCTCGTCGACGGTGCGATAGCTCTTCACCGGCAGGACGGGGCCGAAGATCTCCTCCTGCATCACCTTCATGTCGTCGGTGGGCTCCAGGATCAGGGTCGGGGCGATCTTGCGATGCTCCTGCTGGGTCAGGTCCTCGCCGTCGGGCTTGAGCTCGACGATGCGGGCGCCCTTGGCGCGGGCGTCGTCGATGTAGCCGGTGATGCGCTCGTAGTGCCGCTGGGCGACGATCGAGGTGTAGTCGGGGTTGTCCTTGATGGTGGGGAACATCTTGGCGACCGAGGCCCGGGCGGCCTCGACGAAGCCCTCGACGCTCTCCTGCGGGGCCAGCACGTAGTCGGGGGCCAGGCAGATCTGGCCGGCGTTCAGCGTCTTGCCGTTCATGATGCGGGCGGCGGCGACGCCGAGGTCGGCGGACTTGCCCACGATCACCGGGCTCTTGCCGCCCAGCTCCAGGGTGAGGGGCACCAGGTTCTCGGCGGCGGCGCGCATGACGTGGCGGGCGATCGAGGTGGCGCCGGTGAAGATCAGGTGGTCGAACGCGAGGCGGGTGAACTGCTCGCCCACCTCGGGGCCGCCGGTGACCACGGCGATCTCCTCCTCGGAGAACACCTTGCCGAACATGACCTTCATCAGCTCGGAGGTGGCGGGGGTGTATTCCGACGGCTTGATCATCGCCCGGTTGCCGGCGGCCAGGATGCCGGCCAGCGGCGCGAAGGTGAGGTTCACCGGGAAGTTCCAGGGGCTGATCACCCCCACGACGCCCTTGGGCTGGAACCGCACCTCGGCCTTGGCGCCGAACAGGCCCAGGATGGCGGGCGTGGTCTTGCGCTTCTCGGGCTTCATCCAGGCCTTGAGGTTGTCGCGGGCGTGCTTCAGCGGGCCGATGGAGCCGGCGACGTCGGTGAAGGCGGTGGCCTCCCGCGAGCGGGAGCCGAAGTCCTGGTGGAGCGCGTCCTCGATCTGGCCGCGGTGATCGACCAGGAGGCCGATGCAGCGTTCGATCCGGTCGATGCGCTGCTCGGCGGTCGGTGCGCCGTCGCGCAGGTGGGCCGCCTTCTGGCGCGCCAGGATGCCTTGCATGTCCATGGGTAGTCCCTCCCGTTGTCGGAGGAGAGGCGATTACGTGACGCGGCGGCGGTCAAGCTCTTCGAGATAGGGCCGGCTGACCTTCCTGGGCACGATCTGGGTCCAGGCTTCGAGGACGAGGGCGTCGAGTTCCGCCTCGTCGAGGTGGTCGAGGTCGACGTAGCTCCAGTAGACCGTCGCCACCGGACATTTGCTGAAGGTCTCGGGACGAATCTCGAACAACAGCTCCTGGTGGCCCTTCTCGAGCTTCAGGATCGCGCGGCCGTCGATCTCCAGCGCGAAGGTCTTCTTGCCCACGTTGAACCACGGGTTGCCGCGGTAGGTCACCTCGTGGGCGCCGGGGAGGGCCAGGGCGAGGCGGCGGAGGTCATGGATCGTGGTGGCGATGACCTGGCCTCCTCCGGCGTGCGCCTATTCCGCGGCGGCCTTGGCGTGTGCGTCCTGGCCGAAGACGCGGGCGAAGACGGTGTCGACGTTCTTGAAGTGGTAGCCGAGGTCGAAGAGCTGTTCGAGCTCGGCGTCCGAGAGGGTGATCTCCGGGTCGGCCTTCAGGAAGTCGAGGAAGTTCCCTTCGCCGCGCCAGACCTTCATGGCGTTGCGCTGAACCGCGGCGTAGCTGGCCTCGCGGCTTAGGCCCTTCTGGGTGAGGCCCAGCAGGACGCGCTGCGAGTGGACCAGGCCGCCCAGGCGGTCGAGGTTCTTCGCCATGTTCTCCGGGTAGATCACCAGCCGCTCGATCACGCCGGCCAGGCGGCGCAGCGCGAAGTCGAGGTGGACGGTCGCGTCGGGGCAGATGCCGCGCTCGACCGACGAATGGCTGATGTCGCGCTCGTGCCAGAGGGCGACGTTCTCCATGGCCGGAACCACCGCCGAGCGGACCAGGCGGGCCAGGCCCGTCAGGTTCTCGGTGAGGATCGGGTTGCGCTTGTGCGGCATGGCCGACGAGCCCTTCTGGCCGACGTCGAACGGCTCCTCGGCCTCCAGCACCTCGGTGCGCTGCAGGTGGCGGATTTCGACCGCCAGCCTTTCGATGGAGCTCGCCACGACCGCCAGGGCGGCGAAGTAGGCGGCGTGCCGGTCGCGGGGGATCACCTGGGTCGAGACGGGCTCGACGGCGAGGCCCATCTTGTCGGCGACGTAGGCTTCGACCTCGGGGGCCACGTTGGCGAAGGTGCCGACGGCGCCGGAGACCGCGCAGGTGGCGATCTCGAACTTGGCCATGGCCAGGCGCTCCTTGGCGCGCTGGAACTCGGCGTAGTGGCCGGCGAGCTTGAGGCCGAAGGTGGTGGGCTCGGCGTGGATCCCGTGGCTGCGGCCGACGGTGGGCGTCAGACGGTGTTCGTAGGCGCGCTTCTTCAGCGCTGTCAGCACCATGTCGACGTCCTCGATCAACAGGTCGGTGGCGCGGACGAGCTGGACGGCGAGGGTGGTGTCGTTGACGTCGGACGAGGTCATGCCCTGGTGGAGGAAGCGGGCCTCGGGACCCACGATCTCGGTGACGTGGGTGAGGAAGGCGATGACGTCGTGCTTCACCTCGCGCTCGATGGCGTCGATGCGGTCGGCGTCCCAGATGGCGTCGCGCCCCTTTTCCCAGATCACGCGGGCGGCCTCTTTCGGGATCACGCCCAGGTCCGCCATGGCGTCGGCGGCGTGGGCCTCGATCTCGAACATGATCTTGAAGCGCGTCTGGGGCTCCCAGATCGCGGCGGCTTCCTTGCGGGCGTAACGAGGGATCATGGGCGGGGTGTCTGACGACACCCCGCCCGGAGTCAATGTTGTTTAGTGGCGGTACGAGAGCCGGAAGTACATATAGCGGCCCGGCGCGTCGTAGGCGTTCGGGTCGTAGTTGTTGAGGCTGCAGGTGACGCAGCCCGGCGGGTCCTTGTCGAACAGGTTGTTGACGCCCACCGCGAGCGAGAGGCCGTCATCGATGAAGCCGGGCGTCCAGCGGATCTGGGCGTCGGCGTAAAGCCGCGATTCCAGCTTGTTGGGATCGCCGGCCTCCTGGACCGAGGAGATGTAGCGGGCGCTGACCGTGGCGCCGAAGTCGCCGCGGTCCCAGTCGACCATGAAGTTGGACTTCCACTTCGGGTAGGCCTGGTCGGGGCTGCCGCGCTCGGTGCCTTCCCGTTCGATGGGGATCAGGCCGCTAGACGCCGGGACGTACTCGGTGAACTCGAGCAGGCGGCTGGAGTACCAGTGGATGCCGAACTGGCCGATATCCCATTGGGGCGAGGCCCAGACGACGTTGAAGTCCACCGACCGGGTCTTGATGCCGCCGATGTTGATCAGCGGATTGGCGATGCCGATGACCTGGCCGGAAGAGCTCCGGGTAATCGTGGCGCACGACAGGGCGTCGGCGGTCTGGGCGCAGCGGTCCAGCAGGGACTGGCCGTTCTGCGCCTGGATGGCGTCGTCGAGACGGATGCGCGAGTAGGCGACCTCGATCGAGCCGCCGCTGGCCCAGCGCTGCTCCTTCAGCCAGGACGGCGCCCACACGCCGCTGAAGTTCCAGCTCTTGCTGGTCTCGGGCTTGAGGTTGACGTTGCCCGAGGTGATCACGCCGATCTGGGCGTTGAGCTGGGTGTAGCTGCCGTTGGCGGGCACGCCCGCGGCGATGCAGTTGGCCCGGACGTTGGCCGGCGTCGCGGCGCTGAAGCCCGAGCAGGGGTCGACGACCACCTGGTCGAAGCGCGAGGCGCTGCCGAACAGCTCGCCGATCGAGGGGCTGCGGAAGCCCTCGCCGTACGAACCGCGGAACAGCACGTCCTCGACCGGCTTCCACGACAGGCCGGCCTTGAAGGTCGAGTCCGTTCCCGAGGTGGAGTAGTCGAACCAGCGGCCGGCGACCGAGGCGTCGAGGCGGTTGAAGAACGGCATGTCCGCCAGCAACGGGATGCGCAGTTCGCCATAGGCTTCCTTGACGGTGATCTCGCCGCTGGCCGGCTGGGCCGGGATGTCGGACGAGAGGCCCGCCGCGACGATGGCGTCGGGCGTGAAATAGCCCTCGTTCTTGCGGCGTTCGAGGCCCACGGCGAACGCCAGCGGACCGGCCGGAAGGTCGAACAGGTCGCCGGTCAGGTTGGCGGAGAAGTCGGTCAGCTTCTGCTGCGACACGTCGTGCTGGGTGAAGCCGATGAAGGCCAGCATGGCCGGGGTGATGGTGCCCGCGCCGCCGAAGATGTTCAGCGGGGTGCAGGCGCCGGTGCACTGGGCGACGGGCCCGAGGGCCTGCTGCACGCGCTGGGCGTTCACGTTGCCGGTGAAGGTCTGTTCGGCGTGGTTGCGGGAGTAGAGGGCGTTGACGTCCCAGTTCCACTGCCTGTCACCGACGTCGAAGGCGCCGGAGAGCATGCCAGTGACGTTCCAGGTGTCGACTTCCTGGGAGTAGTGGCGCGGACCCGCCTCGACCAGGCGACGGCCGATGAAGGCGTAGGTGCCGTTCGTCAGCGAGAAGCCGAAGGGGTTGAAGGGGTTGGTCGCGTCGATGCTGACCGTGTCCAGCAGGTTGCCGTTGCCGGCGTCGGGACCGACGAACAGCGGCAGCGGGGCCGCCTGGTTGGCCGACTTGCGCTGGGTGTAGCTGGAGCGGACCCGGAACTGGATCTTGTCGGTGATGTCCTGGACCACCGAGCCGAACAGGCTGACCCGCTCGGACGGAATGGTGATGTAGTTGAACGGCTGGAAGTTGAAGCGGTCGGCGGTGGTGAAGCCCTTGAAGCTGCTGGCCGCGCCGGTCGGATCTCCGGGCACGTAGGTCGGCCGCTGGCCGGGCTGCAGCGCCTGTTTCAGCGTGAGGTTCAGGTCCTGGCCGGTGTTCGGGTCGCTGACGATGAAGCGGCCCAGCGGGGTGCCGGACGAGCAGCCGCCGTCGCAGGCCGTGCCGAAGGGGGCGGGGAAGCGGCTGATCTTGCGGTCGGCGGCGAACACCGGATCCTGCTTGAAGTAGCCGCCACCGACGACGATGTGGGTCGAGCCCGAGCCCACGCCCCAAGAGACGTTGTACTCCTGGTTGAAGCCGTCGCTGTGGTCGGTGGTCCCGACCTGGGCGGAGGCCGTGAAGCCTTCCTGGCGATCCTTGGTGATGATGTTGACCACGCCGGCGATGGCGTCGGAGCCGTAGATCGGCGAGGCGCCCTCCTGCAGGACCTCCATCCGGCTGATCATCGCGCTTGGAATGGTGTTGAGGTCGACCGAGCCCGGGACGCCCGAGGCCGCGGCGCCCGGCACCCAGCGCAGGCCGTCGACCAGCACCAGCACGCGGCGGCTGGAGAGATAGCGGAGGTCGATCTCGGCGGAGCCGGCGCCGACGCCGCCGCCGTCAGGCGGATTGCCCAGGTTGCCCGAGTTGTTGAACTTCGAGTTCAGGCCGCCGGCGGCGGACGGGATGCGCTGCAGGACGTCGACCGTGGAGGTGAGGCCCTGCTTGGCGACGAGCGCCTCGTCGATCTGGACGACCGGCTGGGCCTGGTCGAGCGGGCTGGTGCGGATGCGCGACCCGGTGACCACGATCTCCTCGACGGAGTTCCCGGTTTGGGCGGAAGCGGCTCCCGCGCCCGCGCCCAAGGCGATCAGGACCGCCCAAGAGGCGGCCTGAGCAAACTGATTTCGCATGAAAAGATCTCCCCACGACCGGCGTGCGCCGGCCGCTTCATGACGGAGAGATGACCATTTCAGCAACGAGTCGTGTCAATCCAGCAACACGCACGTCGGGCGCAGTTTTACCGCTTGGGTTGCAGCTAAGCCACAACTCGCCGGCGTTGGCGGATCGTGGCGCCGGCCATGCCGAATCCCGCGATCATCAGCGCCCAGGCGGACGGCTCGGGCGCGGCCGAGATCGGGCTCCCGCCAATGCCCTCGAACTCGACGCCGCCGTACTGAGGCAGATCGGGTTCGTTGACCCGCAGCGCCTGGAAGTTGGAGCCGCCGCCGGAGCTGAACAGGCCGCCGCCGGTTCCGACCTTGGGCTTGTCGATCTCGAGCACCAGGGTCAGGTCGCCGTCCTCGGGGTTCCAGACGAAGTCGAAGCCGTCGAACGACAGCTCGTCGCCGGCGATGCCACCCATGTTGTAGCGGCCCCAGGAGCCGAGCTCCTGGCCGCCGACCTGGAAGCTGATGCGGAAGGTGGAGCCGTCCAGGCTGCCCAGCACGCCGCGGTCCAGCAGGAACTTGCCCACGGTCATCGGGCCGATGGCGTCCTTGGCGGACCAGGTCTTGGTGAAGACGCCGTCATCGCCGAAGCAGCTGGACTTGCCACAGCCATCGTTCTTGCCGACGTCCAGGATCGTCGCGGCCTGGGCAGAGGCCCCCGACAGCGCGAGTGCTGCGGCGATCGCCGATACTGCCGCCTGGACGTTACGCATCTTCAGCCCCATGAACTCCGTACACCATAAATGACTCATCTCTCGGTAGAATCGCAAGCCCTCGCGCCTCAAGAGGGAATACGATTCCCGCGTGAGGGGAAAATTAACCATAACCCTAGGTGGTGCGTGCTCGGGCGTCTCGAAAGTGGGCTGCTGGTAGCCGCGCGACCTGTTTAGCAGAGGCTCCCAGGAGTGCGCCCGCCGGCGCGGCGCAGGCGTCCAACGACCCGCCGAGGGCGTTGTCGCTCCGATCTCCTCTCCTCCGCGAAGCGAGGGGGTAAGGAGGCGCCGCCCCCCGACCCGCAGCGTCCGTTACGGGAGCGGCTATCGGCCCAGCTGGGCCGCTTCCTTGGCGCAGTCGCGGCTGGGGGGCAGGGCCCTGGTCCGCAGGGCGGCGACCTCGCTGCGCGCGGCGTCCAGGTCGGCGCGGAACTCGGGCTGGGCATGCAGGCGCGCCGCCGTCGCCGCGGCCATGGTGCGGCCCTCCTCGACGTCGCTGGCCCAGTGCACGTTGCAGATCATCCGGCTTTCCCCGAAGGCGCGGCCCCGGGCGAGGATCGCTTCCGCGCGATCGGGGTCGACCTCGGCCAGGACCAGGGCCCAGCCCCAGCCGATCGCCACGTGACCCGAGGGGTACGACCCGTCCTTGCGGAGCACCACGTCCAACGCCGGCGTGCACATCGGCGCGCCGTTGACCGTGAAGGGCCGCGGGCGCTGGTACTTGGTCTTGGTGGGATAGGTGGAGAGGCCGAAGTCGCCCAGCGTGCGGCGCAGCAGTTGGTAGAGCTTGGGCGTGTCGGCCTCGGTGATGGGCACGCCGAGGGCGCAGGAGAACGTGCCCGCCACGTTCGGGAAGCTGAGGTCGGCGTCCTGGGTCGCCAGGTCCCAGCGCGGCGATCCGTGGACCGCTACCGCCGCCTTGGCGGCGTCATCGTCCCGGGCCTGGGCGGCCGAACCGGCCACGGGCGGCGGCGGCACGAGGCCGAGGCTGTTCGGCGCCCCGCCGCGCGGGAGGTAGCCGCCCGTCGGCGCGGCGCGCGCGGGCGCAGCTTCCGTCCCCGCGGGCTGCGCCGAAAGGGTCGTCCAACTGGCGACCAGGGCCGAGGCGGCCAGGGCCGGGATCATCCAACGTCGCATCGCCGTAAAGTCTCCGTCCGGCCTCAGCTGGCCTTCGCCTTCTCGATGTCCTTGGGCAGGGTGATGGCGGCCAGCAGGTAGTGAACGCCGGCCCAGGCGTAGATCAGCAGGTTCGAGACGATGCCCGAGCGGGTGCCCTCGTTCATCGCCGTCTTGCAGGCCGCGGCCACGTCGGCGGCGGCCCCCGCGGCGGCGACGCCGCCCTTGCAGACCTCGAGGAAGTCGCCGGCCATGCCCAGGTTGGTGAAGGCGTGGCGGGCGAACTGGTCGATGCACCAGCCGGTGAAGGGCGGGCCGAAGCCCAGGGCGATCAGGTTGAGCACGAAGAACAGGACGGCCACGGCGGTGGCGCGCATGCGCACGTCCATCACGTTCTGGACCACGCCGAACGTCGGGCCGAGGTAGGTGTAGTGCAGGACGCCGGGGATCAGCAGGATCGCCCAGGCGAGCTGATAGCTCTCACGCGTGTAGGCGAAGATGTAGATCGGCGTGGCCAGGATCAGGCCGATGGCCGGCACGAGGGCGTACCAGCGCACGCTCTTCTTCGAGGCCCAGTCGGTGAGGAAGCCGCCCAGCAGGGTGCCGGCGCCGTTCGAGAGGCCGGCGATCAGCCCGATGGCGAGGCCCACCACGCCCAGGCCCAGGCCGAACTCGCGGATGAAGTAGGCGGGGGCGTAGTTGCCGGTGCCGTAGCCCGCGAAGCTGGCCATGGTGATGCCGGCGGCCATGTGGAACATGCCCCAAGTGCCGAACAGGCGCCTGGCCACTGAGATGATGGAGGGCGGCGGCTCGGCCGTGGTGGCCGGACCCTCCGCGGGGGCTCCGGCCTCGGAGGCCTCGCGGCCCAGGGCGCCGGGCGTTTCTTCGGCCATGGCCAATTGCCTGTCGGACCAGCCGCGGGGCGGCTCCTTGACGAAAAGCTTGATGGCCATGGCGACGAGCACGCCTGGGATCCCCACCACCATGAAGGCCGCCTGCCAGGAGAGGTGCTCTGCGATCCAGCCGCCGGCCATGGCGCCGAACATGGTGCCAAGCGGGATGCCGAACGAGTAGATCGACAGCGCCGTCGCCCGCTTCTTCGGCTCGAAATAGTCGCTGATCAGGCTGTGGGCCGGCGGCGACAGGCCCGCCTCGCCGACGCCCACGCCGACACGGAACAGCAGCAGGTGGACGAAGGAGGTGGCCGTGCCGCAGAGGGCGGTGAAGGCCGACCAGATGACGATGGCGATCGAGATGATGTTGACCCGGCTGACCCGCTCGGCGAGGCGCGCGATCGGGATGCCGAGGGCGGTGTAGAGCAGGGCGAAGGACAGGCCGCCCAGCCACCCGAGCTGCTGGTCCGACAGCTTGAGGTCGACTTTGATCGCCTGGCCGATCGTCGAGATGATCGTCCGGTCGATGAAATTGAAGGTGTAGGCCATTACCAGGAGCCAGAGCACGCTGTTGCGATAGGCCGTGGAGTAGGCGGGCGCTCCCGGCGCGGCGTTGGCTGGCGGCATCTGGCGGTACGCTCCCCGTGGCCCCCGACGCGGGGACTCTGTTGTGGTCGTTGCGTGCGACGTTAGCGGGGGTTTCGAACGGGCGGTAGGGGAACGAAGCGGGGGCGGCGATCACTAAAGATCCTGACAGCGGTGGGGCGGCCCGGCGGCCTAACAGGATGGCCGGATCAGCAACCGGCGGGGCCGCGTGATGACTATCGGATGTGACTTGAGGCGGCGTCTATTCGGCGCGGTGCTGGGGAGCTTGGCGTTGGCCGGCGCAGGCGTGGCGCACGCCTCGGACCATAAGGACAGTCCCAGCGTGATCGCCGACCCGGCGGTGGATATCGGCGACATCTTCGCCTGGACCTCGCCCGACGCGAAGCGTCTGAACCTGGCGATGACGATCGTGGGCCACGGGTTCGCAGAACGGCACAGCTACACGTTCCACGTCGACAGCGGGAAAGCCTTCGGGAAGACGACGGCCACGGTGGACGTGACCTGTCGGTTCGAGGCCGGCGGGGCCGACTGCCGGGCGGGCGAGGCGGAGCAGGTGCGCGGCGACGCTTCGGACCCGAAGGGGATCACGAGCGCCAGCGGCCGGATGCGGGTGTTCGCCGGCCCGCGCGAAGACCCGTTCTTCAACAACGTCCGGGGCACGCGGGAGGCCTACAACCTGGTGTTCGAGCCGCTGCTGGCGGGGAAGATCGCCACGGACGGGGCGGGCTGCCCGGCGTTCGGGGCCGAGCTGTCGAGCCGGATGCTGGACGCCTGGAAGCACACGGCCGGCGGGCCGGCGCAGAACCTGCTGAAGGGCTGGACGCCCGCATCGCTGGTGATCTCGCTGGACATGGGCGTCGTGGCCAGGGGCGGGAAGATGCTGGCGGTGTGGGGCGAAACGGCCTCGGCCAAGGGGCGGATCGACCGGATGGGCCGGCCGCTGACCGGCAATGCGCTGCTGGCGACGACGGGGCCGGACGAGGTCTCGGACGCGCTGAAGGAAACGTACAATCGAACGGTCCCGAGCGACGGCGGGCGGTTCGTGGGCGAGATCGAGAAGGGGCTGGCGCTGTACGACGGCTTCGACGGGCGGTGCGGCAACGCCTGGCTGGCCGAGCCGCTGGCGGGGCCGTCGCGCTACCTGCCGCTGGCGATCCTGCTGGCCGACGACCGGCTGTGGGTGAACGGGGCGTCGGGGCGGTGCGACGGGCTGTTCGCGGTGGAGCTGGCGGCGCTGTCGGGCGACCGCACGCGGGCGGGGTCCTGCGGCGGGCGGACGCCGAACGACGACGCGGTGGACACCTATCGCTCGCTGCTGGTGGGGGGGACGCTGACGGCGGTGAGCGACGGGGTGGACCGGGACGAGCGCGAGCATTCGGCGAGCGTGTTCCCGTTCCTGGCGACGCCGTGATGCGGGCGGCAATGTTCATGGCGGCGGCGCTCTGCATGGCCGGCCCGGCGCGGGCGCACGACTTCTGGATCCAGCCGCGGGCGTTCCGCGCGACGGCGGGGGCGGAGGTTCCGCTGACGCTGCAGGTGGGCGACGGGCCGGACCGAAGCCGCTCGGCGCTCCCGCTGCGGCGGATCATCCGCTTCGACGTCGTGGGGCCGGACGGCGCGGCGCGTGACGCGAAGGCGTCGCTGGACCTGGGCGGCGCGGCGGCGGACGGAGCGGTGAAGCTGGCGGGCGACGGGGTTCACGTGCTGGTGCTGGCGACGGACGCGGGCGGGCGCAGCCGGCTGCCGGCGGCGAAGTTCGAGGCCTATCTGCGCGACGAGGGCCTGACGCCGGCCATCGAGGCGCGGGCGAAGGCCGGCCAGGCGGGACGCGACGGCGACGAGCGCTATGGCCGGGCGGCGAAGGCGCTGGTGCTGGCGGGCGAGGGGGGCGGGGATGCGGCGATGCAGGCGGTGGGTCTGCCGCTGGAGATCACGCCGCTGGCCAACCCCTATGCGCGCCCCGACCGGCTGCCGGTGCGCGTGACCTACGAGGGGAGGCCGCTGGCGGGCGCGCTGGTGAAGTTGACCGACCTGGCGGACGACGCGAAGCCGCCAGCGGAGGTGCGGACCGACGCGGGCGGCGAGGCGGTGTTCGCGATGCCGGCGAAGGGCGACTGGCGACTGGCGGTGGTGTGGACCAAGCCGCTGGAGCCTGACGAGGACGCCGATTTCGAGACGACCTTCTCCAGCCTGACGTTTGGACTCAGCGCACCCTGAAACCCGAGGGCGGCCGGCCGTACGCGTCGCGGAAGGCGGCGGTGAAATGGCTGTGGCTGGAGAAGCCCAGGTCGAGGGCCAGCGCCGTCAGGTCGGGCGCGTCTGGCAGGCGGTCCAGCGCCTGGGCCAGGCGCAGGCGGAGCTGGTGGCGGTAGAGCGGCACGCCCTCCACGGCCTGAAACACCTGGGTGAGGTAGACGGGCGAGCCGCCGGTCTCGGCGGCGATCTCGGCGAGCGTCCAGCGGCGGGCGGGATCGGAGGCCAGGACCAGCTTGGCGCGGTCCACGAGGCGGCGGCGGCCCGCCGTGCCGACCGGCGCGCGGCTGGTGCGGGGCCCGAGCGCGCGGCGAACGAGGCTCAGCGCCAGGTCCTCGGCGGCCAGCGGCTCCAGGGTCGCGGTGCGCAGGCCGTGGCGAAGCTGGGCGGCCACGGCATGGGTGCGCGGATCGAGGCGGCGGCGCTGGCCCTCGAAGGCCGGTCGGCCAGAGCGGCGCAGCAGCGGCTGCGGCGCGAGTTCCAGCAGCAGGTCGGGGCTGAGCGCGAACGACAGGCAGGCATCGCCGCCGGCCACCGGATGGGCGATGCGGTAGCCCTCGTCGGCGTTGAAGAACAGCACCTGGCCGGCCTCGGCCACCGCCTGGTCCGCGCCGACGTGGCGCGTGTAGACGCCGCGGTAAGGGAAGACGAGCTCGGTGGCCGAGGCGCATTCCTCCGGGCTGGCGTGGCGACAGGTTCCGCGGCAACGAATATCGCGAACCGTGAGCGCCGGCGTCTGCAGCAGGATGTCGGCGGCGACCTCGGTCATCGAGGTTTAGGTAGGATGGGCCGCCGCCGTGCTCAAGCTAGCTGACGGTGTCCTCGCGGATCGTGCGGCGGGCCAGCCAGAAGCAGGTGAAGGCCACCAGCCCGAACGAGGCCGAGACGATCAGGGCCCAGCGCACGCCTTCCCCGGGCCCCATGCCGAGGCCCTTGTTGAACCAATCCGACAGGATGCCCACGGCCAGCGGGCCGAGGCCCAAGCCGATCAGGTTGATGATGAACAGCAGGATGGCCGCGGCGGTGGCGCGCATGTGCGGCGGGACGACCGATTGGCCGGTGCCGTACACGGGGCCGTACCAGAGCGTGCCCAGGAAGGCGTTGATGGCGAGGACGAAGAGGGCGATGGCCGCCGAATCGATGCTGACCGCGGTGATGTAGACCGGGATGGTGACGATGCTGGCGATGGCGGGCGCGACCATGTAGGCGCGCAGGTCCTTGCGCCCGTACTTGTCGGCGATCCAGCCGCCCACCCACGAGCCGATGGCGCCCGCGGTGCCGCTGATCAGGCCGAGGGCCAGGCCCAGGAAGCCCACCGATTTCAATCCGAAGCCGTCCGCGAGCTGGGCGATCTCTTCGGCGTGGTTGCGCAGGAAGAACGAGGCGGTGAAGGGCGCGTGGCCGTAACCGATGAAGGCCTTGATGGCGGCGGCGAAGGCGATGAACCAGAACGTCCGGCGCGTGGCGAGATAGGCCATGGTCTGGCTGAAGGTCGCGGAGTTGGCGGCCACCTTCTCGGCATGCTCGCGCATGAGGCGCCGGGGCTCCTTCAGGGTGAAGAAGGCCAGCAGCGCGAAGATCACCCCCGGGACGCCGGCCACCAGGAACGCGGTGCGCCAGCCGTGCATGTCGGCGATCAGGCCGCCCATCACCAATCCCAGGAGGCCGCCGATGGGCGTGCCCATGGAATAGAAGGCCAGCGCCGAGGCGCGCTTTTCCCGGGGCGTGTAGTCGACGATCAACGAGTGGGCGGGCGGGGTGCAGCCGGCCTCGCCGACGCCGACGCCGATTCGATAGACGATGAGCTGGGCGAAGTTGCCGGCGGTGGCGCAAAGGGCGGTGAAGCCGCTCCAGACCGCCGTGGCCGTGCCGATGATCACCGCGCGGTTCTTGCGCTCGGCCAGGCGGGCGATCGGGATGCCGAGGAAGGTGTAGAACACGGCGAAGGCCAGGCCGCTCATCAAGCCCAGCTGCCAGTCGGCGAGGCCCAGGTCGTTCTTGATAGGCTCGGCCAGGATGTTGATCACCTGGCGGTCGAGGAAGTTGATGACGTAGATGCCGAGCAGCAGCCACATGGCGTAGCGGGTGTAGCCCACCGAGAACGGCGAGCCCTCGGCGGGCGCTGCGGGCGCAGCGTTCTCGGCCTTGGGGTCGGCGGCGGGCGACACGGCTTCGGTCATGGGGAGGCGTTCCTCGGTTTCTTTTCTGATTGCCTCGAACTAGATGGCGCCAGGGCCCGGCCCGCAACCGTTCAAGTGTTTCAAATCAGCAGTATGGAGCGACGGCGATGGAACTGGTGATCGGCACGAAGAGGTGGTCCACCTGGTCGCTGAGGCCCTGGCTGGCGCTGAAGCGCTCGGGCCTGCCGTTCACCGAAACCCTGGTGGAGCTTCGCCGGGAGAACAACATGAGCGAGGTCGAGATCCGGGCGCATTCCCCCTCGGGTCTTGTGCCGGTGCTGAAGGCCGACGGGCTGGTGGTCTGGGACAGCCTGGCGATCTGCGAATATGTGGCCGAGAAGGCGCCGGGCCTGTGGCCGAAGGATCCGGCGGCGCGCGCGCTGGCGCGCGCGGCGGCGGCGGAGATGCACTCGGGCTTCTCCTCGTTGCGCGGCGAATGCCCGATGGCGCTGGAGGCCGAGCCGAGGCCCGTGGAGCTATCGCCGGCCACCCAGAAGGACATCCGGCGCATCGCTACGGTCTGGAACGAGATGCTGCACCGGTTCGGCGGGCCGTTCCTGGCGGGTGAGTGGTCGATCGCCGATGCCTTCTACACGCCCGTCGCGACGCGATTCCGCACCTATGGGGTCAAGCTGTCGGACTACGGCGACGCTGGACCGGCCGGGGAATACTGCCAGCGGTTGCTGGAGCAGCCGGAGTTCCTGGAATGGGAAGCCGCGTCGCGGTGAAGCGGGTCGCGGGCCTGCTGCGGGCGGTGAACGTCGGGGGCCGGAAGCTGTTGATGGCCGACCTGAAGCGGGTCGCCGCCGAGGCGGGATTCGAGGCGCCTGCCACGCTGCTGGCCAGCGGCAACGTACTGTTCGGGACGACCCTGACGCCGGCCGCCGCGGAGAAGGCGCTGGAGGCGGCGATCCTGAAGGACCTGGGCCTGGCTACCGACGTGATGGTGCGTGACCTCGACCAGCTGGAGGCGGTGATCGCGGCCAATCCGTTTCCGAAGGCGGCGAAGGACGAGCCGAACCGGTTGATGGCCATGTTCCTGACGGGCGAGCCGGCCGCCGGCCTGGACGTGCTGGAGAGCGCCTGCGTGGCGGGCGAGGAGGTCCGGACCGGGCCCGGCTGCCTGTACATCCGGTTCCCCAACGGAGCGGGGACGTCGAAGCTGAGCAACGTGGTGATCGAGCGCCGGCTCAAGGTGCGGGGCACGGCGCGGAACTGGAACACGGTGGGCAAGCTGGCCGACCTGCTGGCGGCGTAACGCGACCGGCCGGGCCGTCGCGCGGCGCGCAGGCCGCCGCAGATGACCCGCCCGTTCAGGCGGCCTCGCGGACGCTCTCGATGCTTGCGACCTGAAGGACGTGCGAGCGGCCGTCGTCGGTGCTCAGGCTGATCGAATCCCCCGGCGTCAGGCCGAGCAGGGACGCACCCACGGGGGTGACGACCGACATGCGGTCCTGGTCGATATCCGCGGCGTCCGGCAGGACGATCTGCACGCGGCGACGACGACCGGTCATCAGGTCGGTGAACTCGACGACCGAGTTCAGGCGGACGAACTCGCGGGGATATTCGTCGTCCTTGAGCACGATCGCCCGGGCCAGCTCGTCGCCCAGCAGGGCGGCGCCGCGCGAGCTGTTGGCTTCGGCGAGGTTCCAGAGGCGCTCGTACTCGGACTCGGTCACGTAGATGGACGGCTTGCGGAATTGGTGGCTGCGAAGAGACATCTTCGGCTCCTTTGCGATGCGTCGCCGCGGCGTGCGGCGGCGGCGGAATTGTGTGTTGAGGGGATGCGCGCGGGCGCCGGGAAGGGAGGATTTCCGCCGTTCCAGGACCTGAGCGCGCAGGGTTCTCCACTCGGGCCTAGGCCCGCCCGGAAATTCCCTTGTGTATAGGGTTCGCCTTCGTCACCGAGGTCAGCTGAAAATGCTGACGTCTTTCAAGTTGACGGAAGCAAAATAGGGGTGTCCCCCGAGTCCGAAGCTTTTGTGCTTACGGCCCTCGGGGCTAGTAGCCTGCGACCAGGCGACCAGCATGGTGCTGTCGGCGCGCGAATGCAGCGGATTTACACATGGTGTCCAGAAGATGGGGCCCGCGTCGGTAAAAGTCAAACCTCGCCCGGTCGACGAATACGCCGGCGGCGCTAACCGCCGCGCCGGGGCGAGCCGGCAGCCCAGAGCACGTCGGACCAGCGCCAGTCGCCGGCGCCGATCACGACGCGGGCGGGGGCGGCGCCGTCGTTCAGGGACAGGAGAATCAGGCCGCGCACGCGCTGCTTGCGGCAGGCTTCGGGGGCGAAGGCGACTTCCCACATGATGGCTTCGCGGACGGCGGCGAGGCCCTTGCCGTCCTGGCCGGGGTGGGTAATCCAGTCGCCGTTCCAGACGCGGATGGCCTGGCCCTTTTGCGCCTGGGCCAGGGCGGCCTGGACGCGGCGATCCTTGCGCAGCTTGGCCTGCAGCCAGCCGGCCATGTCGCACTGGCCGCCGCCGCCCCCGCCACCGCCCGAACCCGCGGTGGTGGCCGAAGCGAGTTCGGCGTCGCTGACCTCGGACGAGCGGTCGACCACAGGCGCCGTCTCGGCCACCAGCGGCGAGGGTTCGCGCGGCGCAGGAGTAGGGCGCGCGATGGCGCGCTTGGGCGGAGTGGGCTTCTTCTTCTCGAGCTTGGGCGGCGCGGGCTTCGGCGGCGCGACCTTGGGCTCGGGCGCCGGGTCAGGCGGGGCCGGCGGCTTGGGCGGTTCGGGTGCGAACTGGACGAGCTGGACCTGGACGGGGGGCGCCACGGGCGAGGGCGGCGGCCGGGGCTGGGCGTGCAAGACGACCAGCACCGCCGCGACGTGCCCCGCAAGGCTAAGCATCCCCGTGACCAGGCGACGTCTCGTATCAGACGGGCGGCGATCCTGCGTCACGGGGCCTGCGAGGAGATCTCGCTGCCTAGCTGAGGACGATCAGCACAACGCGGCGGTTGGCCTGGCGGCCGGCCCGGTCGTTGTTGGGCGCCGTCGGGGCGTCAGGACCATACGAGATGGTGCTGATGCGGTTGAGCGGCACGCCATGCTGGTTGAGGTAACGGCGCACGACCTCGGCCCGTTCTTCGCCCAGCTTGTAGTTGAACTCCTTGGCGCCGGTGGCGTCGGTGTGGCCCTGGACTTCGACGTAGACGTTGCGGTTGTCGGTCTTGAGCTTCTCGGCGAACTGGTCGAGGCGGGCCTGCATCTCGGGCGTCAGCGTCGCCTTGGAGACGCCGAACTTGAAGCCGTCGTCCTGCAGCACCTCGGAATAGAGGAACTTGCCCTCGGCCAGCTTGCCGGCCGCGGTGGCGCGGTCCAGCGCATCCTTAGCCGTGCCCTCGACCGCCACGACGCGGGTCTCGACCGTGTCGACGCGGCCGCTGACCGCATCGGTCTTGGCGCCGACCACGGCCACTTCTTCACGCACGAACTTCTTGGTGGCGCAGCCGCCGAGGCTGACAACACCCAGTAACGCCGCCCCCGCGATCAACACTTTCGAGGTCGAGTGGATCATATTCAAGTCTCTCCGTTCCGATGGTCCCCCCCGACCGTCGTTAAGCTTTGAACAACCTTTCAATCGGGCCCGATGTAGGCCGTTTTCGGGCGCAGCTTGACTGTAACCACCGGGCCGCCGTCGGGGGCGGTGGCCGGCTTGGGACGAGCGTGTTAGACTTCGGGATCGTGTTTTCCGGGCCGGCGATTTGCGCCAGACGCCCGCTGCACACCGGCGGGAGCCCAGCGCGGACCACCGACCCCAACAGGCCGGAGGAAGCGCATGGCGGTCGGCAATCACGTTGAGAACCCCTTCGAATATGCCATCAAGCATCTGATCGACGCCTTCACGGCGCCCAGGCGCCACGCGACCGCGGCCGAGCGGGCGGCGGCGCGGCTGGAGCCGCAGATCCGCAAGATCGGGATGGCCGACCTCACCTCCTCGCTGAAGAAGGGCTTCGGCGACTTCGGCGCGGCGCGCGACGACGTGGTGTTCATCGCGATCATCTATCCGCTGGCGGGGCTTGTGCTCGCCGCCCTGGCCATGCGCTACGAGCTGCTGCCCATGGTGTTTCCGTTGCTGTCGGGCTTCGCCCTGGTGGGGCCGCTGGCCGCGGTGGGCCTTTACGAGATCAGCCGCCGCCGCGAGCGGGGCGAACAGGTGAGCTGGATGGACGCCGCGCGGGTGTTCGGCTCGCCGGCGATCGGCTCGATCGTCGGCATGGGCCTGATCCTGATCGGGCTGTTCGCGCTGTGGATGGCCACGGCCTACGAGATCAGCCTGCTGGCGTTCGCGAACGGGGCGCCGCCAACGGCCGAGATCTTCGTCAACCGAGTGTTCGCCACGGGCGGCGGCCAGACGATGGCGATCATCGGTATCGGCGTCGGCTTCCTGTTCGCGGTGGTGGCCCTGGCGATCAGCGTCGTGTCGTTCCCGCTGCTGCTGGACAAGCACGTGGACCTGGACGTGGCGATCAAGACCTCGGTCAAGGTCGTGTTGGCCAACCCCGTGACCATGGCGACCTGGGGCCTGATCGTGGCCGGCAGCCTGGTGCTGGGTTCGATCCCGGCGCTGGTCGGCCTGATCGTGGCGGTGCCGGTGCTGGGCCATGCGACCTGGCACCTGTATCGACGCGCGGTGGCCTAGAGGTTCCCGAGTTCGCCTAGCAGACCGGTCGCCTCGACGATGACGCCCAGTTCGATGAGGACGCCCTCCTTGCTGGCGCGCCAAAACACGCGAGCGCGCCGGCCGTTGAGGGGGTTGCCCCACCGCCGACTGGCCTCGCCATAGACCTGATCGCCCGTCTCGCCCACGTCGGTGAGGCGCCGGATCTGGAAACCCTGGTCGCGCAGGTAGGCGGAAAGGCCGGCCTCGGGCGAGCCCAATGGGAAGCGAGACAGCAGGCGGCGGCGGACGGGGGTGGCGTCCTGGCTGTCGTGATTCACCTGGACGCCCTGGAGCAGCACCGTCGGCGGAGATCGCGGCGGCCCGCAGGCGGTCAGCATCACCGCTGCGGCGGTAACGCCGACGAGGAGCGGCGCATGCATCGCGGGCCTCAGGCCCTCGTCCAGCCGGCCAGGATCTTGTCGAGGGTGATCGGGTAGTCCCGCACGCGGACGCCGCAGGCGTTGTAGACGGCGTTGGCCACCGCCGCCGCCGCCCCGCAGATGCCGAGTTCGCCCACGCCCTTGGCCTTCAGCGGCGAGGACTTGTCGTCGACCTCGTCGAGGAACACCACGTCCTGGTGTGGGATGTCGGCGTGCACCGGCACGGCGTATTCGGCCAGGTCGTGGTTGATGAAGCAGCCGTGGCGCACGTCGACCACCGCCTCCTCCATCAGCGCCGCGCCCACGCCCATGGTCATGGCGCCGATCACCTGACTGCGGGCGGACTTGGGGTTGAGGATCCGGCCGGCGCCGAACACGCCGCCCATCCGCCGCACGCGCACCTCGCCCGTGTGAGCGTCGACGCCGGCCTCGACGAAGTGGGCGCCGAAGGTGGATTGGGCGTAGGCCTTGTCGAGGCCCTCGAACTCGATGGCGTCCTCGGCGGAGACGCCGGCGTCTCCGGCCAGTTCGGCGAGCGACACGCTCTTGTTCCCGGAGCGGACCTTGCCGTCGTCGAAGACGGCGTCGGCGGGATCGAAGCCGGCCTTGCGGGCCAGGGCTTCGCGCAGCTTCACGCAGGCGGCGTAGACGCCCGACGAGGAACTGTTCCCGCCCCACTGGCCGCCCGAGCCGGCGGACTCGGGGAAGCTCGAATCGCCCAGCAGCACGACCACCTTGTCGAGGTCGACGCCCATCATCTCGGCGGCCGTCTGCGCGATGACCGTGTAGCTGCCGGTTCCGATGTCGGTCATGTCGGTGGCGACGGTGATCACGCCTTTCCGGTCCACCCCGACGCGAGCGGCGGACTTCATGGTCAGGTTGTTGCGGAAGGCCGCGGCGACGCCCATGCCCACCAGCCAGCGGCCGTCGCGCACCTTGCCCGGCGTGGGGTTGCGCCGGTCCCAGCCGAAGCGCTGGGCGCCGGCGCGCAGGCAGCCGACGAGGTCGCGGTGGGAGAACGGGCGCTTAGGTCCGGCCTCGGGGTCGTACTGGACGTCGTTGCGAATACGCAGCTCGACCGGATCCATGCCGAGCTTCTCGGCCAGCTCGTCGATGGCGATCTCGAGCGCCATCATGCCGGGCGCCTCGCCGGGCGCGCGCATGGCGTTGCCTTCGGGCAGGTCGAGCACGGCAAGGCGGTGGGCGGTCATGCGGTTCGCGCCGGCATAGAGCAGGCGGGTCTGGTTCGCCGCCGTCTCGGGCCCGCCGCCGGGTAGGTCGCCGGACCAACTCTCATGGCCGATCGCCAGGATCTTGCCGTCGCGGTCGGCGCCCAGGCGGATGCGCTGGATGGTGGCGGGGCGGTGGGTGGTGTTGTTGAACACCTGTGGCCTCGCGAGCGTCACCTTGACAGGCCGGCCACCGGCGGCGCGCGAGCCCAGGGCGGCCATGACGGCGTCCGAGCGGATCCACAGTTTCGAGCCGAAGCCGCCACCGATGTAGGGCGATACGACCCGGATGTTCTCCTTGGGGATGAGCAGGGTCTCGGAGAGGTCTCGAACCGCCCAGGCGATCATCTGATTGGAGGTCCAGAGCGTGAGCTTGCCGCCATCCCAGGCCGCGGTGCTGGCGTGCGGCTCCATCATGGCGTGGCAATGGTCGGGGGTGGTGTAGGTGGCGTCGACCTTCACCGGGGACTTCGCGAAAGCGCCGGGGAAGTCGCCGACGGCGGTGTCAGGCTTGTCGAGACCGGCGTCGGGATTCGCCTCGGGCTTCTTCGCGGAGTCCTTGGCGGCCGCGAGGTCGTAGGCGCCGGGGGTCTTGGCGTAGCGCACCTTGATGCGCCGCGAGGCGTCGCGGGCCTGTTCGAAGGTCTCGGCGACGACGATGGCGACGGCCTGGTCGAAGTGCTGGACGTCGGGGCCGGCGAGGAGGCGGGCGGTGATGGCCTTGGCCTTGCCCAGCTTGCCCGCGTTTCGGTGGGTGACCACGGCGATGACGCCAGGCGCGCGCAGGGCGTCACTGTCGTCGATGGCGGTGATGCGGCCTTTCGCGACGGCCGCGCCCAGGATGTAGCCGTACGCGGCGTTGGGGGCGACGTCGTGGCGCTCGTAGGCATAGGGGGCGGTCCCCGTGGTCTTGAGCGGACCGTCGATACGGTCGACCGGCTTGCCGATCACCTTGCCGCGGTCGATGGGGTTCGGGGCGGCGGGCGCGTCGAACTTCATGGTCAGGCCCCCATCTGCTGGGCTTGGTCGAGAACGCCGGCCAGCGTCCGTTCCAGGAGCGGAACCTTGAAGGCGTTCTGCGGCGTGGTCTTCGCGCCGGCCAGGGCGGCCTGGACGACGGCCTTCGGGCCTTGGGCCAGGCGCTGCTCGGCCTCGGCGACGCGCCACGGCTTGTGGGCCAGGCCGCCGAAGGCCAGCCGGGCGGGCCCGTCCTTGGGCAGCACCGCGGCGACCGAAACCAGGGCGAAGGCATAGGAGGTCCGGTCGCGGACCTTGCGGTAGACGTGTACGCCCTTGACCGGCTTCGGCAGGACCACGGCGGTGATCAGTTCGCCGGGCGCCAGGTCGGTCTCGACGTGCGGCGTGGCGCCGGGCAGACGGTGGAAGTCGGCGATGGAGATCGCCCGGGTGCGGCCGTCGGCATGGACGGTCTCCACCGTGGCGTCCAGCGCCCTCATGGCGACGGCCATGTCGCTGGGATGGGTGGCGATACACTGGTCGCTGACGCCCACGACAGCGAGGTTGCGGCTGAAGCCGCCGATGGCCGAACAGCCCGAGCCGGGGTCGCGCTTATTGCAGGGCTTGGTCGTGTCGTAGAAGTAGGGGCAGCGGGTGCGCTGGAGCAGGTTGCCGCCGGTGGTCGCCTTGTTGCGGAGCTGGCCCGAGGCCCCGGCCAGCAGGGCGCGGGTGAGGACGGCGTAGTCCTTGCGGACCCGCTTGTCGGCGGCGAGATCGGTGTTTCGGACGAGGGCGCCGATGCGCAGGCCGCCGTCGTCGGTCTCCTGGATGGCGTCCAGGCCCAGGCGGTTGATGTCGATCAGGTGTGGGGGCGTCTCGATCTCCAGCTTCATGAGGTCGAGCAGGTTGGTGCCGCCGGCGACGAAGCGCGCCTTGGGGTTCTTCAGGGCCGCGGCGGCCGCCTCGGCGGGGGCGGCGACGCGCTCATAGGTGAAGGGCTTCACAGTTTGATCCCTCCCGCGTCGGCGATGGCGTCGATGATGTTGGAGTAGGCCCCGCAGCGGCAGATGTTGCCGCTCATCCGCTCCTGGATCTCGTCGCGGGTGGCCTTGGGGTCGTCGAGGTCGGGACTGACGTGGCTGGGCACACCGGCCTTGAGCTCGGCAAGCGCGCCGGCCGCCGAACAGATCTGGCCGGGCGTGCAGTAGCCGCACTGGTAGCCGTCGTGGGCGACGAACGCGGCTTGCAGCGGGTGGAGGTCGCCGGGGCGGCCCAGGCCCTCGATGGTGGTGATTTCGTCGCCGTCATGCATGGCGGCCAGGGTGAGACAGGCGTTGATCCGCCGACCGTTGACCAGAACCGTACAGGCGCCGCACTGGCCGTGGTCGCAACCCTTTTTCGAACCTGTCAGGTGAGCGTGCTCCCGCAGGGCGTCGAGGAGGGTCGTGCGGGTGTCGAGCTTGAAGGTCATCGACTTGCCGTTGACCTTGAGCACGGCGGTGGCGGTGGGCGGTGACCCCTCGGGCGGCGGCTGCGCCGCGGCGGGATGGGCCGCGACCGTCGCCGTGGCCGCCCCGCCCGCCAGGATCCCCCGGCGCGACACGGGGAGTGCTTCCTCGTTGTGCATGATCGTCCCTCGCATGACCCGCGAGGTTGGAACGTGCGAACCTGGCTTTGGCGCCTGTTGAGAGTGGCTCGCAATCCACCGGCGGGACGCAAGTTTCTTGCGAGGCGCTGTCGGACTGCTCCACGCTGGTTCGTCGAGTGGGTGTCGGGCCCGGAAGGCCCCGCTCAACCAAGGAGATCCCCATGCGCTACATGTTCATCGTCCGCTCGGCCGACCAGGGCCCGCCGTCGCCCGAGCTGATGGAGGCCATGAACGAACTGGCCGCCGAGGAAATCCGGGCGGGGCGGATGATCGACCAGGGCGGGTTGATGCCGGTCGCCATGGGCGCCGAGATCTCGTTGAAGGGCGGCAGGGTGTCGGTGGTGGACGGGCCGTTCATGGAGTCCAAGGAGATCGTCGGCGGTTACGCCATCTTCGACTTCCCGGCGAAGGAGGAGGCCATCGCCTCGGCGCAGAAGTTCATGGAGCTGCACCGCCAGCACATGCCCGGCTGGGAAGGCGTCTGTGAAATGCGCGCGATGGCCGTGCACGGGGTCGAGATGGAAGACCCGGCCTGCGCCGGATCGGCGGCCGCGGCGCAAGGCTAGGCGTGAGCGGCGACGACGCGCAGCGGGCGATCCTGGCGGTCTGGCGGATCGAGCAGCCTCGGCTGATCGCCGGCCTGGCCCGGATGCTGCGCGACGTCCCGCTGGCCGAGGAACTGGTGCAGGAGGCGCTGGTCGCGGCCCTGGAGACCTGGCCCCGGACCGGTACGCCCGAGCGGCCCGGCGCCTGGCTGATGGCGACGGCGCGACGCCGCGCGCTGGACCAGCTGCGTCGCCGCCGAATGTTGGGGCGCAAACACGAGACGCTGGCCGCCGACCTGGAGGCCGAGCAGCAGCAGGCGCCCAACCTGGATGCGACGCTGGACGACGACATCGGCGACGAGCGGCTGCGGCTGATCTTCACCGCCTGCCATCCCGTGCTCAGTCGCGAGGCGCGAGCGGCGCTGACGCTGCGGATGATCTGCGGCCTGACCACCGAGGAGATCGCGCGCGCCTTCCTGCAGACCGAAGTGGCGGTAGGGCAGCGGATCACCCGCGCCAAGCGGACTCTGTCGGAGTCTGGACTGGCCTACGAGACGCCGCGCGGCGACGAACGGGCGGCGCGGCTGGGCTCGGTGCTGGAGGTCGTCTACCTGATCTTCAACGAGGGCTATGCCGCCACGCGCGGCGACGCCTGGATGCGACCGCAGCTGATGCACGAGGGCCTGCGGCTGGGGCGGATCCTGACGGCGATCCTGCCCGACGAGCCCGAGCCGCATGCCCTGCTGTCGCTGATGGAACTGAACGCCTCGCGGCAGGGGGCGCGGAGCGGGCCGGACGGCGCGCCGATCCTGCTGACCGATCAGAACCGCGACCTGTGGGACTGGGCGCAGATCCGCCGTGGGCTGCTGGCCTTGTCGCGAGCGCAGGCGTTGGGCGGAGGCGGCGGGTTCCATGCGCTGCAGGCCGCCATCGTCGCCTGCCACGTGCGGGCGCAGGTCACCGAACAGACCGACTGGGCGCGGATCGCCGAGCTGTACGCCAGCCTCGCGCGGCGCTGGCCTTCACCGGTGGTCGAGCTGAACCGGGCGATCGCCGTAGGATTCGCCGAGGGGCCGGCGGCGGGGCTCGCGATCCTGGACACCCTGGGCGAGGCGCTGGCGCGCTATCACCTGCTGCCGAGCGCGCGCGGCGACCTGTTGCTGAAGTTGGGGCGGCCCGACGAGGCGCGGGCGGAGTTCCTTCGAGCTGCGGACCTGGCCGGCAACACGCAGGAGCGCAGCTTCCTCGAACGCCGCGCGGCCGCCTGCGGCTGACGGTCGCCGTACCAAATCTTCAATTTTTGAAACAGGGCTGCAATGCGCGGGCTATAGGGCAGACACTGGCGGTCAAGGGGGCTGGCCATGCGCATCGCCCGCAAGGGTTTGCGCTCTTAGAATCGATACGAAACGCGGGGTCCGAAGAGCCCGGCGAAGAGATGGGGAGTAGAGGCCGTGCAAAAGGTCGTCATCGCAGCGCTTGGGACCCTTCTGCTGGCCGGCGTCGCCGCCGCGCCGCTCACGGCGGCGGCCGCGGACGCCAAGCCCGCGGCCAGGGCCGAGGCGCCGTGGAAGCTTGAGCGCAATGCGTTCGGCCAGCCGGACCTCTCCGGCTTCTGGAGCAACGCCACCCTGACGCCGATGACCCGCCGGCCGCAATTCAAGGATCAGCTCGTCTATACGCCCGAGCAGGTGAAGGAGATGGAGTCCAGCGCCGCCGCCGAGGTGGAGGAGGGCAACCAGGACACCGACCCGAACGCGCCGGCCGAGGCGCCCAAGACGCCGCCGGGCGCCAACATCCGTCCCGAGTTCGCCGCCGCGGGCGGGGACGTGGGCGGCTACAACCGCGGCTGGCTGGATCCGGGCAGCCACGTGATGCGGGTCAACGGCGAGCCGCGCACCTCGCTGATCACCACGCCGAACGGCCAGGTCCCGCCGCGCAAGGCCGGCGCGGCGCCGGCCCCGCGCTTCGGCGGCGGCATGGGCTCGTTCGACAGCTATGAAACCCGTTCGCTCGGCGAACGCTGCATCATGTCGTTCGGCCGCAACGCCGGCCCGCCGATGTTCCCCAACGGCTTCTACAACAACAACTACCAGTTCATTCAGACCAAGGACTCGGTGCTGATCGAGGTCGAGATGATCCACGACCTGCGGATCATCCCCTTGAACGCGAAGCATCGCACCGATGGCGTGCGGCCTTGGATGGGTGACTCGATCGGCTGGTACGAGGGCGACACGCTGGTTGTCGAGACCACCAACCTGCCGCAGGCCCAGCACTTCATGGGCGCCTGGAAGAACCTGAAGATCACCGAGAAATTCACCCGCGTCGGCAAGCACCGGCTGCACTACCAGTTCACGGTCGACGATCCGGACACCTGGGACAAGCCGTGGGGCGGCGAATACGAGTTCTCGCCCCTGGAGGGCCGGATCTACGAATACGCCTGCCACGAGGGGAACTACGCCCTGCCGGGGATCCTGGCGGGGGCGCGGGCCGAGGAGGCCGAGAAGGCCGAGGCCGCGAAGAAGGCCGCCGCCGAGAAGGCCGAAGCCGACGCGGCCGCTGCGGCCAAGGCGACTAAGGGCAAGAAGAGTTCGACGAAGACGGGCGACTGACGCCTTTCCGCAGTCGAGTGTCGCGCGGGCCGGGGAGCGATCCCCGGCCCGATGCGTTTGACGGCGGCGCTTCTGCAAGGAGGGATGTCCGTTGAAGACCGTCATCACCATCGCGGCCATGGCCGCGCTCGCCGCCTCTTCGCTCAGCCTCAGCGCCTGCGGCCGCAAGACCGGCTCGGGCGCCGAGGGTTCGCAGGTGGGCGCCGCCATGCCCGACACCACCCAGCCGCGGGCCGACAACGCCGCCATGACCGCCCCGGACGCCGGGGCGACGGGCGCGGTTCCGGTCGACGGCTCGCCCACCCCGCGGGCCGACACCCCCGCCGACCAGCCCGCAACCGCGCCCGCCACGCCGCCCGTGAGCGAAGCCCCGAAGTAGCCTTGCGAGATCGCCGCCCGCGACCGCGCCCGGCCCGCGGTCGCGCGGTGCGGCGAAGCGCCGCAGCGGGAATGCCACCGGCGGGGGCGGTCCCGCGGCCGCGTTCACCGCGTCGAAAGCGCTCTCCGGTCTACCCTCTCGTGGGGCGCTGTCGCGCCGCTAGAGGGAACAGAGTTGAACAGCCGCGTATCGGGCGCCGAAGGGGCCTTCGCCTTCATCGCCGAACAGACCAGCGACGTGATCGTGCGTTCCGACGCGCAGGGGCTGATGACCTATGTCTCGCCGGCGGCGCGCCGCTACGGCTATGAGCCCGCGCACCTCATCGGGCGGAGCGAGATCGAACTGGTGCATCCCGACGATCGGGAGGCCCTGATCCACAACAACGCCGAACTGCGGGCGGGACGGCTCGACCCGACGGCGAAGCGACAGCATCGGTTCCGGACGGCCGGAGGCGACTGGGCGTGGTTCGAAGGCAACCCGCAGATCGTCTTCGGCGACCAGCGGCAGGTGATCGAGATCATCAACATCTTCCGGGATGTGACCCACCGCGTTCAGCTGGAAGCCGAAGCCCGCGCCCAGGCCGAGCAGTTCGAGCAGGCGTTCCAGCATGCGGCCATCGGCATGGCCCTGGTCGGGATCGACGGCCGCTTCCTGCGGTTGAACCCCGCCTTTTGCCGGCTGGTCGGCTTTGCGGCCTCCGAGCTGCTGAAGCGCGACTTCCAAGCGATCACCCACCCGGAGGACCTGGATGCGGACCTGGAGCTCCTGAAGCAGCTCACTGCGGGTGAGATCGACAGCTATCGGATGGACAAGCGCTATGTGCGCGCGGACGGCCAACTGGTGTGGGCGCGGCTGGCCGTCTCGATGGTGCGCGACGCCGACGGGGCGCCGAAGCACTACGTGGCCCAGGTGGAGGACCAGTCGGAACGGGTGGCCGCAGAGGAAGCGCTGCGCGAGAGCGAAGGCCGCTACCGCCTGATCGCCGAGAACACCTCGGACATGATCACCATGACCGACCTGACCGGCAAGACGATCTACGCCAGCCCCAGCGTGCGGCAAGCGGGCGTGACGCCCGAAGACCTCGAGGGCAGGTCGTTCGCCTACAGCGTGCATCCCGACGACTCGCGCGGGGTGTTCCGGGCGTTCCGCAAACTGCTGGCCGAGGGCGGGACCACCCGCGTGCGCTGGCGGGGCCACAACGCCGCCACCGGCGGCTGGATGTGGCTGGAGTCCAACGCCAGCCTGGTGCGCGACCCGGGCACGGGCGAGCCCACCGGCTTCCTGGACGTCATCCGCAACATCAGCGTGCAGGTCGAGCAGGAGGAGACGGTGGCCGTCGCCCGCGCCGCCGCCGAGGCAGGCGCCGCGGCCAAGTCGCAGTTCCTGGCCAACATGAGCCACGAGATCCGCACGCCGCTGACCGCCGTGCTCGGCTTCACAAACCTCCTCCGGGAGATGGAGCTCGCGGACTCGGCGGCCGGCTACGTGCGCCGGATCGCTGGCGCGGGCAACGCGCTGCTGGCGATCGTCAACGATATCCTGGACTTCTCGAAGCTGGAGGCCGGCAAGTTCGAGATCCGGCCGCGGCCGACGCGGCCGGCGGAGGTGTTCGAGGAGACGCTGCATCTCTTCTCGACACAGGCGGAGGCCAAAGGCCTGTCCCTGGCCCTGGATGTGGCCCCCGGTCTGCCGCACGCGACCATGCTCGACGGCGACCGGCTCCGGCAGTTGCTGATCAACCTGATCGGCAACGCCATCAAGTTCACGGACCAGGGCGGCGTGACGCTGCGCGCCGGCCCGGCAGGCGCCGGGACGATGGTGATCGAGGTGGTCGACACCGGCCCGGGGGTGGACGCCGAGGCCCAGTCGCTGTTGTTCCAGCGCTTCAGCCAGGTGGACGACGGCATGACCCGCCAGCATGGGGGTACGGGCCTGGGCCTGGCGATCAGCCGTGGGATCGCCGAGGCCATGGGCGGCTCGATCGGCGTGAGTTCGGCGCCGGGGGAGGGGGCGACGTTCCGCGTGGTGCTGCCGGCCCCGCCCGCCGACCTGCCGGAACTGTCTGTCGAGGACGACACGGCGATGTCCATCGAAGGCATCCGAGTGTTCGTGGTGGACGACAACCCGGCGAACCGCGAACTCAGCCGGCGCATCTTGGAGGCCGCGGGGGCCGAGGTGTCGGATGCGTGCGACGGCGCCGCGGCGCTGGCCCAGCTGAACCTGCTGCCGGTCGACGTGGTGCTGATGGACCTGCGGATGCCGGTGATGGATGGCCGCGCGGCGTTGAAGGGACTGCGCCAGACTTCAGGGCCAAACCAAGACGTGCCGGTGCTGGCCTTCACGGCCGACGCCGACCTGGAGGGCGAGGGCGATCTTGACGGCTTCGACGGGCTGGTCCGCAAGCCGATCCAGCCGATGGAACTGTACTCCGCCATCGCCCTTGCGACGCAGTGGGCGCCGGAGCCCGACGTCGCGCAATGGGGCGTGGCCTGAATGTCCCGTCTTACGAGCGCGCTCGCCCAGTTCGACGGAGGGGCGAGGGCGGCCGCAAGAGGATCCGCGCATGCAAATGGCTGAACGCGCACGCCGCGTCCTGGTCGTCGACGACGACGCGCACATCCTGGAATTGATCACGACCCGACTGAACATCGCCGGGCTCGAGACGCGCACGGCGCGCAACGGCAATGAGGCGATCCACGCCCTGGCGGAATTCCGTCCGGAGGCGATGATCCTGGACATCAACA
Organism: Phenylobacterium sp. FG114; assembly: GCF_057809855.1. Lineage (NCBI taxonomy): Bacteria > Pseudomonadati > Pseudomonadota > Alphaproteobacteria > Caulobacterales > Caulobacteraceae > Phenylobacterium > Phenylobacterium sp. FG114. The sequence goes on along the minus strand of NZ_JBMDKU010000003.1, from coordinate 233,590 downwards.
TGCCGGTGCTGGACGGCTTCGGCTTGCTGGCCCACATGAAGGCCCAGGGGCTCACGGGCAAGACGCCGACCATGGTGCTGACCGCCCGCAACAACGCCGGCGACGTGGCGAAGGCCGTGCAACTCGGCGCCCGCGACTATCTGTCCAAGCCGTTCAACCACGCCCAGCTCCTGCAGCGCGTGGGCCGGTTGCTGGCCCGCCCCAGGGCGGCGATCTAGGCCACGGGGGCCCGCAGGCGGCAGACGACGCCGCTTGGCGCGTATTCGATGACCGCGGCAGCGCCCAGCTCGGCGTTGAGGCTGGACAACAGCCGGGTGCCGAATCCATGCGACACTGGGGGGCAGACAGGCGGACCGCCTTCCTCGCGCCACTCCAGGATGACCGTGTCGAGGGACGGGTCGACCGTCCATCGCAGCGTCACGCGCCCCTGAGTCGCCGACAGCGCCCCGTATTTCTGGGCGTTGGTGGCCAGCTCGTGCAGCGCCATCGAGATCGCCAGGGCCACGTTGGGCGCGACGCGGGTGCGCGGTCCCTCCGCGTGGATGCGCGGCGCGTCAGGTTCGTTGTAGGGGCGCACCGCCTCACGGGCGATCTCGGTGATCTCGGCGCTTTCCCAGTTCTCGCGGGTCAGGACGTTATGGGCCGCGGAGAGGGCGAGCAGCCGCTCGGTCAGCCGCTCGCGGGCCTCGCCCATGGACACGCCCTGGCGCAGCGTCTGCCGGGCCAGCGACTGGATCGTGGCGAGGGTGTTCTTCACGCGGTGGTTCAGCTCGTTGATGAGCAGCCGCTGCCGCGCTTCGCTCTCGGCCAGGCGCGCGCGGTCGGCGCGGATGCGGGCGTCCTCGAGCTTGGCCTCGGTGATATCGGCCAGCACCCCCAGCATGCCGGCCAGTTCGCCGCGGTCGTCGAACTGCACCCGGGCACGGATGCGGATCCAGCGCTCAACCCCGTCGGTAGGCCGGACGACGCGGTATTCGATCTCGTACGGCGTGCGGTTTTGTAGGGCCTGGATGACGGCCAGGCGCGCCGGCTCGCGGTCGTCGGGATGCACGTGGGCGAGCATCTCGGACCAGGTCATCGTGGGGCCGGGCTCCAGGCCCACCAACTCCGCGGCGCGCGGGGACATGTCGGTGAGGTCGGTCTCCAGGTCCCAGCGCCAGTCGCCAAAGCCCGAGGTGGCCAGCGCCAGTTCCAGTCGCGCGGCCTGCTCGCGCTCGCGACGCACGCGCTCGCGGCGTTCGGTGATGTCGCGGAAGGTGACGCCCAGGCCGTCCTCAATGGGAAACGCCCGCAGATGAAACCAGACGCCAGCCCGCAGTTCGGACTCGGCCTCGGCCTCGACCTCGATGCGCGCCCCCATGGCGCGCTCAAGGAAGCTGCGCATCTCGGAGTCCGCGCCAAGCTGCACCAGGCTCCAGGCGATTCGGCCGACCGCATCCTCGCGGCGCAGGCCGTAATGCGCCTCGGCGCTGCGGTTGCAGTAGGTGACGCGCCAGTCGAAGTCGAAGGCCATGAAGCCATCGCCGATGCTGTCGAGCAGCTCGGCCATCTGACGGTCGAGGGCCGCCTGACGACGCGCCGGAGATTCCGAAATGACTCTAAACCCTCAAGGCGACTGCGCCTGACAGTCGATCATGGGCGCTCGGGAGGCAAGGCCACAAGCCCCTCCAGGTTACGTCGTGACGGAGGGATCGCGGTGTGGCTTGATCGGCGCCGAGTTTCAGACGGGCGTAGAAGACCTTGAGCAAAGCCAAGCCAGACCCCCAGGCGGACGCGCGGCTGGCAGCGGTGCTGGAGAGCATCAGCGACGTCTATTACGCCGTGGATCGCGAGTGGCGGCTGATCCTCTTCAACCGTGCGGCCGAGGAGTTCTTCGGCATGACCCGGGCGGACATCCTGGGGCGCGACTTCTGGTCGTTGTTCCCGCATCGCGACAGCGAGTTCGGCCGGCTGCTCCAGCGGGCCATGAACGAACGCCGGCCGGGTCGGCTCACTGCCCCCTCGGCGCTGCGCGAAGGCCGGACTGTGGAGGTGCGGATCGCGCCCCTGGCGGACGAAGGCATCGGCGTCGCCATCGACGATATCACCGAGCGGGCCGACGCGGAGCGAGCCATGCGCCGTAGCCAGCAGCGCCTGGACCTGGCGGTGGAGGCGCACGGCATCGGCATCTTCGATTGGCACATCCCCAGCGGGAAGGTGGTCTGGAGCCGCGAGGAGGAGGTGGTCTTCGGCCTGCCGGCGGGCAGCTTCGGGGGCGACATCGCCGAATGGCGCGGGCACGTCCTTCCCGACGACCTGTCGCGGATGGAGCTTGAGATGAACGCGGCCATGGCGGCGCGCCAGGAGACCATGGACTTTGCCTTCCGTATCCGACGGACGGACGGGGCGGTGCGCTGGGTCGAGGGCGCGGCGCGGTTCCTGTACCGGCCGGACGGCGCGCCCAACCGGATGGTGGGCACGAACATGGATGTCACCGAGCGGAAGGTGGCCGAGGCGCGCCAGCGCTTGCTGATCAACGAGCTGAACCACAGGGTGAAGAATACCCTCGCCATCGTGCAGGCCATCGCCCGGCAGTCGTTCCGACCCAACGCCACGCCAAGGGACGCGGTCGAGGCCTTCGAAGGACGGCTCGCTGCCTTGTCCGCGGCGCACGATGTCTTGACGCGACAGAGCTGGGAAGCCGCTGCCATCGGCGTGATCGTCGCGGAGGCGGTCGCGCCTCATCACGGCGGCGACGGCAGGCTGACCGTCGAAGGCCCATCGGTGGACCTTGAGCCCAAGACGGCGGTCGCCCTGGGTCTGGCGATGCACGAACTGGCCACCAACGCGGTGAAGCACGGGGCGCTGTCCACCTCGGCCGGCCGGGTCGAGGTGCGTTGGACGACGGCGGGCGGCCTGCTGGACCTAACTTGGCGCGAGATGGGCGGGCCGGCGGTTCTGCCGCCCCGGCGACGCGGCTTCGGCGTGCGCTTGCTTGAACAGGGCCTAGCCGAGGAACTGGGCGGCAGCGTGCGGCTGGAATTCCTACCCGAAGGCTTGGTCTGCCGCGTGGAGGCGGCCCTGGGGGACTAGGACACCGACATTCAACGCGAGGCGCGGTGAACGGAGGGAATGTCGATTGGCTTAGGCCGCCTGGGCGTCGTGCAGATCGGAGCCCAGGCTGAGCTCGAAGTCCTGGAGGGTGTCAACGAGTTGGACCACGTTCGCGGCCAGGGGGCGGCCGCGCGGGAATTGATAGCGCCAGTAGGTGGCGATGTGGCTGACCAGGCCGCAGCCGTCGCCCAGGGACAGGAACATCTCGGGCGACTTCAGCAGGAAGTCGCGGAACGCCAGCGCGTTGCCTTCGACGGTAAGCTGCTGGAACACGTCGTCGTAGACGCCGAGATGGTGCATCACCGACTTCACCTGCCGCTCCATCTTCTGCCGCAGGCGGACCTTCAGGGCTTCGAGTTCGGAGGCGGTCTCGGAATCGATGGGGCCGATGACCCGGACGCGGCCCAGTTCGCTGAAGACGTCGCGGACGTTGCCCCAGAGCGTGTTCAGCACCCACTTGTAATAGAGGAAGCCCTTCCAGGCGAAGATGCCCTCCTTGTAGTTCTCCTTTTCCAGCCGCAGCGTGAGCCGCAGCGGCTCGAGCCGCTCGTCCGTGCGCGCCGACAGCAGCGCTTCGACGAGACGGGCGATGTTGGCCTCCTGGCCCTCGGTGTCGCGGTAGGCGAGCTCGATCAGCTTGGCGATCTCGGAGCCGACGAACCGCTGCATGCGGGCCAGGTCGGGCGCGGAGATCTCGAAGTGCGTGGGGCTGATGTCGAAGCCGCGGCGCTTCATGTGCTCGCGCAGCAGGAACGGGTCGAGCGAGGGCAGCTCGTCGATGGCTTCCAGCACCGCCACGTCGCGCGGGAAATCGGGGGCCTCGCCGCGGAGTTCCTCGAAGGCGTCGAGCCAGCCGCGTTCCGAGACGAACACCGAACGGCCGCCGAGGCCGAGGTCGGACCGCTCGAACGGGATGATCAGCTTGGTGGCGGTGTAGCGGATGCGGTCGAACGCCTCGCGCTCCTGGTCGCGCAGCCGGTGGCGCACGATCACCGCGCCGTTGAGGCTGGAGGCGACGAAGAACGGCGAGGCCTCGTGCTCAGGATTGCCCGCGTTGCGCGCCGACAGCGCGGCCAGGTTCAAGACGCGACTGGTGGACGCCGTCTTCTCCAGACCGCGTAGACTCCGATAGGTTCTGTCCGAGCCCTTGCCCACGTCCTCAATTCCCCATGCGCGAAGCGGCCAGGGAGGGGGAGGAGCCGTTTCGTCGCGAGAAGCAGATCGTGCTGTGCAACCGTTAACCAGACTCCGCCGATTCGAGGCCCGGCTGGGGTTTGCGCGGCGGACGGCAAGAGTTGTTTACCCATTTTGGGGCTTTTCCACCGCGAGCGCCCGGCGGGCGGCACGTTTCGAATAGCAACGTTATGTGATCCGCGGGGCATGCCCTGGCCTTGTGTCGGCCATGGTTCGCGAACAGTTTGCCCCCAGTACTGCTTCGGGGATCAGGGCGATGAGGGTCAGGGTAGTTCCGGCCGTGGCGGCGGTCGTGTGGCTGGCGAGCGGCGGCGCGGCGGCCGCGCAGGAGCCGGCCGAATTCCCAGCCTCGCTCGATCGTGAGCCGCTGCTGGCCTGGCTGCAGGGCGAGACCGACATCCAGCCCGACCGCGTGGTGGCGGTGACGCCGCAGGCCCTGACGTCGGTGGTCTCCAGCTTTCCCGCCGAGGCGGGGGCCGGACCGCGGATCGTGATCCGCGCGGAAGCGCTGAGCGCAGAGACGCTGGCGCACACCGGGGCCTTGTCGTGGAACGTCTCGATGAACGCCGATTGCGAGAGCCACCGCGTGCGGTTGGGCGAGACGACGGGCTATCAGGAACGCAACCTGCTCGGCGACCGCAAGCTGCTGCGTCCGGCCGAGACCGACTGGCGGACGCCCGAGGCGGGCACCGCGCTGGAGGCGGCTTGGCGCGCCGCATGCCAAGCCGACTTCAAGGGGCCCTTCGACGCGCCGGCGGCGCAGACGGCCCATGCCCCCGCCCAGCCGGCAAAGCCCACGCGGCCAGCCCAGGCGGCGGCAGAGTCCGGGGGCGGTCCGGTGGTGCAGGTCGGCGCCTCGCCGTCCGAGACCGAGATCAAGAGCCTGCTCGCGGCGCTCAAGCCCAGCCTGGCGGGCCGCAAGGCGTGGATCGAGACGGCGCAGGTGGGCGGCAAGACCTGGCGACGCGCAGTCGTCGGGGGATTCGCCGACGGCGCGGACGCATCCCGGTTCTGCGCGGCGTTGAAGGCCGCCGGGCGGGGCTGCTTCGTGCGGGCCAATCGACCAGGCTGACCGGGCTCGTCGGAGTCAGCGCGCCGGGCCGAGGCGCGCTAGCCGCGCTTGCGGATGAAGAAGCGGGCGGCGAGCACGATCAGGCAGCCGACGAAGAGCACACCGGCGATGACGCGCGCCGCGTCGACCAGGAAGCCCAGAACGGCAAGGCCGACCATGGCGGCGAGCAGGATGGCGATCCATTTTCCCATGAGCTTAACAATGGGCGGCGCCCAAGGATGTTCCGAGCTTCGGCGAAACCTCGTCCAGTCATGAATTACAAACCTCGGATTGTGTTATGGTGACGCACGATCCGGCCACGCGGGGACGCGGCTCGGGTTCTATCAGCCGTGAAATGGCCACAGCGACGCTGCGTAATGGTGGGCAGCCGAGCTTGAGGACGGAGCATGCTGGCAGGACTGAGGCATATCCTCGTGAGCCCCCTTACGGGCGCCGTCGCGATCGCGACGGCGCTGGCGCTCGCCGTGACGCTCGGTATCGCCGCGGCCGGCTGGAACGCCGAGCGGACCCGCTATGAGACCCGGATCGCCGAACTGACGCACGCGTCAGAGAAGGCCGAGGCGAGCTTCCGCATGGAGTTGGCCTCGTGTCAGGCGGTCGGCGAGGCGAGGCGGGCGCCGGAGACCCAGGTCGCCGCGGCGGGCGAGACGCCCGAGGGTGCGCGGCGGCTGCTTGAGCAGCAGCCCGAAGGCTTCGACGCCTGCGCGCGCATGGAAAGCGCCGACCGCGCGGTGCTATCGAACTTGAAGAAATGAGTCGCATGAGACGAAAAGCGGTGGCCCTGGCCGCGGCCGGCGTGGCGGTGGCGCTGGCCGGCTGCCAGACGCTGCGCCGCGAGAAGCCGACGCCCGCCCCGCCGCCTGTGGTTCCCGCCCCCGTGGTCGTCGTGCCGAAGCCGCCGCCGCCGCCGCCGCCGCCCCCGCCGCCGCCGGCCCCGAGGAGTTGCGTCCCGAAGACGCTGCCGGGCCCGCCGCGCTATCCCGACACCGACGCGGCGCTGCGCAAGGCGCCGGGCGCCGCCGACCGCTATCAGCTGATGGCGGCCGGCCGGATCCTGCGCCAGGAGCGGCTGGAGGACCTGGAGCGCGTGGTGGCGGGCTGCCGCTAGACGGCGAGGCCGACGGTGACCGAGCCCGCGTAACCGGCGGTCGGACTGCCCGTGAGGGCCGGGGTCATCGCGGCGATCTGGGCCGAGGTGTTGTCGCCGAACACATTGTCGTTCGACGTGGTGGTCTGGGCAAAACGCGACGCGCTGTTGGGGTATCCGCCCGCAGCGTAGACGGTCGTGCAGGCGGCCGCCGGCATGGCGAACTGCGAGACGAGCAGGCGGTTCGCGTAGTTCGTGGCCGCGCTCAGCGAGCGGTAGACTTCGAAGTGGATGTGCGGATAGCGCCCGGAGTAGCAGCCCGGGAAGATCGTGGTGAAGGTCGCCTGGCCGCTCGAGTTCGTGGCCTGGACGCCGCGTAGATAGTTCTGCTGCGGCAGGTCGTAGATCGAGTACTGGCCGTTCTGGTCGCAATGCCAGAGGTAGATCGCGTAGTCCGACAGGGCGGCGCAGGCGGCGTTGGTGTTCACGAGGTTGATGGTGAGCGTGAGCTGCACGCCCGCCGCCGCGCCCGACAGGCCGGCGAAGCTGGCGCGGATGTCGCCGCGGACCACGCCGCTGGTGTTGAGAATGTTGGACAGGACGCCGTTGGCCATGTTGGAGCCGTCGGCGGGGTACGGGCCGTTGGTTTCGGAAGGTGTGGCGGCGCAGCTGGAGCCGCCCGTCGCGCCCGTGCCCGTCGCGCCGGTTCCCGTGGTGGTGGTGGTGGTGGTGGTTGGTGTGGCCGTCGTCGTCGTGTCCGCCTCGCCTGAGCCGCCGCACGCATCGAGCAGGAGCGCGCCGCCCCCGACAGCCAGGAGGCCCAGCATGCGCCGGCGCGCCAGCATCTGGCGCTGCAAAGCCTCGAGATCGAATGCCAGGCCCCGGTCGTGATCGTCGTCGTGCATGCGTCCCTCGTTGCTGCGATGCGATGAGCGACGGGTAGGCAGGGCGCGGGGCCGTCTTGTTGCGGCGCCGTTACGCGACTGTTTCAGGTGGCGCGGCGACCCACACGGCAAAACGCCCCGGCGGTGAGGCCGGGGCGTTCGCAGATCGACCGCGAGGAGCGGTTAGAAGCGGTACTGCAGTTCTAGCCCGTACGTCCGCGGGGGAACGTAGGACACCGTCTGGTTCACGAACGCGTCGCCACCGGGGCGGAGACCGTTCGGGCCGGTATCGAGGCGGTCGCCGTCGATGCCGCTGACGCCCTCGGACTTGAACAGGTTCTTCACGTAGGCGATCACCGTGAAGCGGTCGTCCTTGTCGTTGAAGAGCACCCGGGCGTCGACCTGCTCCCAGGCCTTGGCGCGGTTATAGTACTCGTTGAAGATCGAGTAGTAGGTCGCGTCCTTCCAGACGTAGGTCAGCGAGGCCGACACGTCGCCCGGCTCCAGATTCCAGGTGTAGTTGGCGTTCACCGTGACGCGGTGAGGCGTGGAGGAGGGCAGCTTGGAGCCCTTCAGGTCCTGGGCCTGGGACGCGGCGCTGCCCTGCGGGTCATCCGGATCGAGGAAGCAGCAGGCCTTCCGCAGCTCGGCGTTGAGGTAGGAGTAGTTCGCCAGCAGCTGGAGGTTCTCGATCGGCTGCCAGATGGTCTCGAGCTCGAAGCCGACGATCCGCGCCTTCGGCATGTTGAAGAAGCGGGTGACGGTCAGGCCCGTGTCGGGATCGCGGCCGGAGATCGGGATCTGGATGTCCTGGTAGTCGTAGTAGTAGGCCGAGGCGTTCGCCTGGAAGCGGCCGCCGAAGGTCTTCTTGAGGCCGACCTCGTAGGCGTCGATCGTCTCTTCTTCCGTCGTGACGTTCGGCGTCAGGGTGGTGGTGCCCGAGTTGAAGCCGCCAGCCTTGTAGCCGCGCGTGTACTTCGCATAGGCCAGGGTGTCGGGGTCGGGCTGCCAGTCCAGGCCCAGCGAGCCGGTGATCCCGCTCCAGTTGTTCTTGAGCCCCCGGTGGCGCAGGCCCGTGGTGGGGTCGGTGTAGGCGGGCAGATAGACGGACGGGTCGGAGCTGACGCCCGGAGCGGCGACTGCGGTGACATCCACCGGCCGGCCGGTGACGCGGCTGATCGGGCACGCGGCCCCGTAAAGGCACATCAGGCGCGCGCTCTCGAACGACCGCTTGCGGTCGTAGGTGTAGCGCAGCCCGGCCGTCACTTTCAGCTCTTCGGTGAGCTGGTAATCAGCTTGGCCGAAGACGGCATACGATTCACTGACGTTCTCCGAACTGCCGTAGCCGTAGCGGTTCAGAGGGTTCGGGGCCGCAGGCGTAAGCTGGGCCGCAAGCGAAGGGTTCGTCGTGAACAGAGTCGGGTTACTGAAAAGCGGATTGTCGACGTAGCGGGCGTCCGACAGCGTGTAGTTCGAACCTTCGCGGAACTGGTACAGGCCGAGGATGGCTTGGAACGGTCCATCCCAGGTCGACGCGAAGTTCAGCTCGTTCGAGAACCACCAGACCTCTTCCTGGTACTGGTTGTTGCGCCGCGGATAGTACAACGGCGTGATGCCTGGCAGCTGGAAGGGCGCTGCGCGCGAGGTGCCGTCGAGGTCGGTCTGCAGCCGGTAGTCGTAGTAGGTGAAGCCGGTGATGTATTTGATGTCGAAATTGTCGAGGTGCAGCGTGACGTTGGCGGCGTAGGTGTTGCTCTCGAGATTGATGTAGTTGCCGTCGTCCGTGTCGAAGCAGAACTGGCAGGTGTTGCCCGGCAGGGCCAGGGGCAGGCCGAAGCCGGCCGCGTTCGGCGTCAGGGTGGCCTGGATCGGCGAGGTGTTGTCGCGGATGCCGTACTGGGCGGTCGTGCGGCCGCCGGGGCCGCGGCCCAGATTGTGCCACTCGACGGTCTCGGCCTTCGCCCACCATTCCAGCTTGCCGTCACCCAGCTCGCCCTGGAGCTGGGCTTCGATCTGCCACTGGTCGCCGACGCCGCCCTCATCCTTGCCGTTCGGATTGAGGTTCTTGAAGTAACCGTCGCCCTGCGAGCTGTAGGTGCCGGCCAAGCGGCCCTTGATGTTGCCGAACAGCGGGCCCGAGATGGCGGCTTCCGTCGCCCAGGTGTCGTAGTTGCCGATGCTGCCCCGGACCTCGGCCTGGAAGTCGTCGGTCGGACGCTTCGAGATGATGTTCATCGCGCCGCCGATGGAGTTGCGGCCGTAGAGGGTGCCCTGCGGGCCCCGCAGGACTTCCGTCCGGTCGATGAACAGCGTGGACTTGGCGAACTGGGTGACCGACGAGGTGTAGACGCCGTCCGAGTACATGGCCACGCCGCCCTCGGAAGAGCGGTTGTTCGTGAAGCGACCGATGCCGCGCATGTTGATGCGGTCGTTGTTGGTCGAATAGGCCAGACCCGGCGTGAAGTTGGTCAGGTCCTGCACCGAGTTGATGCCGACCAGTTCGCGGCGTTCGTCGGTGAAGGCCGACACGGCGACGGGCACGTCCTGCAGGGACTGCTCGCGCTTTTCCGCGGTGACCACCAGCTCTTCGATTTCGGCGACCTGTGCGTATGCCGCGGTCGAAACGGCCAAACCACTGACGATTGTCGCTGCGCAAACGCAGGACAGCAGCATGCTCTTGCTGGATAGCATTCTGATGTTTCCCCCAAGCCCGTTTTGAACAGCGCCTTTGTGGCGCTTGGATTCGAATGTCCGGCATGGCGGACGTCACGTCAATAAGCCCGGTTACATATACCGTCGCTTTTCGAACGCGGTGTATTTCCGAAGCAACGGTTTGGTAGAGTACGAAGGAATCCCCCGCGCCAAAGCAGCGCTGCGCCGCATGGCGGCCGCAACCCTGAACCGTCGCTGACGTTTCCGCTCATCACCTCGTTCAGCCCCCGAGGGACAGGCTGGCGAATCCTGAGGAATGAGGAGACGCCTCCTATGACCCGCTTTGGATCCAAGGCGCGCCTGGCCGCCGCCGGCGCCATGGCCCTGACGCTGGCGGCCTGTGACGACCGTGGCGGTCGCGTCGACGCGCCCGAGCCGCCGTCGCTGGCCGAGCTGTCGGCGGCCGGCGAGTTGCCCTATGCCGAGCCCGCGCGCGTGGACTACCGCGCGCCGGACGAGAGCTACGCCTGGGCCGAGCGCGCCTATGGGCTGCAGCGCGCGGTCTATGACACGCCGCCGGACTACGGTTTCGAATACGACGGGATCGAGCCGTTGGCCTGGGAGACCGAGGACGACTGGGCGATGTACGCCGAGCCCTGGGACGACGGATACCGCTACTACTATTACGAGCCGGGGGTCGACTATCCGTACTTCGTCCGCGACGGCGGCTATGGCTACGCCTACGACGCCGGCGGGATCCTAATCGCAGTGTTCGATTCTGGCGGACGATACCTGCCGGCGGACGACGCGCGTCGTTTCGCCCCTGCCGCCGGGCGCTACTGGATGCGTGGCCACGACCTGCGCGCGGCGGCGGGCCGCTCGCGGCGGGCGCCCGTGAGCCAGCAGGTGTGGGCGCAGCGCGCGCCGCAGCTGATCCGCACGGCCGACCCCTGGATGCGGGCCGCGCGCGAAGACCGCGCCTGGCGGGCCTGGCGCGAGCGCGACCAGGACCGCGAACTGCGCCGGTTCCAGCGCGAGGCCGAACGACGCGACCAACGCGCGCGGGGTTGGCGCGGCGATGGCGACCACCGCGAGGTCGCCGCCATCCAGGCGCCGGAGCGCGGCTGGCAGCGTCAGGCGCAGGAGGACGAGCGGCGGCGTCCGTCCGTGCGGGCGGACGAGCAGCGGGATCAGCGCCGGCGGTTCGCCGAGCAGGCGCAGGCCCAGCGCCAACAGCGTCAGCAGGCGCAGCGCCAGCCGCGGGACGAGATCCGCCAGCGCGCCGAGCTGCAGCAGCGTCAGCAGGTTCGGGCGCAGCAGGAGCAGCGCCAGAAGGTCGCCCAGCAGCAGCGGACGCAGCACGAGCAAGCGCGCAAGCAAGGCGAGCAGACGCGCCGCGAACAGGCGAGGGCGGAGCAGGCGCACCAGCAGGCCGCCCAGCGGCAACAGGCGCAGCAGCAGCGTCAGCAAGCCGAGCAGGCGCAACGCCAGCACATGCGGCAGCAGGCGGCCGAGCAGCAGCGCGCGCAACATGAGCAGCGTCAGCAGGCCCAGCGCCAGCAGATGGCCCAGCAGCAGCGCGGGCAGCGGCAGGCGCGACGCGAACAGCAGGCGCACCAGCAGCGCCAGGCGCAGCAGCAGGCCCGCGCGGCGGGGCAACATGCCCAGCCGGCCGCGGCGCGCGAACGAGGCGGCGGTCCCGACCATGGCCGCGGCCAGGGCCGCAAGGACTAGGCGCCGCACGGCGCACCGGCCACTCTACGTCCCGCGGGAGGCGTGATGGCGAGCTACCGGCGGCGACTGGAACGCGACCTTGACGACTGGATCGGCCGGGGCCTCGTGCCGGTCGAGAGCCGCGCGGCCATCCTCGAAACGGTCGGCGACGGTCGCCGGCTGGACGCTGCGACCTCCTTGGCCATCGTGGGCGGCCTGCTGGCGGGCGTCGCGGTGATCGTCTTCGTCGCGGCGAACTGGTCCGACATCCCGCGGATCGCCCGGTTCATCCTGGTCCTGGCGGCTTTTCTGGGCGCCGCGAGCGGAGCGGCCTGGGCCGCCGCGCGCGGGCGGGACGTGACCCGGCAGGTGATGCTGGCGGTGGCGGCGCTGATCTTCGCCGCCGCCATCGGCTTGACGGGGCAGATCTTCGACATCGTGGGCGAGCCGCAGGCGGCGCTGCGTTCGGCGGGGCTGGCTGCGGCGTTGCTGGCCGTCGCTGGACGCTCGCCATGGGCCGCAGCGGTGGGCGTGGTGCTGCTCGGCTTCGGGGATTTCGCCGACGGCGGAGGGCGAGGCGTGGAGCCGTGGCGGTTCGGATGGCTGGTCGCGGCGGCGCCGCTCGCCGCCGGCCTGGCGCTGTGGTGGCGCTCGCAGACGTTGGCGCACGTGAGCGGAATCGCTTGCGTGCTGGCGGTGCTGACCTTCGACGGCGCGATGCGCGGCCATCCGGAGCAACTGTTTCTCGGCGCGTCGGCGGTGCTGGCGGCCGGCGCGGCCGCGGCGCGCGTCCTGCGCGACCGGTTCGAGGCCCCCGCGGCTGTGCTCTATGGCTGGTTCGCGTGGGGAGCCCTGACCTGGTTCGGAGCCTCGGGTTTTGGCGACAGCCTCAAGGGTGTCGGCCATTCGATCGCCTGGCTGGCGGTGTCCGCCGGGATCGTGGCGTTGGGCCGCCACGACCGGCACGCGCCCGTCACGGCGGCGGGCGTGGTCGGCCTGATCGCGGCCGGCGCGACGCTGCTATTCAACCTCGGCGTCGGCCTGATGACCTCGGCGGCGGTGTTCGGCGGGGCGGCGCTGGCGGCGCTGGGCGTGGCGTGGGCGATGCGGCGGAGGAAGGCGGCATGAGGCTGCCCGGACTTCCCGTACGAATCCTGGCCGCCGCCGGCGTGCTGGCGCTGGGCCTGGTGGGCCTGGTGGTGCACGAGGGCATGGCGCGCGACGGCGGGCAGGAGGTGGTCCTGCCGATCACCGGCTATGACCCGCGCGAGCTGCTGACCGGCCACTATGTCCGCTTCCAGTTCCGCTCGGAGTATCCCCCCGGGACGCCGTGCCCGCCGGGGCAGGGCGGTTACCTGCGGCGGGGAAACGCCTGGGTGGCCCTGACCCGGCGCGGCGACCACCACGAGGCGACGGGCGCGGCGCTGAGCCGGGCGGGGGCGCTGAAACTGGGGGAGATCGCGGTGCGCGGCGACCTCGACTGCCTGGCCCGCGGCGCCCCGGAGACCACCTGGGTAATCCTGAACCTCGGACCCGAACGGCTGCACGCCGACCAGGAGCAGGCCGAGGCGATCCAGAAGATCATGCTGATGACCCGCGATGGGCCGGCCACCGGCTACGCGGTGGTCTCGGTCGGCGCCGACGGCAAGGCGCGGCTCAAGGGCGTCAGCGCCGGCGGCCGGCGCGTCGACCTGGACTGGCTTTAGTGCTCGGACAGATCCACCGCCTCGGGCGCGCGGCCCTCGGCCTCGGCCTTGCGGGCGCCGGCCAGGATGCCGGGCAGGGAGTAGTTGCCCTCGTGGCAGGCGTATTCGTAGACCGGACCGGGCGCGGCGTTCAGGGCCATCTCAGCCTTCCAGACCTTGGTGTAGACGGCCGGGTCGTCTACCTCGAAGGCGTAGAGGATCTGGTCCTTGGCGATGCGGGTGAAGCGCTCTGTCACCTTGGCGTCCGGCGACAGGTAGAGGCTGGCGCCGAAGTAGGGGCGCAGGCTCTCGCCGGGATTGAAGCCCACGGTTTCGACGACGAGGGTGTCGCCCTCCCACCGGCCGATGGAGTCGCCCATCCAGGTGCGGATGTGCGCCGGCGGCCGGCGCTTGTCGGCGAGGCGGATGATGCGGGCGTCGTGGTTCATCTCGACCACGATGACCACGTGATCCTTGGCCTGCTGGAACTGGTAGTGGTTGTTGTAGAGCACGTTCAGCATCGGCGGGCCGGCCGTGGAGCCGAAGCCTAGGATGCAGCGCTCGCCCAAGGGCCGCGCCTCGGGCCCGTCGAAGGTGTTGCGAGCCTTTTCCAGGGTCGCTTGGTAGAGCTTCCATCCCTCGGGACGGTAGGGCAGCTTGCCGTCGGCCGGATCGATCAGCCACGACGTGCGGACCTCGCCGCCGATCCGGCCCATGCGGCTGCCCGCGTCGGTCCAGAAGGCGTTGTAGCCGCCGGGGTCGTCCCCCGCCTTGGGCGGCGGCGCGTTGGGGTCGGTGGGCCTGCTCTGGGCGTCCATCATCTTCGCGCGCATCTGCTCGACCTGGCGGGCTTGGGCGTCGGTGATGGTCAGCGTCTTGAACTGAGGCCCGCGCTCGAGGCCGGTAAGCGAGGCGTTGGTCCAGACGCCCTCAAGGTCGGGCTGGCCGAAGGCGTTGCGGGACGCCTTGTAGGTGTCGGCGGCGATGGCGGAGGTGGCCAGCGCGGCTAGAGCGAGGGCGGCGAGAAGCTGGCGCATGACGCTCACGCCTTCGCGCTGAGGGCGGAGTAGACGGCCTTGGGCGAGATGGAGCGCACGTCTGGCGTGCCGCCGCCCGGCACCGAGCCGCGCACGTTTTGGATCATGCCGACGAAGACGATGTCGTTGGTGGGATCGATCCAGAACCAAGTGCCGAACGCGCCACCCCACCAGTAGCTGTCCTGCCCCTGGGGCAGGCCGCTCTCGGCCGGCCGCTCGTGGACGGCGAAGTCCATCCCGAACCCCAGGCCCTTCTGCACCGGCCCGTAGAGGTCGACGCCGACGCCGGGCTGCAGAACCGACTTTCGCATCAGCTTCACGGTCTCGGGCTTGAGGACGCGGGCCCCCTCCAGCTCGCCGCCCTGCAGCAGGGCCTGGCAGAAGCGGTAGTAGTCCGGCGCGGTGGAGTAGAGCCCGCCGCCGCCGGCCAGGAACCGGGGCGGGGCGGTGAGAACGCGGCTGTCGGCAGGGATGATCTTGCCCGCGGCGTCGTAGGTGTGGATACGGACCACACGCGCGGTCTTCGACGGATCGGCCCAGAACTGGGTGTCGGGCATCTTGAGCGGACTGAAGATGTGATCCTGGAAGTACCGGTCCAGCGACTTGCCCGACAGCTTCTGGATGACATAGCCCTGCAGGTCGACGCAGGGACCGTAGGCCCAGTCCGTGCCGGGCTGGCTCACGAGCGGCAGGGCGGCCAGCTTGTCGACCATGCCCTGGAGATCGGTCTCGCGCAGGTTGACCTTAGCCGCCTCGTAGACCCCGCTGGTCCCGAAGCCCGCCGTGTGGCTCATCAACTGGGCCATGGTCATGGGTTTCGTCTGGTCGACCAAGCCGGCGGCGGTCTTGACCTTGAGGTTGGCGAATTCGGGGATGTGCCGGGCGACCGGATCGTCGAGCTTCCACTTGCCCTGTTCCCAGAGCTGCATCATCGCCACCCCGGTAATGGGCTTGGTCATCGAGGCGATGCGGAAGATCGAGTCGACGGCCATGGGCGTGGGCGCGCCGGCGTCCTGCTTCCCATAGGCATCCAGGTTCACGACCTTGCCCTTGCGCGCCAGCAGGGTGACGACGCCCGCCAGTTTCTGCTGGTCGACGAGCGCGTGCATCTGGGCGTTCAGGTCGGCGACGCCCGCAGCGGTGAAGCCCGCTGACGCGGGCGGCTGGACCGCGATCTTCGCGAAAGCGGGCAGGGCGGTCAGCGCCGCGGCGGCCCCGAGCAGCAGGCTGCGCCGATCGAACGTGGTCATGGTCTCTTCCCCATCTGGGTCCGTCTGATGCGGACTCCGCAGGGGCAACATCCCCTGTTTTCGAAAGGTGGACCACTCGTTTTGCGGGGATGTTTCCGAGCGCGCCGCCCGCTAGGTTGGGGCGAGACCTAGCGGGGGAGTCGGGTGGCCGGCATCAGGACGATCGAGGCGCCGGTGAAGCGGCCCCTCTGGACGCAACTCTATGTGCAGGTGCTGGTCGCCATCGCGCTGGGCGCCTTCATCGGCCACGTCTGGCCGGCGACGGGCGAGGCGCTGAAGCCGCTGGGCGACGCCTTCATCAAGCTGGTGAAGATGATCATCGCCCCGGTGATCTTTCTGACGGTGGTCACCGGCATCGCCGGCATGCGCGACATCGGCAAGGTCGGTGGGGTCGCCGCAAAGGCCTTCGCCTATTTCATCACCGTGTCGAGCTTCGCCCTGGTGGTGGGCCTGATCGTGGCCAACGTGGTGCAGCCGGGCGCGGGCATGAACATCGACCCGGCCACGCTCGACGCTGAGGCGGTGAAGTCCTACGCGGCCAAGTCGCACGACATGACCGTCGTGGGCTTCCTGATGGACGTGATCCCCGAGACGGTGGCGGGGGCGTTCGTCGGCGGCAACATCCTGCAGGTGCTGTTCTTCTCCATCCCCTTCGGGCTGGCGCTGGCGATGATCGGGGAGCGGGGCGAGCCGGCGCTGGCGGTGCTGAACTCCCTGGCCGAGGCCTTCTTCAGGCTGGTGGCGATCTTCATGCGCGCCGCGCCGATCGGGGCGTTCGGCGCCTTTGCGTTCACGGTGGGCAAGTACGGGATCGCCAGCATCGCCAGCCTGGCGGCTCTGGTGGCCACCTTCTACGGCACCTCGATCCTGTTCGTGCTGGTGGTGCTGGGGGCGGTCGGGGCCCTGAACGGCTTCTCCATCCTGAAGCTGATCCGATACCTGAAGGAGGAGCTGCTGCTCGTCCTGGGGACCAGTTCCTCCGAGGCGGCGCTGCCGTCGCTGCTGGAAAAGATGGAGCGGGCGGGGGCGGCGAAGTCGGTGGTCGGGCTGGTGGTGCCCACGGGCTACAGCTTCAACCTCGACGGCACCAACATCTACATGACCCTGGCGGCGCTGTTCATCGCCCAGGCGCTGGGCATTCATCTGGCGCTGGAGGAACAGCTGCTCCTGCTGGGCGTGGCGATGCTCAGCTCGAAGGGCGCCGCGGGGGTGACCGGCGCAGGCTTCATCACCCTGGCCGCAACGCTGCAGGTGGTCCCCAGCCTGCCGGTGGCGGGCATGGCCCTGATCCTGGGCGTGGACCGGTTCATGAGCGAGTGCCGCGCGCTGACCAACTTCATCGGCAACGCGGTGGCGACGCTGGTGGTCTCGCGCTGGGAAGGCCAGCTCGACCGCGAAAAGCTCGCGGCCGCGCTGAGCGGGCCTCCCAAGCCGCTGGCGGCGACCCCGCTGGAGGCGGACAGCGACTAGCTGGCGCGGCTGAGCAGCGGGGCGGCGGGCGCGGCGGCGGTGCAGCGCTTGATGGTGGCCATCAGGCCGGCCACCAGGATGGGCTTGGAGACGAAGTCGTTGAAGCCCAGCGCGACATACTCGGCCGGGCGGCGCGAATAGACGTCGGCAGTCAGCGCGATCACGGGAACATTGCGCTCGGGACCGTCCGAGCTGCGTAGGCGCTCGATCACGTCGATGCCCGTCATGCCGGGCATGTGAATGTCCAGCAGCATCAGGTCGAAGTGCTCGAGGGCCAGGCGTTCCAGGGCCTCGGCGCCAGAGCAGGCCATGACCGCCTGGTGACCGAACGCGCCCAGGATCTCCTGAACGACGCGCAAGTTCATCGGGTCGTCGTCGACGTGCAGCACCTTCAGAGGCCTGCTGGTATCGCCCGGATTGTCCGGCACGGCTTGGCTCCACGGGACGGCGCGGGGAGTACGCGCCCGTTTCACCCCGAATCTGTCGCTTAGGGCTTTAAGGTAAGACTGACAGACGTACTGAATCCTGCGTTTACCGTGTGAACATCCGCGGGCGGCGCTGGAATCCGGATCGCCACGCGGCGTCTCCGCAAGCTTTGAAGCCGCAATTCGCCTCGCACCCGCCAGACTACCGTAGTTAAATGCTGTGCGGTCCCGGTGCGGTTGCTTAGCCGACCTAGAGCAGGCCCGCGATCACCGCGATCAGGCCGGCCGCCGATGCGGCCATGGCCACCGTCTCGGTGAGACGCGACCAGCGGATGGCGTACCGCACGCGCATTGTCGTTCTCCGGCCCTTGAGCGCGCCAGGTCTGCCCAGAAGCCGGCTAACCCGTGCGACGCGCTCTAAACTTTCGAAGTGGAGCTTTTCTGGGGCGTCTGACCCAGAAAGGTTTGGGGGCTCGCCACCCGGAACTCCGCACTCAGGGGGGGGGAGGGTTTGGGTCGCGGAAGAGGCGGAAAGCGGCTGGGGCGGCCGCTGGGCCCTCCGGGTGGCGAGGTCTCGTGAAGTCCAGTTGTTGTATGTTTAGTAATTACTGGATTCGCGCGCGTCAACCTTGTTTTTGGTGGTTCGGCCGCGTCAGGCCAGGGCGAGGAAGGGGGTGACCTCGAGGCGCGCGAAAATCCGGCAGACCAGGCCCTCGGGAGTGAACTCCATCTCGGCGGCGCCGTTGAGCTCGCTGCGCACGCCCTGCGTCAGCAAGCGCGAGCCGAAGCCGCGGCGGCGCGGGGCCGCGACCGGTGGACCGCCGGTCTCACGCCATTCGAGCTCCAACGCCGGAACCCCTCGATCAGGGTCTTCCATCAGGCGCCAGGCGAGGGTGATCTGGCCGGTCTCGTTCGACAGGGCGCCGTACTTGGAGGCGTTGGTGGCCAGTTCGTGCAGGGCCATGCCGAGGGCCAGGGCTGCGCGCGCGTCAAGCCGCGCATCCGGGCCGGACGTGGCGATCCGCGCCACGTCGAAGGGCGCCATCGCCACCGACACGATCTTGCGCAGGCCCGCGCCCTCCCAGTTCTCGCGCGTCAGCACGTCATGGGCGCCCGCCAGCGCGATCAGTCGGCCGGTGAGTATATCGCTCATCTCCTCGGCCGAGCGGCCCGAGCGCAGGGTCTGACGGGCGATCGATTGGACCGAGGCCAGGGTGTTCTTCACCCGGTGGTTCAGCTCGTTGATGAGCAGGGTGCGCCGCTCCTCGGCGCGCTTGCGCTCGTCGATGTCGAGGGCGGCGCTGAGGGTCGCGGTGACCCGGCCCTCGGCGTTGCGCTCGAAGGCCACCGCGCGGTCGAGGACCCAGCGCCAGCCGGGACTGCCGTCGCGGCGGCGGATGCGCAGCTCGAACTCGCGCACGTCGCCGTCCGGCGCGGCCGTGAGCTGCTTGAGGCGCTCGGCCACCTTGGGAAAGTCGTCCGGGTGGATCATGGCGCGGATGAGTTCGCCGCCGCCGGCCTCCAGCTCTTCGGCCGTGTAGCCATAGACCCGCTCCGTGCGCCCCCCCACCCAGATGGGGCGGCCGGCCTGGAAGTCGTAAATGTAGTTGGCGGTCGGCGAGACCGCGTTGACGTGGCGCAGGCGCGCTTCGTTTTCCCGGACCGAACGGTCCAGCGCCTGGGTTTCGGTGATGTCGTAGATGCTGACCACGGCGCCGGTGATCGCCGCCGCGCCGCCGCCGCGGGGCACGACGAACACCCGGACGTCGCGGGACTGACCCGCAACGTCGCGGATCGACAGCTCCGTCTCGCGCGCCTGGCCCGCCAGGGCCTGGGCCAGGGGTTCCTCGATGACCGCGAAGAGGGTCGGGCCAATGGTCTCGGATTGAGGTTCGCCCACGGCGGGGACCGGCTTGGTCAGCCAGCGCTGCATGGCCGGGTTCGCATAGTCGATGCCGCCGTTGGCGTTGAGCGCCATCACGCCCCACGGCGCGTTGTCGGTCATACGATACAGGCTGGCGCGATCGATAGGGGGCTTGTCCGCGAGCTGAGCTTCCAGCTCGGCCACGCGAGCCGCCAGGCGCGCATTTTCACTCTTGAGCTGTTCGGACATCGTCCGCGCCCCGACCTCCAGCCATGCCCCGACGTGGCGCGAACCTAGCCTGAGCCGCGGAGTCTGGCGAGCGCCGTTCGCCTGCTAGGGTTGCGTCGGGAGGCGCTTCGCCATGATCAAGCTTACGTTCTGCCTGGTTCGGCTTCCGTCGTTCAACCGACAGGAATTCCAGGAATATTGGTACGGGACCCATGCGCCGCTGGTCGCAAGCGTGGCCGAAACGCTGGGCATCCGCCGCTACGTGCAGATGCACAGCCTGCCCGCCGAGGCCAGCGCGGGGCTGCGGGCTAGCCGCGACGCGCCGCCCGAGTTCGACGGCGTGGCCGAGCTGTGGTTCGACAGCCTGGAGGCCATGGGCGAAAACGGCCGCCGCCCGGAGGCCCAGGCGGCGGCCGCGATGCTGCTCGAGGACGAGCGGCGGTTTATCGACCTGCCGCGCTCACCGCTGTGGTGGGGGCAGGAGCGGGTGGTGGTCGGCTAGCAGGCGTAGCGGCGCTCGATCGTCACCCGGCGGCCGATGTAGGGGTCGTAGACCCGGTCGCGGCTGATGCAGGTCCGGTACGAGCGGTCGGAGTAGGCGTAGGGCCTGCCGTAGTGGCCGCGATCGCCGTAGTAGCCGCCGCGGTAGCTGTCGTAGCGCGGGTCGTAGGAATAGTAGCCGCTGGAATAGCTGCGGCTGCGGCTGCCGCCGTTCGAGAGCGCGGCGCCCAGCGCCAAGCCCGCGACACCGCCCAGGACGGCGGCGGCGACGGCGTCGTCGTTGTCCTTGTGATGACGGTAGTGACGATAGCGCTGCGCCTCGGCCGGCGCGGCGGTCGCCAGGACGGCGCCCGCGGCCGTCACGGCGGCAAGGGCGGTGGTGAGAAGCTTACGCATATTGGCCTCCATTCGGGTTCGATTAACGCCTGGGCGGCTGAACCGTGCCTGAACGGAGGCTTCAGGTTGGCGGAGCCCTACTTCCGCTGCTTCACTGTCTTCGCTCGGATCGGTTTGAACTCCGAGGTCGGGTTCCAGTCGGGCCAACGCTTGGAATTGGCGAGATCGCGGCCGGCCTCGAAGGCGAGCTGGACGTCGTCGGCCGCGCCCCGGTAGTCCTGGTCGGACGCCCACACGTCGCAGGTCTGGTGATAGCAGCGGGCGGTGTAGTCCTCGACCCACTTGTCGCCGGCCGCCTTGCCGCCGTTCACCAGGTCGGCGCCACCGCTCATGCCCATGAAGAGCAGCGTCGGCACGCCGCGCTTGGCGACCGAGAAGTGGTCGGCGCGGTAGAAGAGGGCGCGTTCGGGCCGGGGGTCGGGGGTGATGGTGCGATCGTGCCGGGCGGCGACCTGGGCGAGGTGCGCCTCCAGCTCGTTCTGGCCGGAACCGACCAGGACCACGTCGCGCGCGGGTCCGGCGGTCTGCAGGACGTCGAACGTATAGTTGGCGACCATCTTCGCGAGGTCGGTCTCGTGGCGCTGGGCGTAGTACTCGCTGCCCAGCAGGCCGCGTTCCTCGCCGGTCCATGCGGCGAAGAGGATTGTGCGGTCTGGCGCGGGGCTGGCCTTGAAGGCGCGCGCGGTCTCGATCACGCCCGCCACCCCGACGGCGTCGTCCACGGCGCCCGGACGGATCACCTTGCCAGTCAGGTCGGCCGGATCGACGCCATAGGCGTCCCAGTGCGCGGCGTAGAGGATGCTCTCGGCCGGCCGCCTCGCGCCGGGGATCTTGGCCAGGACGTTCTGGCTCTTCAGGCGCGTGAAGCTGTTCCGATAGTCCGCCGAGAAACTCGCGCCCCTTAGCTGGACGGGCTTGAAGGCGGCCGTCTTGGCGCGGGCCTTCTCGGCCTCGAAGTCCAGGCCGGCGTCCTTGAAAAGCTGCAACGTGAGGTCGCGCTGGATCCAGCCCTGAAGCAGCAGCTTGTCCTTGGCGGGATCGGGACGCACCACGTCATAGCTTTCGCCGTTCGACGCCACGACCGTGTTCCAGCCGTAGGCGGCGCCGGCGGTCTCGTGGACGATCAGGGCGCCGAGAGCGCCGCGTCGGACCGCCTCCTCGTACTTGTAGACCCACCGTGCGTAGAAGGTGGCCGCCTTGCCGCCGAACTTGCCGGCCACGGCGTCGGCGGGCGCCGCCTCGAAGTCCGGGTCGTTGATCAGGACCAGGGCGATCTTGCCCTTGAGGTCCACGCCCTTGAAGTCGTCCCAGCCCCGTTCGGGCGCGGTGACGCCATAGCCGACGAAGACCAGGGGCGCGGACTTGATCTGGACGCGCTCGACGGGCTGCTGGGTCTCGATCCTCAGGTCGGTCTGCTCGTGCAGCGACTTCGACCCCTGCGCCGTGGCGAGGGTGTAGGTTCCGCCAGGCTGGGTCTGGTAGCGATAGAGCGGCACATCCTGGGTCCACCCGCCATTGTCGCCCGCCGGGGTGAGGCCCAGCGCCTTGAATTGCGCGACGATGAAGTCGACCGTCTTGGGCTCGCCCGGCCCGCCCGGCCCGCGGCCGAAGTACTCCGGCGAAGCCAGCTCGCGGGTGATGTCCGACAGGCGCTGGGCGGAAATCTCCTGGGCCGCAGCAGAACCCGCGAAGAATGAGAGGGTGAGGGCTAGGCTGGTAAAGGTACGCGTCATACATCCCGTATAGAGTGGATTTCCGGCGCCCGCCTTCGGTTTGACACGATGGGCGGGTGACAAGGACAGCGCGTGGCGCTCTAAGACGCCGCCGAACGATAGGGTGCGACGGATGGGTGTGTTCGACGATTCCACGCGGAAGCTGGCCGGCGACCGCTATGTGAAGCCCGAAGGCCTGGCTGGCCACTACGCCATCTACGAAGGCTACGACGACGACGGCCGCGGCCGCCTTCGCACGCTAACGCGCCGCACCCGCCAGCGCCTGGCCGCGGCCATGGATCGCGAAGCCCTGACGATGGGCGTCGCGGGTCTGGCGGTCGGCGTCGCGATCGGCGTCGCGCTGATGTGGCGGCGCGGGCGCAAATAAAGTCGGGCGCCCGACATCTTGTTGGAAAACTGAGGTTTCGCGCCTTCGGTACGCCACCGAACGGCCTCTGCTGCGTTTAGGCCCCGAACGGGTGGCCCGAGCGGGTCGCCGCTTGCCTGCATGCGGAGAGAAACATGAGCGACCTCGGAGCCGGGATCGGCGACACCACCAGCCGCAAGGACCAGGCGAAGGAACTCGTGGGCCAAGCCGGCCACGCGCTGAAGGCGGAGGCGCAGTCCTTCGCCAGCGCCGCCCAGGAGCGGGTGAAGGCCGAGGCCCAGAAGGGGACGCAGGCGGGCGCCAAGACCCTGGGCGATTTCGCCAACGCCGTGCGCCGCGCGGGCGACGAACTGGCGGGCGCCGACCAGAGCCCGGCCTCGCGGCTGGTACAGCAGGCGGCCGACGGCCTGGAAAGCCTGTCGCGCAACCTGGCGGACAAGGAGCCCGGCGACCTGGTGAACGCGGTCCGCGATTTCGGGCGGAAGAACCCGGCGGCCTTCATCGGCGGCGCGGTTTTGGTGGGCCTGGCGATCGGCCGCTTCGCGCGGGCGTCGGAACCGGCGATGGAAACGCCATTGAGCGGCGCGCCGATGACCTTCGGCGAGGACGACGCCGAAAGCTACGACGGCCCAGCCGCCGCGCCTGAGGACGCCGGGGTCGACAGCTCGATCACCGCCAACCTGGGCGCGCTGGAAGACGTGCCGAGCGACGCTTCGCCGACGGGCGTGGTCGATGACGGGACCTCGGGGATCGGCGAGTCCGACGCCATCACCTCGCCCTACACCGGGAGCCGTTAGGCCATGGACGGCGCCGAACCCCCCAGGGAGGCGCGAGGCCTGACCGATCTGATCGCGCAGCTGGGCGGCGACATGGCCGCCCTGGTCCGGAAGGAATCGGAACTGGTCCGGGCCGAGGTGTCGGAGAAGCTGAACGCCGCCGGAAAGGCGGTGGGCGACATCGCGGCCGGCGGCCTGCTGCTGATCGCAGCCCTGCTGGTTCTGTTGCAGGCGCTGGTGCTGGCGCTGGCGAAGTTCATGGATCCGATCTGGGCCGCATTGATCGTGGGGCTGGGTGTGGCGGCGGTCGGCTACCTGCTCGTCCGCGCCGGGATGAAGGCCATCTCGCTAGGCGGCCTGAAGCCGGACCGCACCACCCGCCAGCTCAAGAAAGACGCCGAACTCATGAAGGGGAACACCCGATGACCAAGACCTCCGCAGAGCTGGAGCGCGAAGTGGAAGACGCCCGCGGGCGCATCGACCAGACGGTCGAGGCCCTGAAGGACAAGATGCAACCCAAGGAAATGTTCGACGAGGCGACGAGGATGATGGGCGGCGCGAGCAACAAGGTGCTGACGACGGCGGTGGAGCAACTCCGTGAGAACCCGATCCCGATCGCGCTGATCGGCCTGGGCGTGGCCTGGCTGGCCATCAGCCAGACGCGTCGCCACGGGCCCTCCGCCGATGGCTATCGGGGCTCGGGCTACTACCCGACCTATGAGGGTTACGACGAGGAAGAGACCCTGCGCGCCCGGGTGAAGGCCAAGGCGGAGGCCGCCAAGGCCAAGCTCGCCGACACCGCTGAGAAGGCCAAGGCCAAGCTGTCGGATGCGCAGCACCAGGCCGCCGACGGCGTCACGGGCCTGCGCGGCAAGGCGGGCGAATATGCCCACCTGGCGCAGGAGAAGGCTGGTGAGTACGGACGCGTCGCGCGGCAGCGCTTCGACGACACGCTGGAGACCGAGCCGCTGGTGATCGGCGCCATCGGCTTGGCGGTGGGCGCGGCGATCGGCGCGGCCCTGCCGTCGACCACGGCCGAGCGTCGCTACTTCGGCCCGGCGCGGTCGAAGGTGGCGGACCGGGCGAAGGCCTCGCTGGACGACGTCAAGGACGTGGCCCAGCGCGCCTATGGCCAGGTGAAGGACGAACTGCATCGCCAGACCGGCCCCGCCGGCGAGGGCGCGACCCTGCGCGAGAAGGCCTCGGCCATCGCCGAGGCCGGGGCCCGCACGGTGAAGGACGAACTGGGCGGCGCGGCGCACTAAGCGCCGTCGTCGGATCGGGATCAGAAGGCGTCGGGGGTTAGCCGCCCTCGGCGCCTTCTTCCTTGACGGCGCCACGGCTGCCTTCCATCTCGCGGCCCTGCTTCTCCTCGGCCCGCGCCCCGGCGAGGATGCCGGGCAAGGCGTAGTTGCCCTCGTGGCAGGCGTATTCGTAGATCGGCCCCTTGGTGGCGTTGAAGGCCACTTCGCCCTTAATCGGGGCCGTGTAGGTCGCCGGGTCGTTCAGCTCGAACTGGTAGAGGATCTGCTGCGGTGAGATCCGCGTGAAACGCTCGACCACGTGCAGGTTGCCGGCCCCGCCGCCGCCCCTCAGGGTCTGTTCGGGCCGCATGTTGATGGTGTCGACGACCAGGGTTTCGCCTTCCCAGCGCCCGACGCTGTCGCCCATCCACCTGCGCACCCCGGACTTGTCGTGCTCGGCGTTCAGGCGGACCAGTCGGGTGTCGTGGACCATCTCGACCTGGATCATCACCGTGTCGCCATTCTGAATGATGGCGTAGTTGTTGTTGTAGAGGCTGGGCAGCATCGGCGGGCCGGCCGACGAGCCGAACGACATGATGCAGCGCTCCCCCAGCGGCCGGCGCTCGGGTCCGTCGAAGTTGCCCACCCGGGCGTTGCCGAGCCGGGCCTGGACGGCCTTCTGGGCGGCGGGCGTCAGCGCCGGCATCCGGCCGTTTTTCGGCTCCACGATCACGGAGGCGCGTGCCTCGCCGTTGAAGCGGATCAGCTTGGTGCCCGGATCGACCCAGAAATTGTTGTAGCCGCAGTCGACGCCGCGGAAGCCGCGGCCGCATTCCTGAGGCAGGTCCGTGACCTTGAGGTTCGGGTCGGTCGGCTTGGCCCCGTCCTCGTTCAGCTTGGCGTTGGCGCCCTCGAGCGCGGCCGCCTCGCCGGGCGTCAAGGCCAGGCGCTCGCCCAGCTTCGCATTACGCTCGAAGGGCGTGATCGTGGCGTTGGTCCAGTTGCCGGACAGATCGGGCTGGCCCCAATGGTTGCGGGGCGCCTTGTAACCCTTGGCTAGGGAGGCCGGGCTGGTCTGGGCCTGGGCGGCGGCCGGGATGGCGGCGAGGGCCGTGAGCGCCGTGAAGGCGAGGGCGGCCGCGAGCGTGCGGGTCATCTTCCGTTTCCTCCAGCAAACCGGTTCTTCGAACGCCGGCATGGGCGGAGGATAGGCACTAATCGCGCGCGGCGTCGACCTCGGCGGCAGCCTGCTCGCGCTGTTGCAGCGCGCGCACGCCCCGGCGCGCCAGCCAGGCGGCGGGCAGCATGAAGGTGGCGGCGAAGACGATGGGCGCCCAGGGGCCGACGCCCGAGAACAGGGCCCCGCTGAAGATGGGGCCCAGCACGCGCGCCAGAGATCCCGAGGCGCTGGCCGCGCCCAGCACGGCGCCTTGCCGGTCGGGATCGGTGGCGCGGCTTACGATCGCCGTGGCGGCCGGCTGCCATAGCGCGTGGCCCAGGATCGACAGCGTGAGGGTGATCGCGGCGAACCCGCCAGCAGGCGAGGCCGCCATCGCCATGAGGCAGACCGAGGCGAAGAGCAGGCCGCCCACCATCGTCGGTCCCGGTCCCAGCCGGCGGACGGCGACCCCCGCGAACACGCCCTGGGTCAGCGCCGAGGCCACGCCCGTCACGGCCATAACCAGCCCCACCTGCCGCGGTCCCCAGCCGAACCTTGCGTCCATCCAGAGCCCCAGCACCGACCAGAGGGCGGACGAGGCGAAGAAGCCCACCGCGATCACGCCGAACGCGCTGGCCAGGACAGGATGGCGCAACGACTCGCCCAGGGCAGCGAAGGGATTGCCGCGCTCGGGCGGCGCGCCGCCCAGGCGCCGGCTCTCGCGCACGAAGGCCAGGATGCCGAGGGTGGCCATCAGGCAGAGCCCGAACGCCAGCAGCAGCGGTGGCTGGAAGCCCGCGGCGCCCAGCTCCGGCCGCGCGAGCAGGCCGCCCAGGGCCGGGCCGACCACGAAGCCGATGCCGAAGGCCGAACCGATCAGGCCCAGCCGGCCCGCCAGTTTTTCAGGCGGAGAGACGTCGACCATGTAGCCCTGGATCGCCGACATGTTGCCGGAGAAGAAGCCGGCGGCGGTGCGGATGACCATGGCCGCCCAGATGTTCGGCGAATAGGCCAGCGCCAGGTAGCCCAGCGCCGAGCCGACCACAGTGAGCAGCAGCACGGGCCGCCGGCCGATCCGATCGGAGAGCCGGCCCCAGAACAGCTCGCCCAGGAACTGGCCGGCCGAGTAGAGTGCGAACAACAGCGTGACGTGCCACGGCTTGGCGTCGAAGGCGGTGGCGAAGAACGGCAGAAGGGGGATGACGATGCCCCAGCCGATCAGGCTGAGGAACACGAGCAGCAAGAGAACCGGCACGGCGGCGGCCGACACGCGCTCAGCGGGAGACTCGGGTTCTGCGTGCGCCACGCCGGAGGCTTACATCCCAGGGATGCGCCGGGATAGCCGAACGCCCGCCGGCTGGGCCGACGGGCGTTCAAAGCCTTGCGTCAAGGGTGACGCGGTTACTTCTTGGCCGGGGCGGCGGGCGCCGCCTGCAGCTTCTTCACATGGTCGAGGTGCGCCTGGATCTTCGGCACGGCCTTGCCGGCGGCGGCCTTGAGGCCCGCATCGTCGCCGTTGTCGGCATAGCCCTGCATCAGCGAGAGCGCCTCGTTGTGGGCGGCCTCCTGCTGCGAGAGGTAGACGCCGTCG
Source organism: Phenylobacterium sp. FG114 (assembly GCF_057809855.1). Lineage (NCBI taxonomy): Bacteria > Pseudomonadati > Pseudomonadota > Alphaproteobacteria > Caulobacterales > Caulobacteraceae > Phenylobacterium > Phenylobacterium sp. FG114. The sequence continues at coordinate 206,169 of NZ_JBMDKU010000003.1, read as the reverse complement.
AAGTCGGCGGGCGAGGCGGCGTTCAGGTTGTCGATCATGCCCTTGCGGCGTTCGTCGAGGCCGGTCGGCGGCGTCTTGCCGGCGGCGGTGACGAGCGGCTTCATCTCGTTGGACATGGCGGTGTGGTCGGTGACCATCATCTTGCCGAAGTCCTTTACGCCGGCAGACTGGCCCTTCTTCTGGGCGATCTGGCCGGCCTGAATCTCGTACATGTCGCTGATCGCCGCGTTGGTGACGAAGGCGTCGGTCGACAGTTGGCCCACTGTCGCCGCCGAGGTGGCGCCGACCGCGGCGGATGTCGCGTCCTGGGCGGCGTTGACGGCCTCGTTCGATGTGCCGGGTTCCGCCGGATTGGCCGTCGAGTCCTTCTTCTGGCAAGCGGCCATGGACAGGGCGGCGACCGCGGCTGCGGCGAACATAAAGGCGCGTTTCATTGAGGCTCTCCCTTGAGGCTGTGGGGAGCCCAACGAACGGTCAGGCGGCGGGTTCCGGCATCGGTACAATGATAAGGCCGGGCCGCACGAGGGCGAGCCGGCCGCCGGCCAGATCCAGGCCCATGCGGAACTGTTGGAAGAGCCCCGCGCCCAGCAGGCCGGAGGGCGCCGGGGCGTTGGCCGTGGGCGTGTAGACCTGCACGTCGGCGTCATGAAGCGTCATGCCGCCGACGCGGACGGTCCGCGCCGTCACCAGGCGATCGAGGCTGAGGCCCCCGAGGCTGACCGAATGGGTCGAGGTCACACGCCGGCCCGGCGCGAGCAGGCCGTGCTGCTCGGCGGCGCTGGCGGAAAGGGCCAGGACGCCGCTGGCCCCGGTGTCGACCAGCACCTCGAAGGGGGGGCGATCCTCGATCTGGATGGCGACCATGGGCGCGCCGCCCTTGCTGGACAGGGGGATGTGGATGGCGTCGCGAGGCGGCCGCCAAGCTTCGCGGGTGAGAAAGCGGGCGCGGGCGCGGGGGAAGTCCGCCTCCACCACCAGGCCACGGAGCACGTCGCGACCCAACAGGAGCTGAAAGTCGCGGCCCGTGGCTGTGGAAATCGAGGCCAGGTCGAGGGCCGCGGCGCGCAGGCCCGGGATGGACAGGCCGGGCAGAGCCAGGTCGAGCCGGGCGGTGTGGGTGAGGCTGGGCGCGCCGCTGACGCCGTAGGCGAGGATCGGGGCGGCCACGGTTCGGGGCAGGGCCAGCTTCTCGGCGAGGCCGCGGTCGATGGCGGAGAACTGGGCGCCGGAATCGACCACCGCGCGGATCGGCGCGCCGTTCACCTGCACGGCGATGTCGATCAGCCCGCCGCGCTCGGGCAGGGGGAGCCAGGGCGTGTCGCGGCCGTTGGCGAAATTTAGCTCAAGCGGCGGCCAGGGCAGGCGGTCGCGCACCATGAAAAGCGTTCCGCCCGCGGCCGCCAGCAGGCCGAGGCGGACGAGCAGCGTGCGCCGTGTCGTCCCCAAGGCTGCCACTACTGCGTCTGCAACTCGTCGCCGGCGGCGTAGAGGCCGTCGAGCCAGGCGAGGATCTCGCGGGCCGCCGGATGGTCGAAGGCCCCGAAGCGGGTGCGCAGGCGGGACGTCTGGTCTTCGCTCAGGCCGTCGCGGCCGGTGTCTTCCAGCAGGAGCAGGGTGCGTTCCACGCCGTCGGCGAGCTCGGGGCCCAGCACCGCCTGGGCGGCGCGGCGGAAGGCGGCCAGGTACTGATAGGCCTCGCCGTCGCGATAGCTCTCGGCCAGGCTCAGCGCCGGGATACGCGACAGCACGGCCTGGGAGGCCGTGTTGACGCCGTGGGCGGCGATGTGCGGTGCGATCGACGCCGGCCGGCCGGTGAAGGCTCGCAGGTGCAGGTGCGGGCTCATGCGCGGGCCGTCGTTGACCGGATAGTTGTCCCAGAGGAACGGCTTCCTGCGCATCTGCTCGCCCACGCGCGCCAGGTGGCCGGGGGAGAACTCGCGGGCGCAGACTTCCTCGCCGGTCCACATGAGCTCGATCTTCGGGTCGAGTCCGGCGCCGAGGTCTTCCAGGTAGTTCGCGGGCCGCTGGCCGAACACGCGGTCCAGCACGGGGTCGTCTGTATAGTAGCTGGGACAGGCGATCAGGCGGCCCGCGGCGGTACGCTCGGCGATCCAGTGGACAATCTCGACCTGCCGTTCGGCCAGTTCGGGCAGGTCGCCCTTCATGTCGTCGAAGAAGACGCCAAGGTCGTCGAGGCCCAGGCTGTCGAGCTGCGCCAGCTTGGTGGCCAGCGCCTCCTTGGCGGGACCGTCGAAGCCCAGGAACAACTCATAGGGGCTGAGACCGACGCCGAAGCGGACGCCGGTGTCGCGGCAGATCTGCGCGAAGGCCGCGAGCGCGTCCAGTTCGGTGTCGGGATAGGGCTCGCGCCAGCGGCGGCGCAGGTGGGCGTCGGCCTTCGGCGCATAGAGATAGAAGCCGTAGCCGACCGGCTGGAGCGCGCGGACCATGTCGGCCCGCTCGTCCCAGGAATACGGTCGGCCGAAGAAGCCCTCGATGATGCCGAGCTCGGGTGTCATGTATGTCTGCATACCGGAGGCGGTTGCGATAACGATGTAAATTTGTAAGGTCCGCCCCAGCAAAGTGAGGACGCGCCCATGAACCCCAACGCCGAGTTCGACATCATCGTCTATGGCGCCACCGGCTATACGGGCCGGCTGGTGGCCGAGCACCTGGCCGGCCGTTACGGCGTGGGCGGCGAGGTGAAGTGGGCCATGGCCGGGCGGTCTGCCGACAAGCTGGCGCAGGTGCGCGACGAGATCGGGGCGCCGAAGGACACGCCGCTGGTGGTCGCCGACGCCGCCGACCCCGCGCAGCTCGAGGCGATGGTGAAACGGGCGAAGGCCATCATCACGACGGTCGGCCCCTATCAGCTCTACGGCTCCGAACTGGTGGCGGCATGCGCGAAGGCGGGCACGGACTGCCTGGACCTGTCCGGCGAGCCGAACTGGATGCGGCAGATGATCGACGCCCACGACGCCGAGGCGAAGGCATCGGGCGCGCGCATCCTGCACTCGTGCGGCTTCGACTCGATCCCGTTCGAGCTGGGCGTCTACTTCAATCAGGAGACCGCCAAGGCGAAGCTGGGCGGCGTGGTCCCGCGGGTGAAGGGCCGGGTGCGCGACATGCGCGGCGGGCTGTCGGGCGGCACAGCGGCCAGCGGGGCCGCGACCATGGCGGCGATCCAGAAGGACCCGTCGCTGCTGGCGATCATGATGAGCCCGTTCGGGCTGACGCCCGGCTTCGAGGGTCCGCCCCAGCCGCCGGGCAATCAGCCCGAGGAAGACCCGGACGTGGGGCCGGTGGCGCCGTTTATGATGGCGGTGATCAACACCAAGAACGTCCACCGCTCGAATCTGCTGATGGGTCATCCGTACGGCAAGGACTTCGTCTACGACGAGATGGTGATGGGCGCGCCGGGCTCGGGCGGGCCGGGCTTCACCGACCTGGGCAGCCTGCCCGGCGGCGGGCCGAAGCCGGGCGAGGGACCGACCAAGGAGGAGCGCGAGGCCGGCTACTACGACGTCCTGTTCGTGGGCGTGGCCGCCGACGGGCGCACGGTGCGCACCTCTGTGAAGGGCGACAAGGACCCGGGCTACGGCTCCACATCGAAGATGCTGGCCGAGACTGCCATCGCTCTGATCCGGGCGCCGGACGTGAAGGGCGGCGTCTGGACGCCCGGGGCGGCGCTGCAAGGGCGGCTGGTCGACCGGCTGCAACAGCACGCGGGGCTGACGTTCACCGCGGAGTGAGCCGGTTGCGTCCCATCCTGCTCGCCGTCGCCGGCTGGCTGGCGGTGGGACCGGCGCTCGCCGCCGGTCCGGACCCGCGCGCGGCGGTCGGCGAGGCGGTGATGGCCCTGGGCCGTGACGCCGTCTGGACCCAGGTCTCGGCCACCCCGATCGGTTTCGACTCGCAGCATGCCCAGGGGATGGTGCGGGTGGGGGACGAGTTCTTCGTCAGTTCGGTCGAGATCCTGGAGCGCAGCCGCCGCTACGCCCAGCCCCAGGGCGGCTTCGACCGCGATCAGGGCAAGGGGCAGGGCTGGCTGTTCCGGATGAACGCCAAGGGCGAACTGCTGGCGAGCCTGAAACTGGGCGAGGGGGCGATCTACCACCCCGGCGGCCTGGACTTCGACGGCCGCTTTCTCTGGGTCCCGGTCGCGGAATACCGGCCGGGCGGGCCCTCCATCGTCTATCGCGTCGATCCCAAGACCATGACCGCCACCGAGGCGTTCCGCGTCTCCGACCATATCGGGGCGCTCGCGTGGGATCCGGCGGCGCGTGGCCTGACCGGGGCGAACTGGGGCGGGCGGGCATTTTACCAGTGGACGGTCGGCGCAAACGGGCTGACCCCGCGGCGAACCCGGGGCCCGATGCCCAATCGCGCGCACTACGTCGACTATCAGGACTGTCACGGGGCGGGTCGCGGCCGGATGCTGTGCGCGGGCCTGGCCGACTACCGAGGCTGGTCGGGACATCCGCCGGCCACGCTGGGCGGGATGGAACTGATCGACCTCAAGGACCTGCGGCCGCTCTGGCAGGCGCCGGTGCAGGCGCGGAGCGCAGCCGGCGTGGTCATGACCTCCAACCCGGCCTGGTTCGAGGCCGCGCCCGGCGGCGTGCGGGGCTGGCTTCTGCCCGAGGACGGGCGCGGGACGCTCTATGTCTACGAGGCCCGGCCGCCGGCGCGCTGACGCCTATTCAGCCGTCCAGCCGCCGTCGATGGAGAGGTTGGCGCCGGTGATCTGGCTGGCGGCGTCGGAGCACAGGTAGACGGCCAGGGAGGCCACTTGGTCGACGGTGACGAACTGTTTGGTCGGCTGGGCTTCCAGCAGCACGTCGCTGATCACCTGCTCCTTGGTCATGCCGCGGGCGGCCATGGTGTCGGGGATCTGCTTCTCGACCAGCGGCGTCCAGACGTAGCCGGGGCTGATGCAGTTCACGGTGACGCCGTGGGTGGCGACTTCCAGCGCGGCGGTCTTGGTCAGGCCGGCGATGCCGTGCTTGGCGGCGACATAGGCCGACTTGAACGGCGAAGCGACCAGGCTGTGGGCCGAGGCGGTGGAGATGATCCGACCCCACTTGCGCGCCTTCATGCCCGGGATGGCGGCGCGCATGCCGTGGAAGGCCGACGACAGGTTGATGGCCAGGATCTGGTTCCACTTGTCGACCGGGAACTCGTCGATCGGCGAGACGTGCTGGATGCCGGCGTTGTTGACCAGGATGTCCACGGATCCGAAGTCGGTCTCGGCCTTGGCGATCATGGCGGCGATGGCGTCGCCGTCGGTCATGTCCGCCCCGTCGTAGGCGGCCCTGACCCCGAAATCCGCCTCGATCTTCGCGCGTTCGGCCTCGATGGCCGCCGCGTCGCCGAAGCCGTTGATGACCACGTTGGCGCCCTGTTGGGCGAGGGCGCGGGCGATGGCCAGACCAATGCCGCTGGTCGAGCCGGTGACGACGGCGGTCTTGCCTTTCAGGGACATGGGGGAGGCTCCGGTGATGTTATTGTGCAGTGCACCATCGCCTCATGGCGGATTTACGTCGATCCGTCCATCGCCCGTCAGGTCGTAGGTGATCACCCCGGGCTTCATGGGCAGGGTCAGCCACCCGTCGTGGCGCAGGGTGCGGCGCACGTCGGAGAGGCCCGCCTTCCAGTGCTCTTCCATGGTGACGCGCGAGAACTCGTAGTCCTTGGAGCTGCCTTCGTAGAGCTTGGCGCGGTAGATGAGCTGGACGATGGCGATGGCGCTTTCCTGGGAAAAGGCGCTGAGCAGTTTCAGGTCGTCGCCGCCGTCGAAATCCGGCGGCAGGCGTCCGATCAGGTTTTGCAGCGCGGCGCGCGCGTCCTGCAGGCGCTTGTAGACATCGGTGTTCAGCCGGGTTCGGCTCGAGAAGCGGATGTCCTTCTCGCGCTCGGCGGCTTCCAGCAGGGTCCTGGGCATGTCGCCGCGGGCGCTGAACAGGTCGACCTGGAAGATCAGCAGATTGCGCTCGCCCGCCTCGTCGAGGACGTACTGCAGGGGCGTGTTCGAGACGATGCCGCCGTCCCAATAGTGCTCGCCGTCGATCTCGATGGGCGGAAAGCCGGGCGGCAGGGCGCCCGAGGCCATGATGTGCTCGGGCCGGATCGTCTGCTTGGTGTTGTCGAAGTAGGCGAAGTTGCCGGTGCGCACGTTCACCGCGCCGACGCTGAAGCGCATCTCCTGCGAGTTCAGGCGCTCGAAATCCACCAGCTCCAGCAGCGTCTGCCGCAAAGGGGCGGTGTCGTAGAGGCTGATCGCCTGGGGCGCGCCGGGCGGGTAGAGGAAGGCGGGCGGGACGCGGGGAGTGAAGAAGCCCGGCACGCCGAAGGCGGCGACCCAGCCCGCCGCCACCTCGTTCCAGTAGGCGCGGATCTGCTCGTTGGCCGGAGCGTGGGTGACGGGGGCGGCCGAGGAGGCGAGGCGCCAGAACGCCTCGAGTTTCTCGTGCCGCTTCTCCATGGGATTGCCCGCGATGATGGCGGCGTTGATGGCGCCGATCGAGATGCCGGCCACCCAGCCGGGCATGAGGCCGGCTTCGGCCAGGCCCTGCCCCACGCCCGCCTGGTACGACCCCAGCGCCCCGCCGCCCTGGAGCACCAGGACGCGGTCGCATCTGTCGGCGGTGATCGGCGCGGTCGGCATCGGGGGCGCTCCTGGCGGGTTCGAGCAGGCTCTGCCGCGCCGCTTTGCGCAAGGGTTGGGGCGGCGGTGAGGCGGAGCCTTCTCGCGGCGGTGAAACCGCAGGCGCCGCGGGTCAGAACGTGCGGGAGAGAGTGAGCCCCACGGTTCTCGGCCGCTGCGGCGTCGAAACGGTGGTCGTGCGCAACAGGAAGGGATTGCCGAAGGCAAGGGTATCACCGCGGCGGTTCAGCAGGTTGTCGGCGAAGACCCGGGCGCTGAGGTTCGCGCCGGACAGGGTGGCGGAAAGGCGGAGGTCGCCGTAGCCGCCCATCTCGGGCGCCGTGACCGTGTCGAAGGCAAGGCGCGAGCGGCCGACATAGGCGTAGGTGGCGCGCAGGGAGAGCGTCCACCTCTCGGCGACCGTGGCGACGTAGCCCCCGGAGGCGGCGTAGGACAGCTTCGGGACGCCAGGCAGCCCGGTGTCGCTCCGCCCCGGCAGTCCGGGCGCGGCGCTGCGGAGTTCGGGCTCCTGCCAGACGAGGTTGCCGGTCAGGTCGAACGGGCCGCGACGCCAGGCGCCCTCGGCCTCAACGCCGCGGCTGCTTCCGTCGCCGAGGTTGGCCGTGAACGGCAGGCCGGAGGGCAGCAACACGTCGGCCTGGATGTCGGTCCAGTCGGCGCGGAAGGCCGCCAGGCGCAGGGCGAGACCCAGACCCGGCGCGCGCCAGCGGCCGCCGGCCTCGTAGCTCCAGAGCTCGTCCCCGGCGTAGCGGCGCAGCGGCTGAGCGCCGCCCGGTTCGCCGAACGCCTGTCCGGCGGGTCCGCTCGTGTTGAAGCCGGGCGTCCGGTACCCCTCGGCCGCCTGGGCGTACAAGGTGAGGCCCGGCCACGGCCGGTAGGCGAGGACGAAGCGCGGGGCGAAGCCGTTGTAGCGGGTCGCGCCACGGAAGGCTCGGACCGGCGCGCCCAAGGTGATCTCGGAGCGGGTGCGCAGCCGCGACTGGAACAGACGACCGCCGGCCGTCAGGGTGAGCTCCGGCGCCAGATCGTACGACACCTCGCCGAACGCCGCGGCCTCGCTCAGTCTGTCACGACGATCCTCCGCGTAGCCCGGGAAGCCTTCCACCGTGGCCAGCCGGCCCTCCAGCCGCTGATCGCCGCGCGAGGCGAACAATCCCGCCTTCCACTGCCATCGGCCCGATCCCACCGAGGCCGCGCGGCCTTCGGCGACCAGGGCGCGGATCTCGTTGCGGTCGGCGAACGCGCGCGGCTGGGCGCCGGCCTGCGCCAGCTCGGGCGGCGCGCTGGCCGCGTCGTAGGTGGTGCCGACGTCGTGGTCCAGCGCGCCGAGGGAGAGGGTCACCTTTCCCCACGCCGGGGACCAGTGCACGCCCAGGGCCCCGGCGAGGAAGTCGTTGTCGTGCGGCTGGGCCACGGCCGAGGCCCGCGACAGCGGGCCTACGGCGGGATCGGCCCAGTGGGCGTCGCGGGTGTCGATGTTCTGGTTGATCACCACCGCGTCGAGGTCGAGGTCAGGCGCGGGCCGCCACAGGAGGCCCACACGCACGCCCTTGCGACGCGTCCGATCGATGTCGCGCAGCCCACGCCGGGCGTCGTCGATCACGCCGCCGCTCTCCTCCGACCAGGCCACGGCGCGGACCGCCGCCGCCCCGTCGGCGAAAGGCTGGTTGAAGACGCCCTCCAGCTCGTGCGACGCGGCGCCGTGCGCCGTGCCGGCGAGGGTCGCGGTGAGGGCCGCGCGGCGGGCGGACGGATCGGGCGCGTTGGGCACGATGTGCAGGACGCCGCCGATAGAGCCGGCGCCATAGAGCGAGCCCTGCGGCCCACGAAGGATCTCCACGCGGGCGATGTCCGCCAGCGGCAGGTCGGGATCCGGCGCGTTGTAGGTGAGACGCAAGTCACCGAGGTAGAGCCCGACGGTGGACTGGGTGTGGCCGGTGAGCGGACCGTCCGAAAGGCCGCGCAGGATCACCTTGTCGCGGCCTGGGCCGAGGTTGGTGACGGTGACGCCGGCGGCGAGCAGCGAGAGGTCGCGGACGTCGGCCACCCCGGCCCGGGCCAGCTCGGCTCCGCTCGCGGCGGTCAGCGCGGCGGGCGCCTGCGACAGGAGTTGCTCGGTCTTGTCGGCGGTGACGACCAGCTCGGACAGGTCGACCGCGGCGCGCACGGGCGCAGGCCCGGACGCCGCGACCGGCGCGGCGTGTGGGGCCATGGCGGGCGCCGCGCGGATCACTATGGTGCGCGCGTCGGGCCGGCGGGCGACGCAGGGGGACCCCGCGAGCAGCCGACCAAGGGCGGCGTCGACGCTCATGCGGCCGCTGAGGCCCACCCGACCGCCGCAATGGGCCTCCGGCGCGAAGCCCAGCGACAGGCCGGCCTGGCGGGCCAGGGCCAGTAGGGCGGCCTCCCGGGGTTGCTCGGGGATCGTGAAGGCGACGTCCGCCGCCTGCGCGGCGGCAGGCAGGCCAAGGCCCGCAGCGGCCGCGAGCCCGACGATCCGCCCTCGCGGCGGCCTTCCCCTCATGGCGATCCCGACGTCCGGCGCGTCTAGCGACGCAGGCTGAGTCGCACACTACCGGCTTGGCGCTCGACCCGCACGGGAAGGAACTCGGAGAGGCTGCCCAGCATGGCGTCCTCGGGGCCGATGTTGAGGACGGCGGTGACGCGCAGGGCCCGCGCGTCCGGGGCCACCAAGACCGGGCGCCCGACGTAGCGGCTGAGCGTCTCGGCGACGTCGCCGAGCGGTTCGTCCTGGAAGACCAGCCGGCCGGTGGTCCATGCGAGCGCGGCGTCGGGATCCACCGGGCGCACCACGTCGTCCGGCCGGCCGCTGCGGTGGACGAGGGCCTGGCCCTTGGTCAGGCGGGCCACGGGCTTGGCGCCGGGCGAGCCCGCCGGCCGCACCTCGACGATGCCCCGACGTACGGCGACGGAGACATCGCCCTTGTGGTGAACCACGTTGAACTCGGTGCCGACCACCCGGATCTCGCGCTCTCCGGCATCGATGTAGAAGGGCCGGTCGGGATCCTTGGCCACGTCGAAGACCGCCTCGGCGTCGGCCATGACGACCCGCCGTTCTCGCCGGCCGAGCGTGGCCGTGAGGTGCGAGCCCCCATTGATCGTGATCCGCGTTCCGTCGGCCAGCGCCACCACCTGCCGCTGTCCGGGGGCGGTGTCGAAGACCTGGGTGTCCGGCCTGTCCGCCCAATATGTCACGCCGATCACGGCTGCGGCGGCGAACCCGGCGGCCAGCGCTCCCACCCGCAGGAAGGCGCGCCGCTGCGGACGCGCAGGCAGGGCGGCGACATTGGTGGCGGCCGATGCGGGCGCCCCGTCGAGATCGCTCCAGACCTGTTCGATCGCCGCATAGGCGCGCTGATGGGAGGGCGCTTCGGCAAGCCAGGCCTCGAAGTCCAGCCAGTCGGCTTCCTGCGCCTCGTCGGACGCCAGGCGCACGTGCCAGAACGCCGCGCGCTCGCGCGCAGCCTCCGGGATCGGCGTCGTGTCTGACGTGTCGCTCATGGCGTGACGGGAACCTCCTGGCCCATAGACGACACTGCGGGTGCGGAACCGCAATTCATCGCTCGGTCTCCGCAGAAAGCGCCTTCAGGGCGGCCATAATGTATTTCTCGACCGAGCTGCGGGACACGCCCATGCGCGCGGCCACCTCGGCGTGGCTGAGGCCGTCGAATTTGTGCAGCCGGAAGGCCGCAGCCATCTGCGGCGGCAGGCGGTCGAGGGCGGCCAGCAGGCGCTGCAGGCGCTGGCGTGACGCCACTGCCTCGTCGGCCGGCGGTTCCTGGGCGACGGGTTCGAGGCCATCGCCGGCGCCGCTCCAGGCGTGGTCGCGCGCGGCCGAGCGCCGCTGCGCCTTGGCCCGGTCGAGCATCAGGTTCGAGCCCATCCGATAGAGGAACGCCTCAGGGCTGCGCAGGTCGACCGGCGCCTCGGTCTCGCTGAGCTTCACGTAGAGGTCCTGGACGATGTCCTCGGCCACGGCGGCCGATCCGGTGCGCAAGGTGAAGAAGCGCACGAGGTCCGCCCGCTTCCGCAGATAGGCGGCGATCAGCGGCGGCGGATCGGCCATGGCGAGGCGTGGGGCTCCGGTCGGTCGGAGCGTGACTGTTCCGGTATTCGCCGCCGCCGCGCAACCCACGCGCTGGGCGCGACGTCAAAAACATCGACGGCGATTGAGGAGGTCGGCGGCGGGTGTCGTCAGGTTGGCAAGGGGCGGCCAACCGGAGGTCCGATGTTGAGTGAGCTTTGCTGTCGCCGCGAAACGGGTGGGAACGTCGTGCATTTGCCCCAACCCAAGCCGCGCGTCGTGCTGGCGGGCGCGGGCGCTGATCCGGTTCAGCGCCAGGCGTTCGAGGCGTTCGTCGCCATGCGGTTCGCCGAAGCGTACGGGGCCCGGATCGCCGCGACCTATCCGATGATCGCCGGGCTGCTGGCGCCCGACGGGGAGATCCTTGCGGCATGCGGCTTGCGGTTCGCGGAGGAAGGCCCGCTGTTCCTCGAAAGCTATCTGGACGGGCCGGTCGAGGCCGGCGTGAGCGAGGCGCTGGGGTGGCCGGCCGAGCGTGACGGCATCGTCGAGATCGGCGCGTTCGCCTCAAGCCATCCGTCGTGGTCGATCCAGCTCTTCGAGGCCCTGCCGCCCTGGTTGGCCGCCGCCGCGGGCCGGCGGTTCGCGGTGGCCACGTTGCGCCCCGAACTGGCCCGGACGCTCCGCCGGGCGGGCTTCGAACTGCGCGAGATCGCTGACGCCGACCCGGCTCGCCTCGGCGACGACGCGGCCGCGTGGGGCAGCTACTACAGCGGCGCGCCCAAGGTGTACGCCGGCCGCGTCGGTGGCGGCGAGACCCTGGCCCTGCTGCGGGACCGGCTGCGCGCGCGAAGCATGGAGCGCCAGGCGCGCCGCGCGGCGAGGGCGTCCGCATGAGCCGCGTGCTCGACGCCGTCACGCAGCGCGCACGGACGACGCCCTCCGCCCCCGCGCTGACCGACGGCCGGATGACCCTCACCTGCGCCGATCTCGACCGCGAAATCGCGTCGGCCGCCGATCGGCTCGCGGACGCGCTTGCGGACTGTTCCCCCGGCGCGCCGGTCGCGCTCGCTCTGGACAATTCCCCGGCCTGGGTGGTGCTCGACCTAGCGCTCGCCAAGCTAAGCCGGGCCTGCCTTCCGCTCCCGCCGTTCTTCACGGCGGATCAGCGGCGCCACGCGCTGGCCGACGCGGGCGCATGCCTGCTGGTCGGCGCCCCCGCCACGGCCGCAGCCCCCATCGCGACCGTGGTGGGGCAGGCGCTGGCGCTGCAGCGGCTGGACCTGCCGCCGCGGGCCCTGCACGGGGGCACGGCTAAGATCACCTACACCTCCGGCTCGACCGGGACGCCCAAGGGCGTGTGCCTGTCGCAGCGTCAGCTGGAGGACGTAGCGGTGTCGCTGGTGGAGGTGATCGGGGCGGACTTCGCCGGCCGTCATCTCGCGGTGCTGCCGCTGGGCGTGCTGCTGGAGAACGTGGCGGGCTTCTATCCGACGATCCTGGCGGGCGGCTGCTACGACGTGAGGCCGCTGGCCGAGCTGGGCTTCGGGGGCGGTGAAAGACCGGACCTGCTGCGGCTCGTCGATGTTGCGGCCGGCGCGGAGGCCACCAGCTTGATCCTGGTGCCCGAGCTGTTGCGCGGCCTGATGCTGACGCTGTTCCTGAGCGGTCGAAAGCTTCCCGCCCTGAAGCTCGTGGCGGTGGGCGGAGCCAAGGTGGCGCCCCAGCTGATCGCCGGCGCGCGCGGCATGGGCCTGCCGGCCTATGAAGGCTACGGCCTCAGCGAGTGCGGGTCGGTGGTGGCGCTGAACACGCCGCACGCCGATCGCGCCGGCAGCGTCGGCAGGGTCCTGCCGCATCTCGAGGTCCGACTGACCGCGGACGGCGAGATCGTGGTCGGGCCGCAGCCGTTCCTGGGCTACGTGGGCGGGCCGCCGCAGCAAGGTCCCTACGCCACGGGCGACCTTGGCCAGCTGGACGCCGACGGCTGGCTCAGGATCACCGGACGCAAGTCCAACGTCCTGATCACCGCCTACGGCCGCAACGTCGCGCCGGAGTGGGTGGAGAGCGAACTGCTCGCCGAGCCGGAGATCGGCCAGGCTGCCGTGTTCGGCGAGGCGGCCACCAGCCTTTGCGCGCTGCTGGCGCCGTCGAGGGCCGGCCTGCCGTCCGAGGCGATCGACCAGGCGGTGGCCCGGGTGAACGCCCGGCTGCCGGACTATGCCCGGGTCGGCCGCTGGCGCGCGACACCCCCCTTCGACCGCGACCGGGACGAGGTGACGGCCAATGGCCGGCCGCGCCGGAACGTCCTGCACGCCGCCCACCGCGACTTCATCGAACAACCCGTTTGAGGCTATCCCCGATGTCATTCTTCCAAGAGCTCGAGCGGGCGACCGCCGACGAGCGCACGGCCTTGTACAGCGTCCGCCAGCTGGTCGACGGCGTCCGCGGCCGCATCACCCGCGAGACCTACCTCGCCTACCTCGCTCAGGCCTATCACCACGTCAGCCACACCGTGCCGCTGCTCACCTGCGCGCGCGACGGGATGGACGGCGCCCACGCCGCGTTTCGCGGCGCGCTCGACGAATACATCGCCGAGGAAACGGGGCACGAGGCGTGGATCCTGAACGACATCGCCCGCGCAGGCGGCGACGCCGAGGCGGTGCGCACCGGCCCGCCGGCCCCATCGACGGAGCTGATGGTCGCGTTCGCCTACGACTACGTCGCGCGGGTGAACCCGATGGGCATGTTCGGGATGGTCTATGTGCTGGAAGGCACCAGCATCGCCCTGGCGACGGCCGGCGCGTCCGCCGTCGCCACCTCGCTGGGCCTGGGGCCGGAGTGCTTCTCGTACCTCACCTCGCACGGGTCGCTGGACCAGGAGCACATGGCCTTCTTCGCCAAGCTCATGGACACCGTGGAAGACCCGAAGGACCAGGCCGCGATCGTCCATGTGGCCAAGCGGGTCTTCGGCCTCTTCGCCGACATGTTCCGGTCGATCCCCCACACCCCGGAGCTCGCCCATGCGGTTTGACGGGGAAAGCGTCGCCATCACCGGTGGCTCTGGCGAACTCGGCGGCCGCATCGCGGCGCGTCTGCGGGCCGAGGGCGCCGACGTCACGGTCCTCGACCGCCAGGCCCCGGCTCAGGCGGGCGTCCGCTTCCTGGCCTGCGACCTGTCCACGCCCGAAGGCGCCGACGCCGCGGCGCGCGAGCTGGAACGTCTGCCGTGCGACCGGCTGATCCACCTCGCCGGCGTGCAGTACTTTGGGCCCGCCGAGGCCGAGCCGCCGGAGCAGCTGGAGCGGACGCTCAACATCAACCTGCTGGCGCCCATGCGGCTTTCGCAGGCCGTGTTGCCGGCCATGCGGCGGCGGCGGCGCGGGCAGATCGCGTTCGTGGGCTCGATCTTCGGCTCGATCAACTTCGCGCACTTCGCCAGCTACTCCAGTTCCAAGGCGGGCTTGCGCGCCTACAGCCAAGCGCTGCGGCGGGAGCTGAGCGGCAGCGGCATCGACGTCGCCTACGTCGCGCCGCGAGCGGTCAAGACGGGCTTCAACTCCGACAAGGTGCTGAAGTTCGCGGCCCTGACCAAGATGGCCATGGACGATCCCGACCGGGTCGCCGGCCGGATCGTCGACGCCATCGCCGCCCGAAAGCAGGACGTCTACCTGGGCTTTCCCGAAGCCCTGTTCGTGCGCCTCAACGCCATCGCCCCGCGACTCGTCGACCGGGCGCTCGCCTCCAGCGACCGCCGGGTGGCGGCGCTCTTCGAATGAAGGATCTCCCCATGCGTAAACTCACCGGCCTGTCCGCCGCGCTCGCCCTGTCCGCCGGCCTGTTCTGCGCTGGCGGCGCCTTCGCCCAGGCGGGCGACCTTGCCACACGGGTCGAGACGCTCGCCCGCGGCTGGGATCACGTGAACTACGAGGTGCGGGGTCCGGCCAAGGCTGACCAGGCCGCCGCTCTGGCGACGCAGGCCGACGCGGTGGCGCGCCAATTCCCCGGGCGGGCCGAGCCGCTGGTGTGGAAAGCCATCGCGCTCAGCACCGAGGCCGGCGCCAAGGGCGGCCTCGGCGGCCTGGCGCTCGCCAAGGAAGCGAGGGCCACGCTTGAGCAGGCAGAGAAGCTCAACCCCAACGCCCTGGGAGACGGCTCGATCTACACCAGCCTGGGTTCGCTCTATTATCAGGTGCCCGGCTTCCCGGTGGGCTTCGGCGATAAGGGCAAGGCCCAGACCTATCTGAAGAAGGGACTGGCGCAGAACCCCGCCGGCCTCGATCCCAACTACTTCTACGGCGACTTCCTCTTCCGCCAGGGCCAATACGCCGAGGCCGAGAAGGCGCTGCAGCGGGCGCTGGCGGCGCCGTCGCGTCCTGGGCGTGAGGTGTCGGACCGAGGCCGCCGGGCCGAGGCGGCGGCGCTGCTCGCCCAGGTCCGCGCGAAGAGGGGCTGAGCGTGAGGCGGCCCGTCGCCTGCGATTGAGGCGATGGGCCGGCCGCGTCGTCGGTAGATCATGAGGATCGGCTTTCTCTTCAACCACGACCAGGTCCACCAGGTCGCGCATAGCCTGCCCATCGCCCTGGCGCTCGCGCGCAGCGGGGTGGACGCCGAGATCGTGGTCGCCACCACCAACCCCCGCCTCAGCGCCGAGGTGATCCGGCTGGGCGAGGGCCTCATCGGCCCGCGCATCCGGCTGGTCGAGCTCGGCCTGCGACGGCGGCTGAGCCGGTTCGCCCGCGTGGCGCTGGAAGGCGCGCTGCCAGCGACCAAGCTGCTGGTCTATGGCGACAACCTCGACTTCTTCCGCAGCCTTGACGTGCTGGTCGTCGCCGAGAAGACCTCGCTGATCCTGAAGACCCGCCTGGGCCTGAAGGACCTCAAGATCGTGCATACGCGGCACGGCGCCGGCGACCGTGCGGTGGGCTTCGACAAGGCCAGCGCCGGCTTCGATCACGTGCTTGTCTCGGGCCGGAAAATCTTCGACCGACTCGTGGGTGAAGCGGGCGTCGATCCGACGACCATCTCGATCGTCGGCTATCCCAAGTTCGACGCGGCGCCGGGGCGCGGCGTCCACCCGCTGATCGAGGATGGGCGGCCGGTGGTGCTCTACAATCCTCACCTCTCGCCGCATCTATCCTCGTGGTTCAGTGTCGGGCGGCAGGTGCTCGACTGGTTCGTGGAGCACGACGACCACCACCTGATCTTCGCCCCGCACGTCATGCTGTTCGAGCGACGTGTCGTCCTCAGCATCGACAAGCTGCGGATCGATCGCCCGGGCCATATCGACGAGCGCTATCTGCGCGCGCCCAACATCCACATCGACCTGGGCAGCCGGGCCTCGACCACGATGGCCTACACGAACCGGGCGGACATCTACCTCGGCGACGCCTCGAGCCAGGTCTACGAATTCCTGGCCTCGCCGCGGCCCTGCATCTTCCTGAACCCGCGCGGCCTGGCCTGGGAAGATGACCCCAACTTCGCGCACTGGCGGGCTGGGCGGGTGATCCGCGAGGTGGGCGAGCTCGGCGACGCGATCGCCAACGCCCAGGCCGACCACGCCTTCCGCCACCGTGCGATCCAGCAGGCGATGGTCGAAGAAAGCTTCGACCTGACCGACGAGCCTTCGTCCGTCCGCGCCGCCCGCGCCGTGGCGCGTTTCTGCGGCCTGCGGGCGGAAGAAGGGGCGGCGTCCGCGCCGGCGCTGCGCGTGGCGCATGGTTGAGCCCGCGAACGTCGTGCAGCGCATCTACGCCAACCTGGCGCGACTGCTCGGCGGCAAGGCGGCCGCGGGGCTGATCAGCCTGGTCTACATGGTGATCGCCGCCCGCGCGCTGGGACGCGCCGACTACGGCGTGCTGATCCTGGTCCATGCCTATGTGATGACGGTGGCCGGAATCGTGGAATTCCCGGGCTGGCACGCGGTGGTGCGCTACGGGGCCGACGCCGAAGCGCGGGGCGAGGCGCCGCGCCTCACACGCCTCATGGCCTATGCGGGCGGGGTCGAACTTGCATGCGGGGCGTTGGCCGTCGTGGCGGCCGCAGCCCTGGCGCCGCTGGTCGGGCCGCAGCTCGGTTGGCCGCGGGACACGGTGGTGTTTGCGTTGCCCTACAGCCTGGCGGCCCTGGCGACGGTCCGGGCGACGCCCGCGGGCTATCTTCAGCTCAAGGGGCGCTTCGACCTCCTGGGCGCGCACAGCCTCGTGGCGCCCTTGGTCCGCCTGGTCGGCGCGGGGACCGCCGCGATAGCCCATGCGGGCCTGCGCGGCTTCCTGGTCGCCTGGCTGGTCGCCGCCCTGGCAGAGTGGGTCAGCATGTGGGGCCTGGGTCTAGCGGCGGCTCGCGGGCGGCACTCCCGCCGCCACCTGCGCGGCGGCCTGGCCCACGTGCCGGCGGAGAACGCGGGGCTCTGGCGCTTCATGCTTGGGGCGAACGCCGACGTCACCCTCTCCGAGCTCGCCGGCCGGCTGACCCCGCTAGCCATCGGCTGGGTGCTGGGGCCCGCGGCCACCGGCCTCTACGCCATCGCCCAGCGAGCGACGGCCGTGATCGCCCAGCCGGCGCAGCTTCTCGGGCAGGCCGCCTTCGCCGAGCTGGCGCACGTCGTCGCCGCGGGCGCGTCGGGCGATCAGGTCCGGAGGGTCGTCCTGCGCGCGATCCTCACCGCCGTCGCGGCGGCGGCGCCGGTTTGCCTCGTCCTGGCGGCCTTCGGGGCGCAGGTCGCCGTCCTGATCGGCGGCCCGGCCTTCGCCGCGGCGGGCGCGATCATGGCTTGGCTGGCGCTCGCCCGCGTGATCCAGCTCGCCGCGCCACCGATCAGCGCGGCGCTCACCGCGCTGGGGCGGCCGGGCCTGTCGGCCTGGGCGAACACGGTGGCGGGCCTGGCGATGGTGCTGGTTCTGCCCGTGCTCCTCGACATCTTCGGCCTGGCGGGAGCCGGCGCGCAGGCGTTTGGGCAGGCGGTGCTGATCGTCGGCCTCCTGACCCTGGTGCTCGTCCAGGCGACGGAAGGCCCGGAAGTCCGGCCCCAGACCGCGGAGGCATGATGCGCATCGCCTATGTGATCAACTCGGTGGAGGGGGGCGGGGCCGCCCTGCCGGTTCCCGCAGTCACCCGCCTGATGCGCGACCACGGCGCCCAGGTCGAGGTCTTCGCGCTCACCCGCCGCGACGGGCGGGCGATCGAGGCGATGCAGCGATCGGGACTGACCGTGCACGTGAGGCCCGGGGGCGAAAAGGACCACCTGGCGGCCTTCCGCTGGCTGCGGGACCGCCTGCGGGACTGGCGGCCAGACCTGGTCTGGACCTCGCTGACCCGCGCGACCCTGCTGGGACAGATCGTGGGCGGCGCCCTGGGCGTGCCGGTGGTGAGCTGGCAGCACGCGGCCTTCCTGAAGCCCGCAAATCGGATCCTGCTCCGCGCGATGCAGCGGCGCTCGGCGCTGTGGATCGCGGACTCGCACTGCGTGGCCGAGCTCACGGCGGAGCGCCTGGGCGTGCCGCCGGATCGCCTGGCGATCTGGCCGCTGTTCGCCGCGCAGGCCGACGCGCGCCAGGCGCGATCCTGGCGGTCGGGCGAGCCCATCCGCGTCGGAACGCTGGGCCGCCTGCATCCGGTGAAAGGTCATGACGTCCTGTTGGCGGCCCTTGCCCGCGTGCAGGCGCAGGGCATCTGCAACCTCCCCAGGTTCGACGTGGCGATCGCGGGTGAGGGGGCCGAACGCGCGGCGCTGGAGGCGCAGATCGCGGACCTGGGCCTGCGGGGCGTAACCCTGGCGGGGTTCGCCGAGCGCCCGCAGGACTTCCTGGCCGGCCTGCACCTCTACGTGCACCCGTCCCGCTCGGAAGGTCTCTGCATCGCCGTGCATGAGGCGATGCAGGCAGGGCTGCCGACCCTGGTGAGCGCCGTGGGGGAGATGCCGCACAGCGTGCGGGACGGGGAGACGGGGCTGGTCGTCCCGCCCGACGATCCCGAAGCGCTGGCTCAGGCCCTGATCTGGCTGCTCCAGCGGCCGGAACGACTGACCACGATGGGGGCAAGCGCGCGCGCTCGCGTGCTGGACCGCTTCGGGCCGGAGGCGTTCGCCCAGGCCGGCGCTCAGGTCATGGCGCGCTTGCCCGCCGCCAGCGGCCAAGCCGCCGCATCGCGTCGATCGCAAGCCCGGCGGGCGACCGATCTACCCGCTTCGCGTCGAGCAGGGTGAAGGGCCCACAGGAGGACAGGGTATGCAGTCCATCTTGGAACGGGGCGGCGGATGGCGGCGCGCGCAAGGCGTCGCCCGCAGCGGAGACGAAGCGGTCGGGCGTGAGCGCCTCGATCCGCAGGAACCGGATGGCGCCGCCGTAGGTGGCCGCGCAATCCTGGACCGGAAGGGTGAGTTGGCCATCGAGCTCGAACGGCGTCCCGCCCGGGCGGCTGCTCGACCGATCGATGCGAACCGGGTTGCCGGCATGCGGTGTCCAGGGACCGGTGAGCCGCTCGGCGAAGGCGAGGTGCAGCCGGCCCTGCTTCTCGGCCTGCGAGCCGACCGGCGCATAGGCCATCCACCACAGGCCTTCGTGACGGAAGAGCGTCGGGTCGATGGCCGGGCTGTCGAGCTCGAAGCGGCCGGCCGGCTCCCACAGCTCGGGAAAACGACGGGCCCTGTAGAGAGTGAACGCCCCGGAGCGGTGGGCCTCGGGGGCCATCCATGTCTCGCCCTCGGCCTCGAAGACATAGGGGTAGGAGAGGTGCCACGGCTCGGCCAGGACGGTCGCGCGATGCAGCACGTTCAGGTCGGCGTCGAGCCGCAGGTGATCGATCACTCCGTGACGGGTGCGATAGTCGTACGCCTCGGCGAACAGGTGCAGTTCGCCGTCCCGCCAAAGGCCGAAGGGGTCGGCGAGGAAGGTGAACGGCGGGCCGGAATCGAGCCACCGGATCTCGGCCGCGGCGAGGGCCTGACTGCCCCCGCACGCCTGGATGCCAAGCTTGCCTACGCCAATGCGCCAGATGTCCTTGGCCATGCGCCAGCCCTAGCGGCGCCGCTAGGGTTCGGCAACGCGCCGATCGCGCGCCGCGCCCTGCTGGGCGGGCTGACCGCGCTGGGGGCCGCGCCCGCGTTCGCGGCGGCCCGTGTCGCCGAGGCGTGCGGCTTCGTGGCCCTAGGCGACTGGGGCCGGCGCGGGGATGTCGTGCAATCCACCGTCGCTCGCGGATTGGCGACGGCGGCTGGCGAAGTGCGCAGTCGCTTCGTCGTCGCCGCGGGCGACAACTTCTATCCGGGCGGCGTGGAGTCGGTGCGGGACCCGCACTGGAAGGACTCCTTCGAGGCCGTCTACGTCGACCGCGCGCTGCAGACGCCGTGGTATGCCGCACTGGGCAACCACGATTACCGCGGCGCGCCGGACGCCCAGGTGGCCTACACGCGGTTCAGCCGCCGCTGGCGGATGCCGCACCGCTACTATCGCGTGCCGGGGCCGGTGCTGGGCGTCCCCGACCTCGATCTCTTCGTGATCGACACGTCGCCGCTGGTCGACGGCCTGAACGTCGACGAGCGGGTCCAGCAGCTGTGCCGCGGGCACTGGTGGCAAGAGGAGAGCGAGCCCCAGCTCGCCTGGCTGCGCAACGCGCTGGCGCGGTCCACGGCGCGCTGGAAGATCGTGGTGGGCCACCATCCGATCTACTCCGGCGCGCACGGGGATTCACCGGTCCTCATCGCCCGGGTCGCGCCGCTGCTCGAGGCTTTCGGCGTGCAGGCCTATCTCCACGGGCACGACCACGACCTGCAGCACATCCGCCGCGGCGCGGTCGACTACATCTGCTCGGGGGCTGGGTCGGAGGGCGGTAGGGTGCGACCGATCCCGGGGACCCGCTTCTGCCTCGGCCAGCCCGGCTTCGCCGCCTTCCGGCTCCATCCTGAAGCGCTGGAGCTGCAGTTCCGCGACCCAACGGCGCGGGTCCTCTATTCGGCGGCGATCCTCCAGAGACGATAGGAGCGCGACCGGCGCTTTGCGCTCAATCAAGGCGCCGCTTGGTCCTACGCCCCAGACTTCTCCGTCATGAGCATCACCAACACGCGCCAAGCCTACGGCTGGGCCGCCATCGCCCTGCATTGGATCAGCGCGGGCGGCGTGGTCGCCCTCTATCTCCTCGGAGAGCGCATGGAAGAGGCGCCGGACCGTGCGGCGAAGATCGCCGCGCAGGACCTGCACGTCTCGGTGGGCGTGCTGCTGTTCACGTTCCTGGCGGCGCGGCTGCTGTGGAGCGCCGGCCAGCCGAAGCCGTCGCCGCTGGAGAGACAGCGCCTCCTTCGGCTCGTTGCCGCCACGGTGCAGGTTCTCTTCCTGCTGATGATCGCCGTCCTCATCGTCACCGGCCCGCTGTCGGTTTGGTCCACCGGCCGGGCGATCGAGGTGTTCGACCTCTTCTCGCTGCCGTCGCCGTTCCCGCAGCGCGCGCCGGCGCTGCACGAGTTCGCCGAGGAAGTGCACGGCGCGGCCTCCAAGCTGTTCTGGCCCCTCATCGCGCTGCACGTGGCCGGCGCCTTGAAGCACCTGGTCATCGACCGCGACGCGACCCTCAAGCGGATGCTCTGGGTCGAGAGCCGCAAGTCGTAGCCGGCGCGCCTTGGCCGCCCCCGCCGAGTCACGGTCCGGCGTACTCGCCCGCGAGGTGCTGCCGTTCCTCGCGGGCTTTGCGGCCCTGGTCGGCGCGGCGCTGCTGGCCGACGGCGTCCTCCACCTGCTGAACCTTGTCTGGATCGGCCGATATCTCGGAATCCCCGGCGTCGTGCTGATCCTCGGGTCCTTCGCTCACTCCCTGCGCAAGCGAGGGGTGATCCAGGCCGGAAACCCCGTCGGCCTGCTGCGCCTGCACGAACGGATCGCCTGGGCGGGCTCCTTCCTGGTGCTCGTCCACGCCGGGGTTCATTTCAACGCCTTGCTTGCGTGGTTGGCCGTAGCGGCGATGCTGATCAATGTCGGCAGCGGCCTGACGGGCAAATACCTGCTCAAGCGCGCCCAGCAGCGCCTCAAGGCGGCCCGGGCCGAACTCAAGACGGCGGGCGCGACCGAGGCGGAAATTCAGGCCCGGCTGCATTGGGACAGCATGACGGTCGACGTCGTCCGTCAGTGGCGCAAGGTCCACCTGCCGATCGCCCTGGCCTTCGCCGTTCTCGCGACCGCCCACATCATCGCGGTCTTCGTCTTCTGGGGGTGGCATTGACGCCGCGCTGGGCCTGGTTCGCCGTCGGGGCGGCGCTCGCGATCGTGATCGCGCTGGTGTTCGCCTTGCCGCACCAAATGGTCAGCCCTGGGGACCTGATCCCGGCGCATGCCACGTTGCAGCAGGACTGCTTCGCCTGTCATGCGCCGTTCCGCGGAGTCGCGAGCGAGCGCTGCCAGCGCTGTCACACCATCGGGGACATCGGCCGACGCACGACCAAGGGCGCGCCGATCCACTGGAGCCGGCCGCCGTTCCATGCCGCGCTGACCACCCGCGACTGCGCGACCTGCCACACGGACCATCCCCGCCCGAGGTTGACCCGCAACCTCGCGCCGCGCTTCGACCACGCGCTGCTGCGGCAGGATCTGAGGACCCGCTGCGCGGATTGCCACGCCGCGCCGACGGACCCGTTCCATCGCGAGGCCGGCTCATCCTGCGCGCAGTGTCACAGCACGCGTGGCTGGACGCCGGCGACCTTCGATCACAGCCGCTACTTCAGCCTGGCGCCGCCTCACGATGCGCCGTGCGCCACCTGTCATGTGGACCGCAGCTATCAGAGCTACAGTTGCTTCGGTTGCCATGCCCACACGCCCGCGGGGACGGCGGCCGAGCACCGGGAGGAGGGCATCCGCGACATCGACAATTGCGTCCGCTGCCACCGGGGAGCCGACGGTGAGGACGGCGAACACGAGGGCCGGGGGCGGCGCGAGGACGAGGATGAATAGCGTTCGTCACGGCCAGGTTTCGGTTGGGCTGGCGCGCGCGGTGCGACATGCTCGGGCCGGATTGCCGTCCGGCCGCGTGCGAGATTTCCTGCGCGGATGGCGGCCCGACCCCTTGGAGGCGCAATGGCTCGGTTGAAGACGCACGTCGAACGGCATGCGGTTGCGCGGATCGGCTGGCTGCGCGCGGCCGTGCTGGGCGCGAACGACGGGATCGTCTCGACGGCGAGCCTGATCGTCGGCGTGGCGGCGGCGGAGACCGCCCGCGGCGGGCTCATCCTCACCGGCCTCGCGGGACTGGTGGCAGGCGCGATGTCCATGGCGGCCGGCGAATATGTCTCGGTCAGCTCGCAGGCCGACAGCGAGGCCGCCGATCTCGCGCGCGAGCGGGTGGAGCTCGCCACCGCGCCCGAGCAGGAGCTGGACGAGATGACCGCCATCTACGTGGCCCGCGGCCTGACGCCAGCCCTGGCCCGCCAGGTGGCGGAGCAGCTCAATGCCGGCGACGCGCTCGCCGCCCACGCCCGCGACGAACTCGGGATTTCCGAGCATACGCAGGCCCGCCCCGTGCAGGCGGCGCTGACCTCGGCGTTGACCTTCTCGGTGGGTGCCGCGCTGCCGCTCGCGGTCGTGGTCATGGCGCCGCTGCAGGCGATGATCCCGGCCGTCTCGGCCGCCGCCCTGGCTTTCCTGGCGGTGCTCGGCTGGGTGGGGGCGCGGACCGGAGGCGCCGATCCCTGGCGGCCGACGCTGCGGGTCACGTTCTGGGGCGCGCTGGCCCTGGCCGCCACGGCCTTGATCGGCAAGGCCTTCGGCGCAGTGGTCTAGGACCGTCCGCCTGGCGGGACTGTGCGTCCGTCAGTCGCTCACGGGCGCGTTGCGATAGATCTCAGCGAGGGTGGCCAGGATCCGCACCGCTGCGGGGTCGTCGAGGCTGTAGTGGATCGTCTGTGCCTCCCGCCGCGTGCGGACCAGCCCCTCGGCCCGCATCTTCGCCAGGTGCTGCGACGCCGCGGACGGCGCCAGCCGCGCATGCTCCGCCAGGTCGCCCACCGAACTCTCGCCCTCGAGCAACCGGCACAGCAGCAACAGCCGCGGTTCGCTGGCGAGCAGTTTGAGCAGGCGCGCGGCGCTCTCGGCGCAGTCCTGCAGGACGCTGGCTTGGGACGCGTGCGGTAGGGGGGCGCTCATATCTGCTCGATGTAGAATATGCGCAGGTGATTTCAACCGCGAGGGGCCGCGGGCGACGTCGCGGGTCGGCCGTCGTCGCGCAGCACCACATATATGGCCGGGATCACCAGCACGGTCAGCAGGGTCGAGGACGCCAGGCCGAACAGGAGCGAGATCGCCAGGCCCTGGAATATCGGGTCGAAGAGGATCACGGCCGCGCCGATCATGGCCGCCAGCGCGGTGAGCAGGATGGGCTTGAAGCGGATGGCCCCGGCCTCCAGCAGGATGTCGCGCAGCGGCCGGTCCGCGGCCTGGCTGTGGCGGATGAAGTCGACGAGCAGGATGGAGTTGCGGACGATGATTCCCGCAAGCGCGATGAACCCGATCATCGAGGTCGCGGTGAACGGCGCGCGGAAGATGACGTGCCCCAGCACGATGCCCACCAGGGTCAGCGGGATAGGGGTCAGGATGACCAGCGGCAGGCGGAAGCTTTTGAACTGGGCGACGACGAGCACGTAGATCCCGAGGAGCGCCACACCGAACGCCGCCCCCATGTCGCGGAAGGTGACCCAGGTGATCTCCCATTCGCCGTCCCACAGGACCGTCGGGCGACTCTCGTCCTGCGGCTGGCCGTGCAGTCGGATCGCCGGCTGCGGAAGGCCTTTCCAGTCGTGCTCGCGGATCGCCTTGTCCACGGCGAGCATGCCGTAGATCGGCGCCTCGTACTGCCCCGCCAGCTCGGCGGTGACCATCTCGGCGTCGCGGCCGTCGCGACGGTAGATCGGATAGGACCCCACTTCCGACTTCGCGCTCACTATCTCGCCCAGTTCCACAAGTCGCGGCGCCCCGCCGGCCTGGGTGACGGCGACGGGCGTGGAGGCTAGGCGCTCGCCCCAGCTGCGGTCGGACTGCGGGAGTCGGACCGCGATCTCGAGCGGCAGGCGGCCGCCCCCACGCGGCGCATAGCCCACGGTCGCCCCGTCCATCACCGTGCCGATCGAATCGAAGACGTCGCGCTCCGAGAGCCCGAAGTATTCCAGCTGCTCGCGGTCGGGCGCCAGCCGCAGCTTCGGTCGCGGCTCGCCGAAGCTGTTGTCGACATCCACCAGGTAGGGAACCTGCGCGAACAGCTTCTGGATCTCGGCCGCCACCGCGCGCCGGACCTCCGGCGTGGGGCCGTAGACCTCGGCGATCAGGGTCGCCAGCACCGGCGGGCCCGGCGGCGCCTCGACGACCTTCAGGGAGGTCCCCGGCGGGAGGGGCAGGGCGGCCAACCGTCGGCGCAGGTCGAGCGCGACGGCGTGGCTGGCCCGCTTCCGCTCGCCCTTGGGCTTCAGGGTGATCGCAAGATCGCCCATCTCGGGCCGCGCGCGCAGGAAGTAGTGGCGGACCAGCCCGTTGAAATTGAAGGGCGATGCGGTTCCGGCGTAGCTCTCCAGCGAAACGACCTCCGGAAGGCCGCGTGCCGCCTCGGCCGCAGCGGCGAGCACGCGCTGGGTTGTCTCCAGGCTTGCGCCTTCGGGCAGGTCGGCCACGACCTGCAGCTCCGACTTGTTGTCGAAGGGGAGCAGCTTCACCGTCACGGTCTTGGTCGCGAACATGGCGCAGGCCACCACGGTCGCCACCCCGACCGCGCCCAGGAACAGCCAGGCGCTGCGGCGGGTGGCGATCACCCGACCTGCGACGCGGCGATAGAGCCGGCCAAGCGCGCCCTCGCCGTCGCCGTGGCCGGCGGCGAGCGTCTTGCGCGCGAACCGGATCATCAGCCACGGCGCGATCACCACCGCGACGAAGAACGAGAAGACCATCGCCGCCGACGCGTTCACCGGGATCGGCGCCATGTAGGGACCCATCAGCCCTGAGACGAACAGCATGGGCAACAGGGCCGCGACCACGGTCAGCGTCGCCACCACCGTGGGATTGCCGACCTCCGCCACCGCCTCGACGGCCGCCGTGGCGCGGGTGCGCCCATCGTTCATGGCCCAGTGGCGGGCGATGTTCTCGATCATCACGATGGCGTCGTCGACGAGGATCCCGATCGAGAAGATCAGGGCGAAGAGGCTGACCCGGTTGACCGTGTAGCCCATCATCTTCGACGCGAAGAGGGTGAGGAGGATGGTGGTCGGGATGACGACCGCCGTGACGCCAGCCTCGCGCCAGCCGATGGCGAATCCGATGAGGATCACGATGGTGGCCGTGGCGAGCGCCAGGTGGAACAGGAGCTCGTTCGCCTTCTCGTTCGCCGTCTCGCCGTAGTTGCGGGTCACGGTCACATCGAGGCTGTCTGGCACGAGCGAGCCCTCGAGCTGCTCGACGCGCTGCAGGATCGCTTCCGAGACCACCACGGCGTTGGCGCCGGCGCGCTTGGCCACCGCGAGGCTGACCGCGGGTGTCCGCGACCAGGTCCCACCGTCGCGGGCGTAGCGCTGGACCACCGCCTGGTCCTGGCGTGGCGCCTGGATCACATTGGCGACGTCCTTCAGGTAGACCGGCGCGCCGCTGACCGAGGTGACGGTCAGCAGGCCCACGTCGGCCGCCGACGACAGCGTTCGCCCGGCCGCCACGTCCAGGGCGCGCCTTTGGTCGCGGATCGAGCCGGCCGGGAAACTGCGGTTGGCCTGGCGGACCGCCTCCACAACCGCGCCCAGTGGCACGCCTCGCAGGTTCAGCCGCTCGGGATCGGGCTCCACCCGGATCTCGTCGGGGCGACCGCCGACGACGAACGTGAGGCCCACCTCGTCCACCTTGGCCACTTCGGTCCGAAGCTTTGTGGCGACGTCGTAGAGCGCCTGATCGCTCCATCGCCGGGCGGCTCCCGGCTTCGGAGACAGCGTGAGGACGACGATCGGCACGTCGTTGATGCCGCGGGTCACGATCAGCGGCTCGGGAATCCCGACCGGGATCTTGTCCATGTTGCCGCGGACCTTCTCGTGCACGCGCACGGCGGCCGAGTCCGCGTCCTGGCCCACCTTGAAGCGCGCGGTGACCATCACCTGGTCGTCGTTGGCTTGGGTGTAGACGTGGTCGACGGCGTCGATGCTCTTCACGATCGTCTCGAGGGGCTTGGCGACCAGTTCGGCGGCGTCTTCCGCCTTCAAGCCGGGAGCGCCCACAATGATGTCGACCATGGGCACGCTGATTTGCGGCTCCTCCTCGCGCGGAATGGTGGCGACCGCGAGCAGTCCCACCAGGATGGCGGCGAGCAGGAAAAGCGGCGTCAGCGGCGAGGCGATGGTCGCCTGGGCCAGCCGGCCGGAAAGGCCGAGACCCTTCATGCGGCCGGCGCCGCCGCCAGGATCACGTCGCCGTTCGCGAGCCCCGACAGCACCTCTGCCTTGCCGGGCTCCGCGGCCGGCGCCAGCTGGACGGCGACGTCGCTGGCTCGTCCCGCACGGTCGAGCACGCGCACGAAGTCGAGCCCGTAGCGGTGGGAGACGAACCGGACCGGGACCACGATGGCCGTGCGCTGGCCCACCGGGACCCGCACGCGGACGCGCTGGCCCACGCGCTCGGCCGTGAGGCCCGCCACCGTCACGTCCACCGTCACCCGCCCGGCGGTCACCGCCGGATAGATCTGGACGATGGAGGCGGCGCCGGCCCCGGGGAGATCGTCGGCGACGACCGAAACGGGCGCGCCCACGCTCAATTGCCCCGCGCTGGCCTCTGGGATTTCCAGTCGCAGCACGAGAGGTCCCGAGGTCAGGGTGGCGATCGACTGGCCCTGGCCCACGACCGATCCCGCAGGCACGTCGGCGCGCAGGACGCGGCCATCGCTCGGCGCGAGGATGGCGCCCTGGCCGCTCATCTCCGCGCTGGCGCTGCGCTGCGCGCGGGCGGCGGCGGCCAGGCCCTGGGCCGAGCGGGCAGCCGCCTCCGCCTGTTCCAGGCGCGCCTTGGCGTAGACGCCCTGGTCGTAGAGATATTTGGTGCGCGTCAGCTCGGCCTGGGCGCGGTTCGCCTCGGCCTCGGCGGCGGCGGCCTGGGCGCCCGCGGCGCTGATCTCGAAGTTGAGGCGCCGGTCGACCACGCGGGCGATCAGCTGACCCTTGCGGACCGTATCGCCCTCGCGGACCGTGAGCGACTCCAGCGTGCCGCCGATCCGAGCGCGGGCCTCGGCCATGTCCCGCGTGCCGACCGTCGCGGCGACAACCTTGATGTCCGGGGTCGGCGCGGCGCGGATGACGAGGCGTTCTCCGGCGACCGGCGCCGCCTTAGGCTGCACGGGCGGCTCGCCGCCGCACGCGGAGAGGGCGAGGGCGGCGAGGAGGCTGGGAAGGGTCCAGGGCAGGCGCATAGGAACGAATGGCGTGATCAGCGCGCGTCGCTGACGGCGCCGGTCGCGGGGTCGAAGGCGATGGTCGGCAGCCCGGCCGCGCGCCAGGCGGCGATCCCGCCGGCCAGATGGCTGTCGATGCGAAGCCCCGCTTGGCGGCAGCGGCCGATGGCCATCGCCGAGCGCTTGCCGGACCCGCACTGCAGCACGACGCGGCGCCCCGCATGGTCGGGCAGCGCGGCCGCGTCGAAGGTGCTCAGGGGGTAGTTCAACGCGCCATGGATGCGCTCGGCGGCGTATTCGGCAGGCTCACGCACGTCGATGAGCAGGATGTCGCCGGCCTCCAGGCCGTCGCGCACCTCGGTGGCGGTCATGTCATGGATCGGGTGCAGGGCGGACATCGTGAGGTCTCCTTCGAGCTTGAGCGGCGTCACATCATTATATATGCGTAAGTGCGCATATATGAAATAACAAGCTGCGTTCAAGCCTCTGTTCGATAGGTGAGACGCCGTTCCGCTGCCTTGACTCAACGCAAGGCCGAATTCGTCGGGAAGGTCACAGTTAACGCATGAGCAAGCCCGCAATCGCCGTCCTGGGAGCTGGTCTGGGCGGGACCATCGCGGCCTATGAGATAAAGGCTGCGGTCGGCTCCAACGCCGAGGTGGTCGTCGTGAACAAGGGCGACACCTTCCACTTCACACCCTCGAATCCGTGGGTTGCGGTTGGGTGGCGAAGCCGCGACGCCATCGAGGTGAGACTGCCTCAGGTGATGGCCCGCAAGGGCATCGGCTATGAAGGCGCCGGCGCGCGGCGGGTCGTTCCCGCCGAGAGCCGGATCGAGCTGAACGACGGCCGCAGCCTGAGCTACGACTATCTGGTCATCGCGACCGGGCCGGAACTCGCCTTCGACGAGATCGAAGGCCTGGGGCCCGACGGCTTCACCCAGTCGATCTGTCATGTGGACCATGCGGAGAAGGCGCAGGCCGCGTTCGAAGCCTTCGCCAAGACCCCCGGTCCGATCGTGGTGGGCGCCGTCCAGGGCGCGTCCTGCTTCGGGCCCGCGTACGAGTTCGCGATGATCCTCGACACCGAGCTGCGCCGCCGCAAGCTGCGCGACCGGGTGCCGATGACGTTCGTGACGTCGGAGCCCTACATCGGCCACCTGGGCCTGGACGGGGTCGGCGACACCAAGGGCCTGCTCGAGAGCGAGCTGCGCAACCGCCACATCAAATGGATCACCAACGCCAAGGTCGCGAAGGCCGAGGCAGGCGTGATCGATGTGGAGGAGATCGCCGAGGACGGCGCGGTCAAGGCGCACCATGAACTGCCGTTCGGGTTCTGCATGATGCTGCCGGCGTTCCGTGGCGTGGAGGCCGTGCGGGGGATCGACGGGCTGACCAATCCCCGCGGCTTCATCCTCGTCGACAAGAACCAGCGCAATCCGACCTTCCAGAACGTGTTCGGCCTGGGCGTCGCCGTCGCCATCCCCCCGGCCGGCAAGACGCCTGTGCCGGTCGGCGTGCCCAAGACGGGGTTCATGATCGAGAGCATGGTCACGGCCGTGGCCCAGAACCTGAAGGCCCTGCTGGACGGCCAGCCGGCGACGCACGAGGCCACCTGGAACGCGATCTGCCTGGCCGACTTCGGCGACGGTGGCGTCGCCTTCATCGCCCAGCCTCAGATCCCGCCCCGCAACGTCAACTGGTCGGCCGAGGGCCGCTGGGTCCATCTCGCGAAGGTCGGCTTCGAGAAGTACTTCCTCGCGAAGGTGAAGCGGGGCGAGAGCGAGACCTATTTCGAGAAGCTGGCCCTCGACCTGATGGGCGCCAGGAAGCTGAAGAACTGAGCCGCAAGGAGATGTCCATGACGATCGATCGCGCTGTCTTCGTCTTTGCTGGGCTGGTGATCCTGGCCGGCGTCGCCCTGGCGCAATACGTGAACCCCTGGTGGATCCTGCTGAGCGTCTTCGCGGGCGTGAACATGATCCAGGCGGCCTTCACCGGCTTCTGCCCCGCGGCGATGATCTTCAAGAAGTTGGGCGTGAAGCCGGGACCGGCGTTCAAATAGGGCGCGCCGTCCGCGCCATGCAGGGCCGGTGTCGGGAGCGCCGACGCTAGATCAGGCCCAGCGCCTTGAAACTGGCCGTCCCGTCGCGGCCGACGACGAGATGGTCGTGCACGGCGATGCGCATGGGACGGGCCGCGTCGACGATCTGCTTCGTCATGTCGACGTCGGCCGAGGACGGGGTCGGGTCGCCCGATGGGTGGTTGTGTAGCAGGATCAGCGAGCTGGCGGAGAGCTCGAGGGCGCGGCGGACCACTTCGCGCGGGTAAACCGGCGCATGGTCGACGGTGCCGCGGTTCATCACCTCGTCGGCGATCAGCTGGTTCTTCTTGTCGAGGAAGAGGACGCGGAATTGCTCGCGCGTCTCGTGCGACATGGCGGTCTTCACATAGGCGAGCAGCGCGCTCCACGACGAGATCACCGGCCGG
Source organism: Phenylobacterium sp. FG114 (assembly GCF_057809855.1). Classification (NCBI taxonomy): domain Bacteria; kingdom Pseudomonadati; phylum Pseudomonadota; class Alphaproteobacteria; order Caulobacterales; family Caulobacteraceae; genus Phenylobacterium; species Phenylobacterium sp. FG114. The sequence continues at coordinate 175,595 of NZ_JBMDKU010000003.1, read as the reverse complement.
CGCGCCACCTGTTCCTTCGCCGTGCGCAGGGTGGCCTCGTGCAGCAGCTTGAGGTCCAGGGCCACCGCGTCGCCGATCCCGGCGACCGTGCGCAGCTCCTCGGCCGTGGCGCCCAGGACGCCGCCGAGCGAGCCGAAGCGGGCAAGGAGTTGTTTCGCCAGCGGCTTGACGTCACCGCGTGGGATCGAGCGGAAGAGGAACAGCTCGAGCAACTCGTAATCGGGTACGGCGGGAAGGCCGCCGGCCGCGGCGCGCTCCCGCAGCCGCTCGCGGTGGCCGGCGTAGTGCGGCTTGGGCGAGGGCGCGGGCTTTGCGCGCCAGAGATCAGGCTGGGCGGAGACGTCCCCGACGGAGAAGCGGCGGTCCATGGCGGGCCAATGTTCCGTAATTGTTCCGGATTGGCAAGGCCGCGCTTGCCTATTTCGGCCGGGTGATCACCGCGCGGCCGTAAGAGGCGCCGATCCGGCCGTTGCGTATGAAGTCGCGCATCATGGCGAAGTAGCCGGGCGAGAAGCGGGTGGAGAGCCGTTCGCCATCGGGCTTGGTCTCGAACTCGGTCATGCCGTGTTCGGCGCCCGGGTTGAGGACGAGCGTGATCGCCTTGCCTTGGGCGATGAGGGATTTCAGCCGGCGGCTCGTCTCGGCGCTGGGCGCCTCCAGGTCGCTCTCGCCCAGGATCCACAGTTGGGGCGTCGTGACGGTCCGCAGGGTGGGCATGGGATCGTAGCGCCAGGGCGTGCCCCAGTCGTAGTCCTTGGCCATGGCCTGCAGCGTGGCCTCGTCGTGGGGCAGCGCAAGCCAGGTGAAGTTGCCGTGCAGGTCCTTGTACCAGGGCTCGGCCCGGTATTTGGCGCGCAGGGCGTCGAACTCGGCGTAGCCCTGCCTGAACCCGCTGGCGATATAGGTCTCGGCGGCCTTGGCGACTTCGAGCGCCTTGGCGGTGTCGGCGGCGCTGTGGTCCTTCAGGCCCATCTCCAGGGCCACCTGCTGCTGGTCCTCGTCGATCACCGAGACCGCGAGGCCGAAGCTGACGATGGCGAAATCGACGGGGGCCTTCGTCGTGGCGATCGGGACCACCCACCCGCCCTGGCTGCCGCCCTGGTAGCCGACGCGGCCCGCGCGCGGTCCGGCGAGGCGGCGGGCTTCGCGCATGGCGGCCACGGCGTCGTCGGCCAGGAGCCAGAAGTCCTGGCTGTACTTGCCGCCCGAGACGCCAGTGCCCCGCTTGTCGTAGACGAAGACGCCGACGCCCTCGGCCGGGAACAGCCTTTGCAGGGCGTATCCGTCCAGGGCGGAGTCGCGCTCCGCCCCATGCACCAGCACCACGATCGGCACGGGGCCGGCGCCCTTGGGCAGGATCAGGCGGCCGGCGAGTTCGACGCCCTTGCCTTGAAACTTCGTGTCGGTGACGTCGAAGGGGATGCGCTGGCCCCGGACGCCCGCAAAGCCGATCTGGCCGGCCGCGCAGTCCGAGAAGGTCACCGCGACCCCATCGGGACGGCCGGTCCAGCCCAGAGTGCTGGACCATGCGCCGTCCGGGCCCTGGGTCAGCAGGCCGGTCGATCCGTCGAAGCCGCGCCAGCGCAGCTTGTCCTCGGCCGGGGCCACATCAATGACCCGGCCGTCGGACAGCCGGTAGGCCCCGACGTGGCAGTCGGCGGGCGTTGCGTGAACGGGCGACGAAAGCAACAGGGCGAAGCTCGCCGCGAGAGCCTGGATACTTGGCGTACGCATGCGGACAGGTCGGGCCTGCCGGACCCCGGCCGCAATTTAAATCGCCGTAACGTACGGCGCCGGAGCCCGACAGGCGCCCCCGATCGGGGGAGGCTGGGACGGCCGCGCCGAGGCATCCTCGCGGCAATGGATCGGGGGATTTTCGGATGAAGATGGGCACCATCGCCGGCGTGCTGGCCGCTGCCGCCGCCGTCGTGGCGATCCTGGTTTCGGCCCCGGCGCGCGCCGCCACCTCGGCCGCACCGGGCGACCGGCCGGACATGGGCGCTGCGGCCTATGCCGCCAAGCGCGAACCCGACGTCGGCCGCAGCACCCCGGAGCCGGTGTCGTGGCTGCTGATGCTGCTCGGCATCGGAGGCCTGGGCGTGATGCTGCGCGCGGGCCGCGACGGCATGAGCGCGCGTTGAAGGGCTCGCGCGGTCAGCTTCCGACCCTGATTGCGTTGTCGTCCGAGTTGCGGTCGATCTGCTTGTTGTAGGGATCGACGCCGGCGAACGTCGGCGGCTTGTCGACCGTGAGCGTGATCGTTTGCGGCCCCGACTTCAGCGTGGTCGCGCGGAACGCCAGGACATTCCTGCGCCCAAATCCGGGCTTGCCCGGTTCGGCGTCGAACACGCCGACGTCGAAGACCTCGCCGGCGGGAATCGCAACCGGGGTCTCCTTGCCCTTGCCGTCGGCGTAAGCCTTTTTCGCCTCAACCGTCAGGACGACGTCATAGCGGCCATCGGCGCGCATCTTCACGGACGCCGTCTTGGTGGCGAGGTCGTAGACGGTGATCTTCTCGAACAGGTCGGTGATGAGCTGTTGCATCGCGGGATCGTTCCCGGCCTCCACGCGCAGGGCGTCGACCAGGTCCTGCGAGCGTGGGTAGGGCGCGCCCTTGAAGGCGTACTGCGCCAGCAGGCGGCGGAGCGCGGCGTTGACCTTGGCCTCGCCCATCCGGTCGCGCAGCAGGTACATGACAAGCGAGCCCTTGCGGTAATGGATGTAGGGCTGGTTCTCGACCCGGATCAGCGGCAGTTCCTCGACCAGCTCTCCCCCGCGCGAGCGTAGGTATCGGTCCAGCTCGTACTTCAGGAACTTGCGGATCGCGTCCTGGCCGTAGGTCTTCTCCATGACGATAAGGGCGGAGTACTGGGCGAGGGTCTCGGACAGGCTGGTCGCGCCCTGCATGTCGGCGCCGATGATCTGGTGGGCCCACCACTGGTGCGCCAGCTCGTGGGCGGTGACGTAGGTCACGTAATCGATCTTGTCGGGCTTGGTGTTGTCGGTGATGAACCCGATGCCCTCGGAGTAGGGCATGGTGTTGGCGAACGCCTGGGCGAAGGCCTCGTAGTCGGGAAACTCGACGATGCGGGCCTGATGGAACTGGTAGGGGCTGAAATTGGCCTGGTAGTAGTCGAGGCCGGTCTTCAGCGCCTTCACCATCCGGTCGACATTCCACGGGTGCTGAGCGTCGTAATAGATCGCCAGCTCCACGCCCTTGTAGACGTCGCGCTTGATCGCGTAGCGGGCCGACTGCACCGAGAAGAAGTTAAGCACGGGGGCGTCGGTGCGGAAACGGATGGTGCGCCGCCCGCCCTTGGTCTGATCGGAGATGCGATAGCCGGGCGCCACGGGCGTCTGGTCGGCGTCGGTGGTGATGCGGATGTCGGCATTCACCCAGTCGGCGTTCATCAGATAGTTCCGGGCCTGGGCCGCGCGGTCCTCCAGCTTCGGCGGGCGGAGCTGGGGCGGCAGGCCGTACTTGCGGCGCTTGGCGCGGTCTTGCAGCAGGCGCGCCCGGTTCATGCCGACGGTGGGGGCGAACTCGAAGTTGTCGACGAAGGTCCCGTTGTCGACGATCCGGGTCATGTTGCCGGAATTCTTGAAGCCCCACTGGCCCATGACGGTCTGGAACGACAGGGCGGTGCGCTCGCCGGGCATCAGCGGCCGGTCGAAGGTGAAGATGCGGTAGTTGAAACGGTTGAACGCGCGGACCTTCGAGGCCCCGTTCACGGTCATCTGCAGGGCCTTGGTGTCGCGGTCGAGCCGCACGTGCAGCTCTCGGATCGGGACCCCGCTGTCGTTGACCAGGCGATAGACGCCCTCGGTGACCAGCTTGGGTTGGGTCGGGTGCAGGTCGAGGTCGAGTTCGACGTCGGTCACCGACGGCTGCGGCAGCGTCTCGAACTTGAGGAAGGCCTTTTCGTAGTCGGCCAGCCACTTCTCGTTGCCGACGCTGGTCCGATATTCGTTCTCGACGTTGGTGTTCTGATAGATGAAGGCGCCGAGGCCGATCCAGGCGGCGATCGCAACGGCGGCGATGACGCCGGCGGGGCTGAGCAGTCGACGCGGCAGGCGCTTCAGGCGCGGCAGCAGACGGGTCTCGGTCCCGCGTCGCCACAGGCCGTAGGCCAGCACCAAGAGGATCGTGGCGAACGCCGTCCAGTAGGCGCGGAACCAGGCCGCGAAGCCAGCGAAGTCGCCCTGGCCGTTCATGTCGCTGAGCGGCGTGCCCGGCCGGCCGCCGTAGAGATACAGATTATGCTCGAACCCGAGCGTCGGGAGGCTGAGCGTGGCGATCAGGTAGAGCAGCATCAGGCCCCAGCCCACGAACTTGTGGGGCGAGATGGCCTGGAAGAAGACCGCCAGCACGGCGATCAGCGCCCAGTCCGCGGCGCTCGGCAGGATGTACCAGAACAGGTACTTTTCCAGCTGGATGGCGAAGAAGCCCTTGCCGAGCTGCACCGCCACGCCAGCCAGCGAGCTGACCAGCAACATGGCGACCAGGACCAGCACGATCGCCAGGGTCTTCGGAACCACGAAGGCCCAGTCCGGGACCGCGGTGGCGTCGACGATCTCGTGCGTCTTGCGCTCGCGTTCGCGCCAGACAAGTTCGCCCGCGTAGTAGACGGCGACGATGACCACCAGGAAGTTGAAGTTGCCGTTCAGGGTGTCGATGACCCACCGCGTCACGGGGTAGAGCTCGGCGCCGCTGAGCTCGCCGCCGAAGATCAGCCCGCCCAGGCCGTTGAACAGGCCGAGCAGCAAGAGGACGATGAAGGCCGGGCTCTTGAAGACCTGACCCATCTCGAAGCGGGTCCGCTTGACGAGCTGCGCCCAGGCCACGTCCAAGCCCCTGCGCGGCGCGGGCAGGCGGCGCGCGGGAGGGGGCGGGGCGGTCTCCGCCGGGCGCGAGTGGGCCCTGCGGACGGGGGCCGCCTTGGCTTCGAAGCGGAAGGTGAACCAGGCCAGGCCAAGGAACGCGATGGCGATCGGGATCCAGATCAGCCGATTCCAGAGCAGGGGGCCGACCAGGTCTGGCATGCGGGCGTTGGACTCGGCCGCCGTGAAGTAGCGCGTCGACAGTTCCCACGCGGCGAGACCAAAGGGATCGACCAGCGAGGCCAGCCGCAACTGGTCGGGATCCCGCAGGGCCACGTTCATGGCGATGTAGAGCACCAGGAAACCCGCGACGCCCAGGTAGGCGCCCATCATCGAGCGGGTGACCGTGGCGAGGGTGAAGAACATGGCGCTGGTCAGCAGCAGGCCGGGCAGCGCCAACCAGACATAGGCGAAGGCGTAGTCGACCAGGCGGTTGGGGCCCATGGTCTCCGGATCGACCCAGGGCATCAGCGAACCGACCAGGATCGCCGCCGGGATGAACAGGAACGCCAGGGCGACCGCGCCGAATGCGCCGGTAAACCGGCCGAACAGATAGTCGAACTTGTCGATGCGCGTGGATCGGATGATCGGGCCGAACCCGGTCTCCTCGTCGCGCACGATCACGTTGGCGACGAAGGCGGTCGAGACGAACATGAAGAAGACCGTCATGACCATGACGATCTGGCCGATGGCCTGGGGCGAGTTCTTGTGGACGTTGCCGCCCGAGCCGATCTGGACGCGGTCGATGCCGACGGCGCCGAAGACCAGCAGGAAGAAGATCAGGCCGGCGATCCAGAAGATCGGCTGGCGAAGCTGGTAGCGCAGCTCGAAGGCTGCGATCTTGCCGAACATGCCGCGGGCCTTCCGGTCAGGCCGCGCGGCGCGAGGCGGCGAGGGTGGAGAAGTAGACGTCCTCCAGCCCACCCTGGACGGGCTCGAAGCCGTCGCCCGGAGCATGGTCGGCCAGGACGTGGATGACGGTGCGGCCGCCGGCCAGGCGCGTGGAGATCACCTGGTTGCGCTCGCGCTCGACGTCCAGCTCGGCGCGGTCGATGATCTTTTTCCACACCTTGCCCGACAACCCCTGGACCAGGTCGGCGGGAGCGCCCTCGCGTAGGATCCGGCCGCCGGCCAGGACGGCCATGCGCGGGCAAAGATCGGAGACGTCATCGACGATGTGGGTGGACAGGATCACCACCACGTTCTCGCCGATCTCGGCCAGCAGGTTCAGGAAGCGGTTGCGCTCCTCGGGGTCGAGGCCGGCGGTGGGCTCGTCGACGATGATCAGGCTGGGCCGGCCGATCAGCGCCTGGGCGATGCCGAAGCGCTGGCGCATGCCGCCGGAATAGCCGGCGACGGCCTTCTTGCGCACCTCCCACAGGTTTACCTGGGACAGCAGGGTCTCGACCGTGTCCTTACGCTCGCCCTTGGAGGCGATGCCCTTGAGCACGGCCATGTGGTCGAGAAGGTCGAGCGCCGAGACCCGCGGATAGACGCCGAAGTCCTGCGGCAGGTAGCCCAGCGTGCGCCGGAGCGCCTCGGGCTGGGCGATCACGTCGATGTCGCCGAATTGGATCTGACCCGACGTCGGCGTCTGCAGCGTGGCGATGGCGCGCATCAGCGTGGACTTGCCGGCGCCGTTGGGACCCAGCAGCCCGAACATGCCCTTGCCGATCTCAAGATCGACGCCGTCCAGCGCGCGCGTCCCGTTCGGATAGACGTGCGTCAAACCCTTGATGGAAAGCATGACCCTCTGACTTCCACCCCCGTCCCTGCGTGGGAAGCTGCCCCGCGACGCCGCGAGCGGCAAGTGAGGGATGTGTAACGAAGGCTTGCGGGCGGGTTACGTCGTCGAACGGGCGACGGTGGGTTGAGGCGGCGCCACTTCACGTTGCGAGCGGCGCGCGATCGTGGTGCTGTGGCGGGGAAGCAGGAGGCGGCGATGCCCGACACGCCTGGAGACCCGCCGCGTGGCGGCATGAGTCCCGCCGCCTGGGCCGCCGTCAGCGCGATCGCCGTCGCGACGATCGGCGCTGTGGTCACCCTGACGACCAACTGGTGGCAGCACGCGCCGGCCAAGGCCCAGGTTCCCGCCGCGCAGGCGCAGCCCGACGCGGAGGCGGCGCCCGCCAAGGCGGAGATGCCGACGCTGCCCGATCCCGCGCGGTGGGCCGGGTCGTGGGTCGGCTCGTTCCAGGACGGCGGCGAGCGCCGACGGATCGAGCTGACGATCACGGCGGGGTGTGGGGAGGGCAAGGCTTGCGGCACAATCCGCGTCCCGCACGTGCCCTGCGTCGGCGACATCACCCTAGCGGCGGTCCGACCCGAGGGCGCGGAGTTCAGCGTCGACAGGTTCGAGGCCGGCAGCGCCGCCGCCTGCTCCCCCGGGGCAGGCGAGGTCTTCCGCGAAACGCCCGAGGGCGCGCTGGCCTACACCGCCACCTATTCCGGCGCGAAGGGCGTGCTGACGCGGGTCGACTAGCCGAACAGCGACCCGTCGGCGACGCGGAAGTGGTCCACGTTCAGCGGGCGGTCGAGCAGGAAGCGATCGTCCTCCGGATAGTAGCGGGCGCGCCCGTAGTCCTCGCCCGCGAAGCCGCGGATCACTTCGAGGTCGCTCCACCAGGAGAGGGTGGTCACTTCGCTGGTGCCGTCTCCCAGGTCGCGGAACAGCATCTGCCAGCCGAGATTGCCGGGCGTCGACGTGTAGTCGTTGCCGCCGGTGCCGACGATGTAGTCGCGGTACTCCGCTTCATCGGCCGTGCGGATGCGGCCGGTCCATCTGCGCAGGATCATGCCGACTAGGTGAGGTCGAGCGGGACCTTCGCCAAGTCCCCGCGATACGCCCTCCTGGCCTCGGCGCGATACTCGCCCGCCTTGGCCTTGTCGGCCTGGGCCAGGATGCGCAGGGCCAGGGCGTCGTGCGGCCACTCGGCGAGGCTGGCGCGCGCGGCGGCGGCGGCCTCGGTCGGCTTGCCGGCCTTCAGGTAGGCGGCGGCCAGGCTGCGGCGCACCGGATACCACCAGGGCGGTGGGTCGAAGTTCTTCGGGACGGGGAAGGCCTTCTCCTGGGCCAGGGCGGCGCGTTCGAAGTGGCCCACCGCCTCACCCGGCTTGCGCGCGATCATCGCGGCGCGCCCCAGCAGCACGCCTTGGGAGATCTCGGCGATCTCCACCTCGCCCCCGAGATCCGCCGGCGTAGCGCCGTGGGCGCCGAGCGCGGCGATGGCGGCCGCCTCATGTCGAACGCCCGTGGCGTCCCGCTTCGCCGCCAGCGCTTCGCCGCGGGCGTAGTGGCGATAGATGGCGAGCATGCGCGGCTCGTCCTTGGCGGCGCCCACCGCCAGCGCGCGGTCGGGGTCGAAACGGGCGAGGGCCACGAGGCTGCGGGCGCGCGACAACACCTTGCTGCGCTCGGGCGCGGCCTTGGGGAAGGTGCGTTCGGCGTGGTCGGCGTACTTCACCGCCAGCGCGCCGTCGCCCGCCATCAGTGCGCCGCTCAGACCGAACAGGTAGTTGTGCAGGTAGTAGCGCTGGCTGAGCGCGCCCGTCTGCGCCATGCCGACCTGTGTCTCGGCGTCGACTTTCAGCGCGCGGGCGTTGTTGAGGGCGACGTCCTCGTAGTGGCCGACCCGCATCATAGTGTGGGTGCCCATGTGCACAAGGTGACCGGCGCCCGGTGACAGGTCGGCCAGGCGGTTCGCGTAGGGCAGGGCGAGGCCCGCCTTGCCCGCGAACTCGGTGGCGTGGATGTAGTAGTGGATGGCGGCGCTGTCGTTCGGATTGCGCGCCAGCACCATCTCGGCGATCTCGATCGAGCGGGCGACGCCGGTGTAGTCGTCCTGCCGCGCCGGAATGATCAGGGCGTGCGCGGCCAGGTTGGCGATCATGTCGTCCTTGGGGTCGGCGCGCACCATGGCGTCCAGGGCGTGGCCGAATGCCTGCTCCCGACCCTCCTTGGGCGTCTCGGGGCCGTAGCGGAGCTGCAGCGCCTCGGCCAGGCGCAGGGCGCGGGTATCGCCGGGCTTGGCCAGTTCGGCCGCCCGCTTGGCCAACTTCAGCGCCTCGGCCATCTCGAGAGGCGTGATGCCGGTGTTCAGGGTCGGACCAAGCGACAGCGCAACCCCGGAAGCGCAGAGGCTGCACGTCGGGTCGGCGGCCGCGGCGCGCGCGAAGGCGGCGCGCTGCTCGTCGTGGGCGAACGCGTGATAGAGGCGCAGACCATGGTTGAACCAGGCGGCGGCCTCGGCATTGCCATCGACGGCGAAGGTCGCGTCGCCGAAGCCGGTCAGCATGACCCCCGACGCCGCGCCGCCGCTGGGCGCAGCGGCCGTCTCCGCCCCACAGATGAACCCGATGCCGACGAGGCTCGCGTCCGTGCCGATCAGGGACGGGGTCGCGGTGAGCATGGCGGTGCTGAGGGCGAGGACGAGCTTCATGGCCGGAGCATCGCCCGGCTTGAGGGGGCCGTCTAGGCGCTGAGGATAGGCGGCTTGAACTGGCCGGTCGGCGAGCCGGTGAAGATTTCGAACCCATCCTCGGTGACGCCCACCGAGTGCTCGCACTGGGCCGACAGTGACTTGTCGCGCGTGACCGCCGTCCATCCGTCGGAGAGCAGCTTCACCGGATGCTTGCCCAGGTTCACCATCGGCTCGATCGTGAAGAACATGCCGGCCTTCAGCACCTCGCCCGTGCCCTTCTGGCCGAAGTGCAGGATGTTGGGCGCGTCGTGGAACACCTTACCCAGGCCGTGGCCGCAGAAATCGCGGACCACCGAGCAGCGCATGCTCTCGACGTACTGCTGGATGGCTGCGCCGATGTCGCCGGTGCGGGCGCCCGGCTTCACCTGGGCCAGGCCCTTTTCCAGGGCCTCGTAGGTCACGTCGACCAGCCGCTTCGCGCGCGGTGCGACCGCGCCGACTCCGTACATCCGCGAGGTATCGCCGTGCCAGCCGTCGACGATCACGGTGACGTCGATGTTGACGATGTCGCCCTCGCGCAGCACGCGCTCGCCGGGGATGCCATGGCAGACGATGTGGTTCGGGCTGATGCAGACGGTCTTGGTATAGCCGCGATAGCCGAGGCAGGCGGGCAAGGCGCCGTTGTCCAGGATGAACTCGCGGGCCAGGGTGTCGAGGTGGTCAGTGACCGCGCCCGGCACGACGTGCGGCGCCAGCATGTCGAGGCACTCGGCGGCCAAGCGGCCGGCCTTGCGCATGCCTTCGAAGCCCGCCGCGTCGTGCAGCTTGATCTGGCCGGTCCGGTATTCGCCGTCGAGGGTGTCTGTCATGGTCGCGGGTATATCATGCGCGTGCAGTTCGCGCACAAGGTGACCCGTCGCCGCCCCTCGCGTGGACAGGGCGTGGCGGCGCGGAGCATAACCGCCGCATGACCGTGCCCCGCCCCGCGCTCGCCGAGCTCCTGAACGTCGAAGGGGTGCTGGAGATCGCCGACATCGGCGCGGCGCTGATCAACGAGGACCCGCCCTACAAGCCGCTTCTGGACCTGAAGCTGGGCCGGTTGAGCGCCTTCGAGGCCGACGTCCGACAGCATGCGGCGCTTCGGCAGCGCTATGGCGACGACCTGCGCCTGTTCGGCGACATCGTTGGCGATGGCGGGCCGGGCACGCTGCACCTTGCCGCGCCGGCGTCCGGCATGACCTCGCTGCTGAAGCCCTCCGCACGGGGCCTCGGCTTCTTCAACGGCTTCGACCGTTTCGGCGAGATCCACGACATCCTGCCCGTGCAGACCACGCGGCTGGACGATGTGACCGGGCTGCCCGACCTGGACTTCGTCAAGATGGACATCCAGGGCGGCGAACTCGCGGCGCTGGAGAGCGGCCAGGCTCGCCTGGCGCGTTGCGCGGCGGTGCAGCTCGAGGTGTCGTTCGTGCCCCTGTACGAGGGGCAGCCCACCTTCGGCGACATCGACGTGTGGATGCGCAGCCGCGGGTTCCTGCCGCACGCCTTTACCGAACTCAAGCGCTGGTCGATCGCGCCCGTCCTGCGCAACAACGACATCCGCCAGCCCTTCCAGCAGCTCCTGGAAGCGGACGTGGTCTATGTCCGGGATCCGACGACGCCCGAGCGTTGGGATCCGGACCTGCTGCGCCGCCTCGTCCTGATCGTGCACTATACCTACGCCAGCTTCGATCTGGCGGGACGGCTGGTCCTGGAGCTGGAACGGGCGGGCCACGCCGAGGCGGGCGCCTTCAACCGCTACATACAGATCCTGCAGACCGGCGGCGCTTAGGGCGCTTGAACCCGATGGCGCGCCGTCAGGCGGCGCCGGTCCACGGCACCCGATCGGCGAGCGCGACGCGCTCGGGCGTGATCGCGCAGCGGTAGGCCAGCACCTCGACGCCTGCCGCCGCCGCCTCGGTCAGGCCCTTGGCGTACGCCGGATCCAGCTCGGCGCAGGCCGAGAAAGCGTCGCAGTCGGCGCGCTGGATCACGAATAGCATGACCGCCCGCTGGCCCGCGCGCACCATCGCCGTCAGTTCGCGCAGGTGTTTCAGCGATCGGGCCGCGACGCAGTCCGGGAACTCCGCCAGGGTTCCGCTGCGCCGGAGGTGGCAGTTCTTGACCTCCAGCCAGCAAGCCGGCCGGTCCGGGTGTTCCAGCAGGAAGTCGACGCGGCTGTTCTCGCCGTACCGCACCTCTCGCCGGTGCGTGGCGTAGCCGGCGACCTCCGGGATGGCGTCCGCGGCCAGGGCCTCGGCGGTGATGCGGTTGGGGTGCAGGGTGTTGATCCCGACCAGGCCGCCGTCGGCCTCCACCAGTTCCAAGGTGTGGGCCAGCTTCCGCTTCGGATCGTCCGACTTCGAGACCCAGGCGGGCAGGCCTGGCGTGTTCAGGCCCAGCATCGCCCCGGGATTTGGACAGTGGGCGGTGATCGGAGTCCCGTCCTCGAGCACCACATCCGCGAAGAAGCGCTTGTAGCGGCTGACGAGGGTTCCTCTGAAGAGCGGTTGCGGGAAGTCCATGGAAGGCTTTAGTCCGGTGAGCGGAACGGGCTGGTGTAGGCGAGGGGCGAGCGGATGGCGAGCGGACAGGACGAGCGGGTCACCGCCGCGGTGTTGATCATCGGCGACGAGATTCTTTCCGGGCGGACCCAGGACACTAACCTGCGGGACATCGCCCGATATCTCGGCGTCATCGGTGTGGATCTGGCCGAGGCGCGGACGGTGCCGGACGTGCTGGGTGAGATCGTCGACGCGCTCAACGCGCTGCGCGGACGGTACGACTATGTGATCACCACGGGCGGCATCGGGCCGACGCACGACGATATCACCGCCGATGCTGTCGCCGCCGCGTTCGAGGTCGAGCTGTACGAGCACCCCGAGATCATCGCCATGATGACCGCCCGCTGGGGCGGTGAGCTGAACGCGGCGCGGCGGCGCATGGCGCGGGTGCCGGTGGGCGGCGACCTGGTGAAGAATCCCGTCCAGGGGCCGCCCGGCTTCACGATCGGCAATGTGTTCACCCTGGCCGGCGTCCCGCAGATCATGCGGGGCATGCTGGAGGACGTGGGGCCCCGGATGCGGGGCGGGCGGCCGACCGTTTCGCGCACGGTGCGCGTCGAGGGCTCGGGTGAGGGCGTGATCGCCGCGCCCCTGGAGGCGGTGGCGAGGGCCCACACGGACATGTCCCTGGGCAGCTATCCGTTCTTCAGCGCCGAGGGCTACGGCTCGAACCTGGTGATCCGCGGCCGCGATCCCGAGCAGCTTGCGGCGGTGGTGGCCGAACTGATCGAGGCGTTGCGACAAGCGGGCATCGACAACGTCCGCGAGGTGGAGGTAGCGTAACAACGATAAGTCACTCAGTTTCCGCCCTCGGTAAGGAGCGCGACCGACATGATCTCCGCCGTCTTCGCCCTGGCTGTCCTGGCCGCCGCCGCCGATCCCGCCACGCCCGCGCCGGCCGGCGCGACGGCCGCGGCGCCGGCCAAGTCGACGGCCGCCAAGGCCGACAAGACCGGGCTGGTCTGCAAGAAGGAAGCCGTGCTCGGCAGCCGGATGAAGCAGCGCACCTGCATGCCGCAGGCCGACTGGGACCGCCTGAAGAACGACGCCCGCGACGAAGTCGAGAAGAACCAGAGCACGAAGCCGCTGACCTTCTAGCGAAGGAAGGAGATGGTGGTCCTGGCATTCGTCGCGATCCTGGCCGCGGCGCCGGCGGCCGAGCCCACCACCGTGGCGCCCGCCGTCGCCACCGCGCCGGCGAAGTCCAAGGCGAAGCCCGAGCCGGGCGACACCGTCTGCAAGCGTGAGCCCGTCCTGGGCAGCCGCATGAAGCAGCGTCTCTGCATGACCCAGGCGGATTGGGATGCGCGTCGCATCAGCGCACGGGAAGAGTTGGACAAGGCCCAGACGAACATGCCTGCGCCCAAGTAGCAGGCTCCATCCACAGGACCGGCCTTCCGCCTGTGGATAACTTGTGCATTAGATGAGCGCCTGAGAGGGCGCGTGCGACGTCTCGAGCGCCCGCCGTGTGCGAGGACGACCGTGAAGACGCTTGCCGTGATGTCCCGCAAGGGCGGGGCGGGGAAGACGACGGTCGCGGTCAACCTGACGCTGGCGGCCCGGGCGATGGGCATACGTGCGGTGCTCGCCGACGCCGATCCGATGCGCAGCGCCTGCGAGGTGTTGAAGGGCCGCGAAGAGGCGCCGGGGCTGCTGTTCGAGACCAGCGCCTCGAAGCTGTTCGCCCTGACGCACGCCTGCCAACGCTCGGGCGTCGAGCTTCTGATCATCGACACGCCGGCCGCGCCGGAGGCCGACGTGGCCGAGGCGGTGAAGGTCGCCGACCTGTGTGTGGCGGTCGCCCGGCCGACCTATCTCGACCTCGCCGCGGCGGTGCTGTCGGTGGCGGTGATCCACCGGCTGGGACGCGAGGGGTTGATCGTGCTCAACCAGTGCGCCCCGGCGCGCGCCGGGCTGGAACCGCCGTCGGTGGTGAAGGCGTTCGAGGCGCTGCGCTTCGCCAAACTGCCGGTCGCCCCCTCGGCGCTGCGGGCGCGGATGGTCTATCAGACCGCCTTCGGCCAAGGGCGCTCCGTCATGGAGACCGAGCCCGACGGCGCGGCGGCGCGTGAGGTGCGGGCGTTGTTCGGCCAGGTCTGGCGGCGGCTGTGTGGGGAGCCCCTGGTTGCTCCGGCGAGCGCCAACGACGGGCGCTGGTCGGTGGCCCGACCCCCTGGTCTGCCTCTCTCCGTCAGCTAGGATCGCCGGCCCCACAGGAAGCCGGCGCCATGAATCGACGACATCTCCTCACCTCCGGGCCGGCGGCCTTGCTGGTCGCGACCCGGGCGTCAGACGCCGCGGCCGCGAGCGGCGGGGGCCTCTACGTGGCGGTCGGCTATGGGGGGCGGCGGATGAGTTCCCGCGACGGCGTCACCTGGGAGAACGTCGAGCAGTGGGCCGATGCGGGCGGCGACGACAGCAACAACCTGATGAGCGTGGCCTTCGGCAAGGGCCGCTTCGTGGCGGTGGGCGGCGGCGGCTGGACGCGCGAGACCCAGGCCGGCCACGTCCTGGTCTCGTCGGATGGGGTCACGTGGAAGGAGGTGGCCAAGGCCTCCAACCGGATCAATCCGGTGGTGTTCGGCGAAGGACGCTTCGTGGCCGGGACCTCCGACAAGGCCCTGGTGCTATCGGACGACGGCGTCGCGTGGCGCCGGGGCGCCAAGATCGACTATCCGGGGGGCGCGTTCTGGTTCCGGTCGGGCGCCGCGGGAAACGGACGTTTCGTGTTCACCGGCAATTCGACCCCCAGCCAGAAGGAATGCTGGTGCGCGAGCTCGCGTGACGGGGAGTCCATCGAGCACTTCAGCACCGACTTCCCGCTCCTGCGAGCGGTGGCCTTCGGCGCGGGCCGCTTTGTCCTGACCGGCCGGGACGGGCTGCGCATGAGCAGCGTCGACGGCAAGACCTGGGAGCATCAGGCCAGTGAGCCGGGGGAGGACCTGCGCACGATCGTCTGGACGGGGAGGGAATTCTGCACGGCCGGTGGGAATTTCGTGTTCACCTCGCCCGACGGGGTCGCCTGGACGAAGCGCGCGCACCGGAGCCCGCCGCTGCTGATGTGGGGCGACGAGCGGATCATGATCGGCACCACCTGGCCGGGCCGTATGTACAGCTCGACCGACGGCGGGATCCGCTGGACCCCCAGCCCCGCCTTGCCTCCGAACGGAATCAATCAGGTCGTTTACGGGGCGCCGTTGGGCAATCTCTGAACGCGACCCTGTGGCCGCCGGATCACATCGCGGCGCGCGTCATACGAAGGTCTGGACAGATTGCCGCAGCGTAACCAGCTAAGGTGCGAGCGCCGCTGATGGGGCGGCCCGGCGTGGGGTAGCGCGCCGCGATCTGCGACAAGGAGTTGGGCATGTCGGGAGCGGTCCGTTGGGCCGTGGGGGCCCTCGTTTTCCCCCTACTGGTGTCGTGCGGAGCCAGGACGGCCGATGGGCCGCCGCCTCCGGCGCCGGTGACGGTGTCGGCGCCGCTGTCGCGCCAGATCATCGACTGGGACGAGTTCGTGGGGCGCTTCGAGGCGATCCAGTCGGTCGAGGTGCGGCCGCGCGTATCGGGCTACGTCCAGTCCATCGGGTTCCGGGACGGCGACATCGTCAAACAGGGCCAGCTGCTGTTCGTCATCGACCCGCGCCCCTATCAGGCCGCGCTGGCGCAGGCGCGCGCGGACCAGGCCAGCGCCGAGGCCCAGGCGGCCAACGCCAAGGTGGAGCTGGAGCGCGCCAAGGCGCTGCTGGACAAGGGCTTCGTCTCCAAGTCGACCTATGATGCTCGCCTGGCCACCCAGCGGTCGGCCGACGCGGCGGTCACCGCCGCCAAGGCCCAGGTGCAGGCCCGGCAGCTCGACGTCGGGTTCACACGGATCACCTCGCCGATCTCGGGGCGCGTATCCGACCATCGCGTCGACGTGGGCAATCTGGTCGCGGCCAGCGGGTCGGAGGCGACCCTGTTGACCACGGTGGTGTCCTTGGATCCGATCCATTTCGCCTTCACGGGCTCGGAAGCGGTGTACCTCAAGTATCAGCGGGCCAACGAGGCCGGCACGCGGACCAGCTCGCGCTATGCCTCCAACCCCGTCGACATCCAGCTGCAGGACGAGACCGGCTACAACTGGCACGGCCGCATGGACTTCGTGGACAATGCGCTCGACATCGGCTCGGGCACGATCCGCGGGCGAGCGGTAGTGCGGAACCCCAACCTGCTGCTGACGCCCGGCATGTATGGCCGGATGCGCCTGCTGGGTTCGGGCGCCTACACCGCGCTGCTGGTGCCGGACGCCTCGGTGCTGGCGGACCAGTCGGACAAGGTGGTCCTGGTCGCGACAAAGGATGACACGGTACAGCCGCGCAAGGTGGTGCTGGGTCCCATCGTCGACGGCCTGCGGGTGGTGCGCAGCGGCCTCACGGCCAGCGACCGGGTCATCATCGAGGGCCAGGCGCGCGTGCGGCCCGGCATGAAGGTCGCGCCGAAGGCCGGTCGGATCGTCAGCGCCGCTCCGACCGCGCCGCAGCCCAGCGTGTTGCAGCAGCCCGCGGCGCAGGCGACGCCCGCGGCCAAGGCGCAGTAGTCCGATGCGGTTCTCGCGCTTCTTCATCGACCGCCCGGTCTTCGCGGCGGTCATCTCGGTGATCATCATCCTGGTCGGCGCCTTCGCCTATCCAGCGCTGCCGATCGCGCAGTATCCGGAGATCGCGCCGCCCACGATCACGGTCACGGCGACCTATCCGGGCGCCTCGGCCGAGGTGCTTGCCGACACGGTGGCGACGCCGCTGGAGCAGGAGATCAACGGCGTCGAGGACATGCTCTACATGACCTCGTCGTCCACCTCGGACGGCATGTTGACGATCACCCTGACGTTCAAGCTGGGCACCGATCTCAACAACGCCCAGGTTCTGGTGCAGAACCGCGTCGCCTCGGCCGAGCCGCGGCTGCCTGAGGACGTGCGGCGGCTGGGCGTGGTGACGCGCAAGGCGTCGCCCGACCTCCTGATGGTGATCCACCTCTATTCGCCGGACGGGTCGCGCAGCCCCGACTACATCTCGAACTATGCCCTGCTGCAGGTGCGCGACCGGCTGGCGCGGCTGGAGGGCGTGGGCGACGCTAGGATCTTCGGCGCGCGCGACTACGCCATGCGGATCTGGATCGATCCCGACAAGGCCGCCGCCCACAGCCTGACCGCCGGCGAGATCGTCTCGACGCTGCGGGCCCAGAACGTACAGGTCGCCGCCGGCGCCGTCGGCCAGGCGCCGTTCAGCGCCGCGGGCTCTGCCTTCGAGCTTAACGTGAACACGCAAGGGCGCCTGACCGACCCCAGCCAGTTCGCCAACATCATGCTGAAGAACGACGCCGCCGGGCACGTGGTGCGCCTGAGCGACGTGGCGCGGGTGGAACTGGGCGCCCAGGACTATCGGGTCAACGCCTACCTCGACCGCGGCCAGAAGGCCGTCGCCATCGGCATCAGCCAGCGGCCCGGCTCGAACGCGCTGGCCACCGCCGACAGCGTGTTGAAGACGATGGAGAGCCTCGGCCCGAACTTCCCGCCGGGCCTGAAGTACACCGTCATCTACAACCCGACGGAATATGTCGCCGAGTCGATCAAGGAGGTCCGCAAGACCCTGTTCGAAGCGGTGATCCTTGTGGTCCTCGTGGTCATCGTCTTCCTGCAAACCTGGCGGGCGGCGATCATCCCGGTGGTGGCGATCCCGGTCTCGCTGGTCGGCGCGTTCGCGGTGATGGCGGGCTTCGGCGCCTCGCTGAACAACCTGTCGCTGTTCGGCCTGGTGCTGGCCATCGGCATCGTGGTCGACGACGCCATCGTGGTTGTCGAGAACGTCGAGCGGAACCTGGCCGCCGGAATGTCGCCCAAGGAGGCGGCCTATCGGACCATGGACGAGGTGGGCGGCGCCCTGATCGCCATCGCCCTGGTGCTGGTGGCGGTGTTCGTGCCGACGGCGTTCATCACCGGCATCTCAGGCCAGTTCTACAAGCAGTTCGCGCTCACCATCGCCAGCGCTACGGTGATCTCTTGCCTGGTGTCGCTGACCCTGTCGCCGGCCATGGCCGCCCTGGTGCTGCGCCGTCACCCCGAGCATCCCGAACCGGCCAGGGGCTGGCGCCGGCCGTTCCAGCTTTTCGGACAGAAGTTCAACGAGGTCTTCGCCGTCCTCAGCGACCGCTATGGGCGACTGACCGCCGTCACGGTGCGTCGCGGCGTCATCATGCTGGCGGTCTATGCGGTGCTGCTGCTGCTCACCGTCTGGCGCTTCTCGGCGACCCCGACCGGCTTCATCCCGGCCCAGGACCAGGGCTACTTCATCGCGGTGGTGCAGTTGCCGCCCGGTTCGTCCCTGGCGCGCACCGACGCCATCGTCCAGCAGGTGGTCAAGACCGCCATGGACACCAAGGGCGTGGAGCACGCCGCGGCCTTCGTGGGCCTGGACGGCACCACCTTCACCAACGCCCCCAACGCCGGGACCATCTTCCTCCCGCTCACCGCCTTTCACGAGCGGGGCAAGGCGGGGATCAAGGCGCAGGCGGTCTTGGACGAGCTGCGCCAGAAGCTGGGGCAGATCGCCGGCGCCAACGTGCTGGTGATCCAGCCGCCGCCCGTGAGCGGCATCGGCACCGGCGGCGGCTGGAAGCTGATGATCG
This sequence comes from Phenylobacterium sp. FG114, assembly GCF_057809855.1. Taxonomy (NCBI): domain Bacteria; kingdom Pseudomonadati; phylum Pseudomonadota; class Alphaproteobacteria; order Caulobacterales; family Caulobacteraceae; genus Phenylobacterium; species Phenylobacterium sp. FG114. Next base: position 157,030 of record NZ_JBMDKU010000003.1, on the reverse strand, counting down.
AGGACCGCCAGGGCAAGGGCTATCGCGCCCTGGAGCAGGCCACCGTCGACCTGATGATGCAAGGCAACCAGCAGAAGGAGCTCACGTCGGTCTTCACGCTGTTCAACACCTCGACGCCGCGCCTGTGGGCCGAGATCGACCGTGACAAGGCGCAGATGGCGGGGGTTCCGCCAGAGCGGGTGTTCGAGACCTTGAGCGTCTATCTGGGCTCGGCCTTCGTGAACGACTTCAACTACCTGGGCCGCACATATCGTGTGACCGCCCAGGCGGATGCGCCGTATCGCGACGAGGCCTCGGACATCGCCCGGCTGCAGACGCGCTCGCTCTCCGGGGCCATGGTTCCGTTGGGGGCCGTGGCGACGGTGCGCGACGATAGCGGGCCGTACCGGGTCGTGCGCTACAACCTCTATCCGGCGGCGGAACTGCAGGGCGACACCAACCCGGCCTATTCGTCGGGCCAGGCGCTGGATCGCGTCGAGGCGTTGGCCAAGGCGCGGCTGCCCGAGGGCTTCGGCTACGAGTGGACCGAGCTGGCCTACCAGCAGAAGACGGCCGGCAACACCGGGGCGATCGCCTTCGGCCTCGCGGTGGTGTTCGTCTTCCTCTTGCTGGCGGCGCAGTACGAGAGCGTGACCCTGCCGCTGGCCATCATCCTGATCGTGCCGATGTGCCTGCTGGCGGCGATCCTGGGCGTGAACCTGCGCGGCTTCGACAACAACATCCTGACCCAGATCGGGCTGGTGGTGCTGATCGGGCTGGCGGCCAAGAACGCCATCCTGATCGTCGAGTTCGCCAAGCAGGCTGAGGAGCGGGGCCTGAGCCGCTGGGACGCCGCCGTCGAGGCGGCCCACACCCGGCTGCGGCCGATCCTGATGACCTCGTTCGCCTTCATCCTGGGCGTGCTGCCGCTGGTGATCGCCAGCGGGCCAGGCGCCGAGATGCGCCAGGCGCTGGGGACGGCGGTGTTCTTCGGGATGATCGGGGTGACGGCCTTCGGCCTGTTGTTCACCCCCGCCTTCTACGTGATGTGCCGCTTCATCTCGGACCGCCTCTGGAAGCCACAGGAGTGCGACGCGCTGAAGGCGCCGGCCGGCGAGCGCCCGGCCGAATAGCGGTCAGGCGTCGGCCAGGTTCTCCAGCCGGGTCAGCCAGTAGTCCGCGTCGTAGCTCGGGTCGCCCGTCAGGTAGCGCCAGAGCTTGACGCGGTTCAGCAGTTCGAGCCGGCCGGTGTCGTCCTCGAACCAGGGCTCAGGCGTCATCAGGATCTGCTCGACGCTGCGCGGCTGTGGGCCCTTCAGGTAGAAGATCGGCCGCTGGCCCGCCGGGCTCTCCAGCGTCGAGACGTCGAACATCCGCACCTGCGAGCGACTGGGGTTCATGCGGATCTTGAACATGGTCCGCGTGCGGTCCGACAGGTTCACGCCGCCGCCGTGCCAGATGCCCGAGTGCAGGAACAGCAACGTGCCCGCTTCGCACACCATGTGCTGCTGGCCCCGGATGTTCTGATAGCGGCCGAGCGCCGCCTCGCTGACCTTGCGCAGATGGGTGCCGGGGATGAAGCGCGTGCCGCCCATCTCCCGGGTCACGGCGTGCGGGTAGTACATGATCTGCACGTCGAACGCCTGGCGGGGGTCGATCGTCGAGTCCTGGTGGGTATGCTGGCTGACGTTTTCCCCGCCGCCGGCCTCGTGGTAGGCGGGCGGGAAGGTCACGTGCAGGAAGTGGTGGTCGAAGGTCGGGTCCTCGCCCACCAGGCTGCGGATCGCGCCGGCGACGACAGGCAGCTCCAGCATCCGCGCCAGGGCCGAGCCCTGCGGATAGGTCCGCGCCAGGGGCGTCCCAGCGCCCACCTCGGGCACGCCCGCCTTGGCCAGCAACTCGCCATAGGCCGCGCGCAGTTTGCGGCCCGGCTGGGGTTCGGCGATGTCGCCCACCTCGGCCAGGAACTGGGCGTTGATCTCCTCCGGGACCACGGCGTCCATCCGCAGGAATCCGCGGGCGGCGAACCGCGCCATGTCGTGGGCGTCGAGCAGGGGAAGGTCGCTCATGGGGTCACCTCCACCAGCTGTTCGAACCAGAACTCGTACTTCAGGTAACTGACGTCGAACTCGCCGCCGCGCTGGTGCGGCAGGAGTTGGGAGGCCTGGAACAGGCGCCAGCCGTCCTTCAGCGCGTCCAGCCCGGTGCGGTAAGGCGGGTCCTCGGCGTCGCCGGCCATATGCCGTGTCTGGCCCGTGCCGTCGTAGCGGCTCCAGCCGACGACGCTGGAATCCAGCGCCGAATTGCTCGTGTAGAGCACCAGCACCTTTTGCCGTCGCATCCCGCCCCCTGTTTTCTTTGGATCGTGGCACGAAGGGGGAGGGCGCGGAAAGAGGCCTGACCGCCTTGACCGACGCAGGGGCGCCCTAGAGAAGTCACGCGCAAATAAGCGGAGGACTTCGAGGATGGCGTTCAATCCCTTCGACCTGAGCGGCAAGGTCGCGCTGGTGACCGGCGGCAATGGCGGCATCGGCCTTGGCATGGCCGAGGGGCTCGCGCAGGCCGGCGCCAAGGTCGCCATCTGGGGACAGAATCCGGAGAAGAACGCCAAGGCCGAGGCGGCCCTGAAGGCCCACGGCGGCGAGGTGCTGGTCCAGGCGGTAGACGTCGCCGACGAGGCCGCAGTGGTCGCCGGGGTGGCCGACGTGCTGAAGGCCTTCGGCCGGCTCGACTTCGTGGCCGCCAACGCCGGCATCGGCGGCGGCGCGCCGTTTGAGGAGATGACCACCGAGAAGTGGCGCCGGGTCACCACGGTGAACCTGGACGCCGTGTTCTGGACCTTCCGCGAGGCCGCCAAGCACATGCTGGAACGGGCGCGCGCCGGCGATCCCGGCGGCTCGCTGGTAGTGACCTCTTCGACCTCAGCGATTCACGGCGCGCCGCGCAACGAGGCCTATGCCTCCACCAAGGGCGGGGTGCTCTCGATGGTCCGTGGCCTAGCGGTGGAGTATGCGCGCTACGGCATTCGGGCCAATTCGATCCTGCCGGGGTGGATCGCCACCGACATGACCTCGGGCCTGCAGTCGAACGACAAGTTCAACGAGAAGGCCATCGGCCGGGTGCCCATGCGGCGCTGGGGCGAGGGCGAGGATTTCGCGGGCATCGCGGTGTACCTGGCCTCGGACGCCTCGCGCTTCCACACAGGCGACAGCTTCGTCATCGACGGCGGCTACACGATCTTCTGAGGACCGAGCCCATGGCCGACCGCTACGCGCAGTACCAGCGACTGAAGTTCGAGCGGCCGGCCGACGGCGTGCTCCGGATCGTGATGAGCAATCCGGGCAAGCTCAACGCCACCGACCAGCAGATGCACTGGGAGCTGGCCGAGATCTGGCGGACCATCGACGACGATCCGGACGTGCGCTGCGCCATCCTGACGGGGGAAGGGAACGCTTTCTCCGCGGGGGGCGACTTCGAGATGATCCAGAAGATCGTCGACGACTTCGAGATGCGCGTGCGCATTCTCAAAGAGGCCCGAGACATCGTCTACAACGTGATCAACTGTTCCAAGCCGGTCGTCAGCGCCATGCGTGGGCCGGCGGTAGGGGCGGGGCTGGTCTGCGGCCTGCTGGCCGACGTCTCGATCGTGACGCCCGACGCGAAGATCATCGACGGGCACACGCGCCTGGGCGTTGCGGCCGGCGACCATGCGGCCATCGTCTGGCCGCTGCTGTGCGGCATGGCGAAGGCCAAGTACTACCTGCTCACCTGCGACCCGCTGAACGGCGCCGAGGCCGAGCGCATCGGGCTGGTCTCGCTGTGCGTGCCCGATGAGGAGTTGGACGCCAGGGCGCTGGCCGTGGCGACCAAGCTGGCGTCGGGCGCACAGCAGGCGATCCGCTGGACCAAGCTGTCGCTGAACAATTGGCTGCGCAGCGCCGGCCCGGCCTTCGACGCCTCGGCGGCGCTGGAGATGCTGGGCTTTACCGGCCCCGAGGCGGCCGAGGGCCTGGCCTCCCACCGCGAGAAGCGGAAACCGAAGTTCGTCTAGACGGGGGCGTCGATGCGGCCTCACATCGACGCCAGGACTTGACGTTTTTATTTACGATGTAAATATCAACGACGGTTCCGGAGTTCACCCATGCTCGACCTCGTCCTGGCCATCCTGCACCACCTGTTCGTCTTCGCCCTGTTCGGGATCCTGTTCGCCGAGCTGATGCTGGTGCGGCCGGGGATCGACGTCGCGACCGTCCGGCGGATCGGGGCCGTCGATATTGCCTATGGCGTGCTGGCGGGCCTGATCATCGTGGTGGGCTTCGCCCGCGCGGGCATGGCGGCGAAGGGCTGGGCCTATTATTCGCACAACGGCTTCTTCTGGGCGAAGGTAGGGGTGTTCCTGCTGATCGGCCTGCTGTCGGCGCCGCCGACGATCGCCTTCCTCCGCTGGAAGAAGGCCGGGACCGCGCCCACCGACGACCAGGTGCGCGGCGTGCGCCGCTTCATCCACTACGAGGCGGCGCTGTTCGCGCTGCTGCCCATCTTCGCCGCAGCCATGGCGCGCGGCTACGGACAGTTCTAGCGGGACGCGCCGGCCGTCCTAGAAATTTAACGGCGCCGTCAGAAACACGTCACGCAAACCCGCCACAGCCACGCCTCAAGCACAAAGAGGGGTTGTTCCATGCGGATGGGTTTGAAGGCGCAGCTTTGCGCCACGGCGGCGTTCGGCCTGATGACGGCCATGGCCGGGACGGCCTGGGGCGCCGAGGCGGCCGGCGAAGGGACGATCGACGAGGTCGTGGTGACCGGCACCCGCGACGTGGGACGCACGGCGTTCACGACCCTGGTCCCTGTGGACGTGCTCACCGCCGACGCGATCCAGTCCTCGGCCACCAGCCAGCTCGGCGAGAACCTGGCGCAGCAGCTGCCCTCGTTCATCGTCCAAAAGCTCCCCACCTCGGACGGCCTGCAGTTCGTGCGCCCGGCCACGCTGCGCAACCTGTCGCCCGACCAGACCCTGGTGCTGGTGAACGGCAAGCGCTTCCACCGGTCGGCCTTCCTGGGCTCGCGCGGGGCACAAGGCCCTGATCTGGCTCAGATTCCCAGCTTCTCGGTGGGGCGCATGGAGGTGCTCCGCGACGGCGCCTCGGCCCAGTACGGCTCGGACGCCATCGCCGGCGTGATCAACATCCTGCTGGACGACAAGGCGGGCTACGCCGCCTTCGGCCAGGCCGGCCAGTTCTACGAGGGCGACGGCACGACCTATCGGATCGGCGCCAAAGCCGGCTGGGCGATCGGTGACGGCGGCCACCTGAACGCGACTTTCGAATGGTCCGACGCCGACTTCACGTCGCGCAGCCGCCAGCGGCCCGACGCCATCGCCTTCGCCGCGGCCAACCCCGGCGTCACGATCGCGGATCCGGTCCAGCGCTGGGGCAACCCCGACCTCAAGACCTATTCCGGCGCCGTGAACGCCGCGATCCCCCTTGGCGACGTGGCGGAGGCCTACGCCTTCGGCACCTACACGAAGGCGGACGGGATCAACGACATCAACTGGCGCAACCCGGCGGCCAACCCGGCGATCTTCAACATGGTCTCGGCGTTCCCCGGCTTCGACCTGAAGAAGATCTATCCGGGCGGCTTCACGCCCCGGGAGGGCATCCGCGGCCGCGACGTCCAGGGTGTGGCGGGCGTTCGTCAGACCAAGGGCGAGCGGTTCACCTGGGACCTGAGCGCCTCGTACGGCAAGAACGCCAGCCGCTTCTTCCTGAACAACTCCATCAACGCCTCGCTGGGCCCGCAGAGCCCGTTCGACTTCGACCTCGGCCGCCTGGTGCAGGAAGAGGTCAACGTGAACGCCGATGGCGTCTATCGCCTGCCGATCGAGGTCTTGGCGGAACCGCTGAACATCGCCTTCGGCGCCGAGCACCGCACCGAAACCTACCGCATCGAGACCGGCGACCCGGCCTCGTACGCCGTGGGCCCGGGCGCGAACTTCGGCCTCGCGCCGAACTCGAACGGCTTCCCAGGCTTCAGCCCGCAGCAGGCCGGCGAGTGGGACCAGAAGAGCTACGCCGGCTACGTGGACGTGGAAGCCCAGGTCACCGACCGCCTGAGCCTGGGCGGCGCGGTCCGCTACGAGGACTTCTCGGAGTTCGGCAGCACGACGAACTACAAGGTCGCCGGCCGGTTCGAGGTCACCACCGGCCTGGCCTTCCGCGCCTCGTACTCGACGGGCTTCCGGGCGCCGACCCCGGGTCAGCTCAACTCGACCAGCACGTCGCAGGGCCTGGACACCGTGACCCTGCAGCTCTTCCAGACGGGCCGCCTGTCGCCGACCAATCCCGTGGCGGTGTTCCTGGGCTCCAAGCCGCTGGAGCCGGAGGAATCCAAGACGCTGACCGGCGGCGTGATCTGGAAGACCGACGTGGGCCTCTCCGGCTCGATCGACGCCTACCAGATCGACATGGACAAGCGCTTCTCGACCTCGCCCACGATCACGGTGACCCCGGCGATCCGGGCGCAGCTGGTCGCGCTTGGCGTGCCCGGCGCCACGGCTTTCACCTCGATCAGCTGGTTCACCAACGACTTCGACACCCGCACCCGCGGCGTCGACGTGGTGGTCACCTACGCCCGCGATGTCGGCCCAGGCCAGATGACCCTGACGGGCGCGTACAACTACAACAAGACCGAGGTCACCTCGGGCGCGCTCAGCCGCAGCGCCACACAGCAACTGCTCTTCGAGACGTCGCGTCCCAACAACAACCTGACGGCCTCGGCGACCTATCGCTGGGGCGCGTTCGAGCTGCTCGGCCGCGCGCGCTACTACGGCAAGTGGACCGACAGCACGGGCAATGCGACGGGCGACATCTTCCAGGACTTCGGCGCCATCACCTTCTTCGACCTGTCGGCGACCTGGCGGGCGACCGACAAGGTGTCGGTGCGCGTCGGCGCTGAGAACGTCTTCGACAAGTACCCGGATGAGGCGGTGTTCCAGGCCAGCCGCGGCCTCGTCTACTCGCGGAACTCGCCCTACGACACCAACGGCGGCCAGTACTATGCCCGCGTGGACGTGCGCTTTTAGGCCTCGCCGCGCAGCCGGGCGGCGAGGGCCTTGTACCTCGCCGCCGCCTCGGGCTGCCGAAGGGTCTCATAGAAGACGGCCAGGTTGTGCGCCGCCATGTAGCCCCCCCGTCCGGTCACCGTGCCGTCGAGGTGCGGCTGCTCGCCGATCTCGAGGCATCGCTTCCAGGCGGACTCGGCGATGGGCAAGAGCTCGGTCAAGGCCCGCTCGGGCTCGTGCGTCGCGCACTCCAGGTACAGGTCGCCGAGCACGAACCAGAAGTCGGGCGAGTCCTGCCAGTTTGCGACCTCTGCGTCGGCGAGCGTCATGGCCTCGCCCAACCGCCCCGCGGTCTTGAAGGCGGTCAGCGCACGGATGACGAGGGCGTGGCGGTAAGGGACGTCGACGGGGGCCAGTCGCAGCGCCTCGGCGAAGCAGAGGGCCGCCTGCGGGGGCCGGCCGCGCACCTGATGCTCCTTGGCGAGCTGGAACCACAGGTAGGGATCCTCCGGTGCGTCCTGCAGCTCCAGCATGAGCAGGGCCTCGTTGCGATCGCCCTTGCGCGCCAGGTTCTCGGCGGTGAATCCATCGTGGATGAGACGCAGGGCCAGCGGCACGCCGCGTCCGACGCCGACCGGTTGCTCGTGGATCCGACCGGCATATCTCACGCCGCGCGGCAGCACGCGGGGAATCCATGTGAGGGCGGAGCCTTCGCCGCCGGGCTGATCCAGGATGTTGTCCCGTCGAACGATGCCCATGAAGTCTCCGCCGCCGGGCGGCAGAACGGAGGGCGCCAGGGATTCCGCGCCGTCCTCGATCCATTCGTCGGCGTCGAGCACCAGGTTCCAGTCGGCGTCGGAGAGGTCCAGCGAGGCGTTCCGCGCCGCGGCGAAATCGTCGATCCAGGTGAAATGATGCACCTCCGCGCCTTCGGCGGCGGCGGCGGCCTGCGTCCCGTCGACCGAGCCGGTGTCCAGGACGATCATCCGGTCGACGTGCGGGCGGGCGCTGCGCAGCGCGCGGACGACGGATTGCGCCTCGTCGCGCACGATCATCACCAGGGCCAGGCGGGTCATGGGCGCGAGCGTAGCCTGAGCGGGGTCAGTCGGTGAACACCACGGTCTTGCGACCGTTCAACAGCACGCGGTCCTCGATGTGCCATCGGACCGCCCGGGCCAGCACGCGGCGCTCGATGTCGCGGCCCTTGCGGATGAGGTTGGCGGGGGTGTCGCGGTGGCTGATGCGCTCGACGTCCTGCTCGATGATCGGACCTTCGTCGAGGTCGGCGGTGACGTAGTGGGCGGTGGCGCCGATCACCTTCACACCCCGGGCGTGGGCCTGATGGTACGGTCGGGCGCCCTTGAATCCCGGCAGGAACGAGTGGTGGATGTTGATGCATCGGCCCGCCAGCTTCGCCGACAGGTCGTCGGACAGCACCTGCATGTAGCGAGCGAGGACCACGAGCTCGGTCCCGGTCTCCTGGATCAGCTTCCAGAGCTGGGCTTCCTGCTGGGACTTGGTCTCCGCCGTGATCGGCAGGTGGCGGAAGGCGATGCCCTGCAGGTCTGTGTGCGGATAGGTGGACGCCGGATGGTTCGAGACCACCGCGGTGATGTCCATCGGCAGCTCGCCCTGGCGCCAGCGCCAGATCAGATCGGCGAGGCAGTGGTCCTGCTGGGAGGCTAGGATCATCACGCGCCGGCGCTCTTTCCGGGCCCGCAGCGCCCAGGTCATGGCGTATTCGCCGGCCAGGGGTTCGAACGCTGCGCGCCAGCTGTCGGCCCCCGCCTCGCCCGGATCGAACACCACCCGCATGAAGAAGCGGCCGGTCTCCTGGTCGTCGTACTGCTGGGCGTCGAGGATGTTGGCGCCGCGCTCGAACAGCAGGGCCGACACGCGGGCCACGATGCCGGGGCGGTCGTCGCAGGAGAGGGTGAGGATCATCGCGGCTGAGCCTCTGCACGCACGCCTCCGCGACGGTCAAGGCGCGCCGTGGCCGGGCGATCAGAAAATCATGCCGCCGAAATCAGGAAACCATCACCTGCCCGGCCGCGCGGAGCGCTCCGGGCGATGGCCTGATCGCCTCGTCGCCACCCCCCCCGGCGGCAACCCGGAGCAAGCCATGAAAGCCCTGATCCTCTGCGGCGCGCTGATCGTCCTGGCCGTCCCGGCCGTCCCCTCGGCCGCGCCGATCACCACCGATGACATGTGGCCCGTCGCGAGCCTCTATCAGACATACAAGACCACCGTGTCCTTCGCCGACCTCGACCTCGGCCGTACCTCGGGCGCCGATGCCGCGCTGGCGCGGATCAGGCTGGCGGCCCACAGGGTGTGCGGGGCGCGGCCAAGCCCCAGGGAGCTCGTGCCGATGATGCAGCATCGCTCCTGCGTCGTCCTGGCCACCGACAATGCGGTCGCCGACCTGGCCGCGCCATTGGTCACGGCGCGCTATGTGCGGCGCGACGTCGCCCGGCTGGCGTCGCGATAGCGTGACAGCGGCCGGCCGCCATTCGTGTAGGCAGGCGGTCGGCCGCGTTGCCAGGGGATGGAAACCGGCGAACAATGGCGTCGCTTGCCGAAGGAGGCCCGCATGCGCCCCGTCACCGCCCTCGCCATCGGATCCATTCTCGCCCCGGGCCTTGCCACGCCTACGTACGCTGTCGCCCAGGGCCGGGGTCCCATCGACACCTGCACCCGCGAAATCAGCTACGAGGTGCAGGATCGCTATCCCCAGGCGCGGGGAGTTCGGATCACCTCGTCGAAGGTCAGCGACGGTCGAGGCGAGGCGCGGGTCACTGGCAAAGGCGAGTTCGACGACCGCAACGGCGGCGAGTCGCGATTCAACTACGGCTGCACCTACGACTACCGCTCGGGCCGAACCTCCGACCTCGACGTCAGCGACCTGTCGCCCAAGAGCAAGGACAACACCGCCGCGATCGCCGGCCTGGTCCTCGGCGCCATCGTGGTCGGCGCACTTGTCGCCGCCTCGAAGGACAAGGACAAGGACGACGACTGGAATCGGGACGAGGTATGGAGCCCGGCCGACGGTGTGCGCTGCCTGGCCCGCGAACGGGCCTGCTACAAGAACGGCCGGTACTCCGAGAAATGGACCTCGCGGATCTTCTACCGCTAGCGGTCAGGCGCCGGCGGTCGCGCCTGCGGGCGCCGGGTAGCGGAACCCGTCCCCCTGGCCGTTGGCGGCAGCCAGTTGGGCGGCCGCGAAGTCCCAGTTGGCGACGTTGTCGAACCAACGCTCCAGGAAGGCCTTCCGGTCGTTCTTGTAGTCCAGATAGTAGGCGTGCTCCCAGAGGTCGCAGACCAGCAGGGGGAAGACGCCTTCGCGGACCAGGGTGTCGTCCGCGTCGTGCGTCGAGATCACCTTCAGGCCGCCCGAACCGGTGACGATCCACACCCAGCCCGACGCGAAGTGGTTCACGCCCTCGTCTACGAACGCCGCCTTGAGCGCATCGAGGCTGTCGAACGCTTCATTCACGGACCGCAGCAGGTCGCCGGCCGGCGCCGCGCCGCCCGGCGGGCGCATGCACTCCCAGAAGAACGCGTGGTTCCAGGCTTGGGCGGCGTTGTTGAACAGCTTCTTGTCGCCCGACTTCTGCGCCTCCCGGACCACGTCCTCCAGCGGCCGGCCGGCCAGCCCGGCCTTGGCGGCGAGGTCGTTCGTCTTGTCGACGTAGGTCTTGTGATGCTTGTCGTGGTGCGTGCGCAGCGTGTCGGCGGACACGAACGGGCTGAGCGAATCGTAGCCGTAGGGAAGGTCGGGAAGAACGTACATCGAAGAACCTCGCGTCATAGGAGAGATGCGGCTGTCCCTCGCTCAACCGCCAGGGGCAGAAGGCGTTCCAGAACGCGGCTCGTTCGATTTTGCATTGCGCAAACGACCGGTAACGGTGTGATATGGCGTCGTCGGGGGACATCAGCTGCCAAGCTGTGAACTCCGATAGTCTGGCCGAAAAAGGGCCGACGGCGTCGACACGGGGCGCCCCAGGGGATTGTTATGGGGCTTACCGTTGCGCGCTGCGCGGCGGCGACGATCTTCGTCGCTGCGGCGCCTGGAATCACACATGCTCAAACGCCGGCGCAGGGGCCGACGCGACAGGAACTGAATCCTGCCGCGCGGGCGCAGTCGCCGCCGCCACAGGCCGACCTATTCAGCCAGCCCGGCGCGGGCCCATGCCCGTTGGCCGAGAGCCCTGCGCCGCTGACGGTGACGTCGGTGACGTTCCGCGGGCTGCAGTCAGTGAGGCCCGAAGAGCTCCAGCCGGCCTACGCCGACCTGCTGAACAAGCCTGGGGATGCGGCCGACCTTTGCAAGATCCGCGACCGGGTGGCCGACGCCCTGTTCGACCGCGGCCTGCTGGCGCGCGTCGAGATCCCCGCCCAGACCATCGACGGCGGGGCTGTGACGCTGGAGGTCATCGAGGCCCGCATCGTCATCGTGTCGGTTCGGGGGGATCCGGGCGCGGCGGCGCCGCTGCTGGAGACGTACGCCCAGAAGCTGCGCGGGATGGCGCCGTTCGACGTCAACGAGGTGCAGCGCTACGTGCTGCTGGCGTCGGACATTCCGGGCCTGAAGGTGCAGGCGTCCGTTCGGCCGAATGCGTCGGGCGAGCGCGGGGCCGTGGACCTGGACCTGGCGGTGACGCGCGACGAGCAGGATCTGATCGTCAACGCCCAGAACCTGCAGTCCAAGGCCACGGGGCGCTTCGGCTTTCTGGCGCGATACGACCTCAACGCCCGCACACGCTACGGCGAGCGAACCTCGCTGGTCTTCTACCGGACGATCAAGAACGAACAGTGGGTGGTTCAAGGGCTCGAGGAGGCCCGGATCGGCGGCGAGGGCTGGGTGGTTCGCGCCGGGGCGGCCTATGGCGAGAGCCATCCGGGCGACGCCCTGAAGGGCCTGGGCCTGAAGAGCGTCAGCCTGGTGGCCAACGCCGAGGCGGCCTATCCGATCATCCGCAAGCGGCGGCAAAATCTGTGGGCCGCGGCCGGCGTCGAGGTGATCAACCAGGACACCAGGTTCGGGGGCGGCGGCAAGCTGATCAACGACGACCTGCGGATCTTCTACGCGCGCGTCGAAGGCGACCAGACGACCTACTACGGCTATCGCCCCATCGTGTTGCGGGGCAACGCCAGCCTGCGCCGGGGCATTGAGGGTTTCGGCGCCACCGACGAGGGCGACCGCCGGCTGTCCCGGGCCCAGGCCAAGCCGGGCGCCTGGACCTTCACGGCCGAAGCCTCGGCCCAGGTCACGCTCGTGCCGCAGCTGACAGCCTATGCCGAAGTTCAGGGCCAGTACGCCAACCAGCCACTGGCGGCCTATGAGGAATTCGCGGTTGGCTCGCTGACCATCGGGCGGGGCTACGACCCCGGCTACATCTCGGGCGATCAGGCCCTGGCGGCGACGCTGGAGCTGCGCGGCGGGCCGTTCCAGCCGCGCTCGGGCTGGGCCGTCAGCCCCTACGCCTTCTTCGACATCGCCAGCACCAAGGACAAGGACCGTGGGGGCCTCACCCAGACGCTGAAGTCCGTGGGCCTCGGCTTCCAAGTTCCGGTGCGCGAGCGCTGGGTGCTGGACGTCGGCTACGCCCGGCCGCTCGACAAGCGCGCCATCGACCGGAAGAAGCCGCCCGGCCGCCTGCTCCTCAATCTCACCGCTCGCTTCTTCTGAGCGCGGGAGGATCCGTCATGCGTCATCACGCCCAAGAACCCACCCGCCGCCTTGCGCTCGCCACGGGGGCCGCCATCTCGGCCCTGCTGGCTGGCCCGGCCCTTGCCCTTCCAGTCCCAGGAAGCGCGCCCGCCACGATCGGCGGCGGAGGCGGCCAGCCCATCATCCAGACCGGCTCCACCACGGTGCAGGTCGACGTCAACGCCCCGCGCACCATCATCGACTGGAACAGCTTCAACCTGAACGCCGGCGAGCGCGCGGAATTCCGCTTCGACCAGCGCAACTGGATCGTGCTGAACCGTGTGACCGGCTCGGCGATCAACATCAACGGCCAGGTGGCGAGTTACCAGGCCGCCAACCTGAACAGCGCGCTGCCGTCCCAGACCAGCGGCGGCGTCTGGTTCTACTCCCCCCAAGGCGTTGCGTTCGGACCCAACGCCGTCGTCGACGTGGGCGGGATGGTCGCCACCAGCGCGGCCGTGAACGAGAGCCAGTTCCTTGACGCCAACAACCTGGTGATCGGCTTCACCGGCTCGGGCAGCGGCGGCCCGGTGACGGCGGCAAGCGGCGCTCGGCTCAACGGCCTGGGCTACGTGGCCCTGGTGGCGCCGCAGGTGACGACCGCAGCGGGCGCGGCGGTCGTTGCGGGCGACGTTGGCACGGCGGCCTACGCCGGGGTCGACAGCTACGAGATCACCTTCCTGCCGGCCCAGCAGGACCTGACGTTCTTCACGTTCCGGGTGCCGGCGAACGCGGCCGGAGGTTCGCTGGCGACCACGCCGCTGAACATCGCCGGCACGACCACCGCGGCCAACATCTATCTGATGGCGATCAGCCGCCAGGCGGTGACCAGCCTGCTCATCAACGCGCCGGGCCTGCTCACCGGGCGATCCTCGATCAACAACTATGGTCAGGTGACGATCACCACCGGCCGCAACATCACCAGTGGCCAAGTGAACAGCCTGTCCACGCCGGTGGTCGGCGCGCGGGCGGGGACGGTGCAACTGGGCGAGATCAACGCGTCCGGCAATGTGAACGTCTTCGTCACCGGTCGCTTCGGCACATCGGACCTCACCGCCGACAAGATCCGCGCGGGCCAGGCGCTCTCGATCGCCGCGCGCGACGTCACCATTGGCGCGGGTGGCCTCAGCGCGGGCGACACGGGCGCGAACGCTGGCGCGATGAACCTCGACGTCTTGGGCGTCGTGACCGTGCCGATCCTGACCGCACGGACCAACATGACGATCCGACCCGGCGACTTCCAGGCCGGCGGGCCGCAGGACCTGCTGCCGACGCTGCGCCTGGGAAGCCTGAGCGCCGGTGGCACGATCAGCATCCTGGCCGAAACACTGGACGCGAGCACGCTGACGGCGGCCAGTATCCAGAGCTCGACCCAGGACACCACGAACGTCGGAACGCTCACCGGCAGCAGTGAAGTGCTAGTCGCCGCCACCACGGGCCTCACGGTCGGCGATGTACGCGCCGGAGGCCTCACACGGCTGACGTTCAGCGACCTGACGGTGAACGGCGCAGTCACCGCCGACACGGCGGTCCTGCGGATCGTGGCGACCGACCCGCAGGTCACGGTGGGGGGATCGGGCGCAGGACGGCGGGTGAGTGAGGCCACGCTGCAGAAGTTCACCGTGGCCACCTCGCTCAGCATCTTTGCAGGTATCGAGGGCGATTTCCCGGTCGAGAGCGACATGCTCGTCGAGGACCTGAGCGTCGACGCCACGAAAATTCCCGAACTTCGCCTTCTGGCGAAGAACACCAGGAGCGTCTTCGCGAACGGCAAGGTCTCGCCCAGCGACGAGGGCGTCGCACTGAAGATCGGTGATCCGGTGGACGTCGACAGCGTCTGGAAGCCGAAGCAGATCGTCATCAAGGGGGCCTTGGGTTCGGCCGACGGAGATGCTGTCGCCGGCTTCACGCAGGTGAAGGCCTTCGATCGTGTCGAGCTGGTCGCCACCGACGACATCCTGATCGGCTCGCAGCGCTTCATCGACCTTGTGAAGGACGTCCCCGCGGCCGGCATCGACATCAACCGCAGCCTGCCGCTGGGGGTGGCGCCGGTGGAGGACGAGGTGGGCAAGCTGTTCCTGGTGAGCGGCAGCGCCAGCCTCTACGCCAAGGACAGGATCGTCCAGCAGAACACGGGCATGGTCGGCTTGCAGGCGGGCTTCTACCTGACCGGAACGGGGGTCGATCCCGCCGATCCCTTGCTGACCGTGGGCGGCGCGGTGATCGCCGACATGTTCGGGGCGCTGCAGGAGGGCGACGGGATCGTGCTTTCCGGCAGCGCGGCCTCGTCGTCGCGGCGCGTCGCCCGGGCCGAAGGCGACACCACCACCGGCGCGATCCGGATCAACGGCTGCGCCGTCGGCCTGGGCTGCACGCTGTCCACGCCCGCGAGCCAGTTCCGCATCCAGCAGTTCCGGCCCGCGGCGCCGCGCGCGGCGATCGACCCGCCGGTGCTGACCCCGCCGCCGCCCGTCGACGACGACGAGCGCGAGGCCGAGTCCGTGATCACCGGGACCGGCAACGAGGAAATCTGGAGGAAGGACCGATGAGCGGCCCCATGCGCACCCTGCTGACCGCCGCCGCGTTCGGCGCGCTCTCGACCGCCGCTGCGGTCGCGGCCCCGCTGCCGGAGCTGTTTCCCCTCGGCCAGAGCTCGGCCAGCGGCGCGGTCTGCGAGGCCGTGCGCGACTACCAGGACCCGCTGGGCCAAGGGGCCGACGCCAGGGCCTGGCGACTGCGCTGCCGCGGCTACTCGACCGTGCTGGGCCGCGTGTACCAGCTGCCGGCCGGCCAGAAGGGTGCGTGGGAGGCGGCGTTGAAGGCGCGCGCCGAATGCGGGGAGCCCGAGGCGGCGCCCGCCGGCGTTCCGGCCACGCTCGCCACCTGTAAGATCGGCGGGCAGGGCGGAGCGCCCTACATCGTCTACGTCTCGGAGAAGGCGGGCGTGCTGACGGTGGTCGAGGGCCTGGCGCCACTGTCGGACGTGATCGAGACGGGGCTGAAGGTGGCGCTGGGGGCCGCGCCGCCCAAAGCCACCGACATCCAGACCTCGGCCGCCCAGGCCGAGATCGCCGCCGACTTTCCCAACATGATGGGCCTGGCCGCCGCCGAGGCCGCCGCGACGGCCGACCCCGAACGTCTGCGCACCCGCGGCTACGTCCAGAACAACGAGTGGCGGTTCGACGAGGCTGAGACCGCGTTCCGCGCCCTGGTCACCGAGGGCGAGGCGCGCAACGCGCCGGTCTCGCAACGCGCTGACGCCCTGCTGAACCTGGCCATGAACATCTCGAACAACGGCCGCTTCGAGGAGGCCGAAGGATTCTTCGCCGAGGCCGAGGGCCTGATCGCGCCCGAGGACATGCTGACGCGCGCGCGCAGCCTCAACTATCGCGCTCTGCACGAGCGGAACCGCGGCCGCTTCGACGCCGCCATCGCCGCGGCCCAGCAGGCGCTGGCCCTGCGCGCCGCCAGCTTGCCGGCGCAGGGGCGCATCGGGTCGGCGGGCGGCGCGACCGGCGTCGGCGGCGGGCGTCTGGTGATCGAGCCCGGCGTGGCGCGCAAGCTCAACGCCCCATCGGCGGCGCAAAGCCAGATCGAGGTGTCGAAGGTGACCTTGGTCGAGCAACTCGCCATCCAGGACGCCCAGGCGTGGCATGTGATCGGCACCTCGCAGGCTGCGCTGGGCGACACGACGGCGGCGCGGGCCTCGCTGGAGCGGGCGCGCGACATCCTGGTCCGCAGCGCCGCCCTGGGCCGGCTCACCGCCTGGCTGCAGGCCCGTGTCGAAGCTGACATCGCCGGGCTGGACCTACGTGAGGGGAGGACCGCCCAGGCCGCGACCCGGTACGGCCAGGCGCTGGGCGTGCTGCGCACCCGCCACGCCGGCAGCTCGGCTGAGGGCGCGCTGCTGCTCGAACTTGGGCGCGCCCAGGCTGTTGGGGGCCTCGACGCCGATGCGCTGGCGACCTACGCCCGGGCCATGACCATCTTCCGCGCCCAGCGCGGCGGCCTGGGCGGCTCGGCCGACGCGGCCCAGCCTTACTTCGACCTGCTGCTGAAACTGTCGGCGCATGACCCTGCGAAGGCCGGCGAATATGGCGCCCTGTTCTTCGACGCGGCCGAGACGGTGGTGTCGAGCGCCACGGCCGAGACGGTCAACCGGCTGGCCGCGCGGGTGGCGGCAGGCGATGGCCAGCTCGCGGGCCTGTCGCGCGCCTACGAGGACAGCCGCCGCCGGCTGCGCGCCACCGAAAGTCAGATCGCGGCCTTGCAGGCCGACGGCGCCTATACCGACGCCGTGAAGGTCCAGATGGAGCAGATCCTGAAGGCCGAGCAGACCGACGCCGACGCGCTGGAAGCGCGGATGCTGGCCGCCAACCCGCGCTACAATCAGCTTGTCGCCCCAGGCGCGCCGGCCGCCGAAGTGCAGGCCGTGCTCAAGCCGGACGAAGCCTATCTGAAGCTGCTGCCGCTGGCCGGGCGGACCTACGGGGTGCTGCTGACCCGCGACGTCGTGAAGCCTTATTCGGTGGACATCGGGCGCGGCCAGCTGCAGGGCGCGGTCACCCGTCTGCGCGTGGCCCTGGAGCCGACCGAGACGCTGATCCCGTTCGATGCCGCAGGCTCGGCCGCGCTCTTCGACCGACTGTTCGGTCCTGTGAAGGCCGATGTCCTGGCCGCGCGCCACCTGGTGTACGAAGCGGACGGCCCCCTGGTCTCGCTGCCGGCCGCGCTCTTCGTCACCGACGCGGCCTCGATCAAGACCGACCGGAAGGGCGAGATCGACTACGTCCACACGGCCTGGCTAGGAAAGAAGGTGGCCTCGTCGCTCGTGGTGTCGGGCGCCAGCTTCCTGCAGTCACGGGCATTCGCGCCCTCGGCGGCCAAGCGGCCCTACCTGGGCTTCGCCGACCCCTCGCTGCCGCGCAACGACGAACGGGCCTTCACCTCGGTGACGCGCTCGTTCCTGCGACGCTCGGCGGTGCTGGAGCGGGTCTGCGGCGAGACCCGCAACGCGCTCATGCGCATCGAGGCCTTGCCGGAAACGGCCATGGAAGTGCGGCAGGTCGGCCAGAGCCTGGGCACGCCGGGGTCTGTGGTGACGGGGCCGGCGTTCAGCGACGAGGCGATCCGCCAGCGCGCGGACCTGGCGGACTACCAAGTGCTCTACTTCGCCACCCACGGCCTCCTGCCGCAACCGGACGCCTGCGTGCCGGAGCCCGCGCTGGTGACGTCGCTGGGCGGGGGCGACTCCGACGCCCTGCTCGACACCAGCGAGATCCTGAACCTGAAGATCGACGCCGACCTGGTGGTGCTGGCGGCGTGCGACACGGGCGGGGCGGGGGCCAGCGTCGATCGGACCGGCCTCACGGGCGGCGGCGAGGCCCTGGGCGGCCTGACGCGGGCCATGGTCTACGCCGGCTCGCGCGCCCTGATCGTGTCGCACTGGTCGGTGGACTCCGAGGCTTCGGTCAAGCTGATGACGGGCCTGTTCGCCTCGGGCGCGCCGACCGTGGCCGAGGCGCTGCAGAGGTCGCAGGCGGCCTTGCAGAAGGACCCAAACCACGCCCATCCGTATTTCTGGGCGCCGTTCACTCTGGTGGGCGACGGGGCGCGGCCGCTGCCGGCAATGAACCGCCGGGTGGCCGCGCGCTGACGATCGGTCAGGCGGCCGTCAGCCGCCAGCTGCCCGATCCGTCGCGGCAGGCGTTGAAGCGTTCGCGGTAGCTGGGTTGGCCCCGCTCGTTGACGGTCTGCTCGACCAGCTTGCAGCCGCTGTCGAGGCCTTCGCCCGACGGGCGTGCGACCGAGCGGGCGACGTAGCCCTGAATCAGGCCGTTCTCGACGATGGCCAGCCAGCCGCCCGCCACCGTGCCCGCCACCTCGAACTCCTCGTCCGGCTGCAGGCGGTCGACGACGCTGGCGGAAGTGTTCGGCGCGCCTCGCACATTGATCCGGCCGTTGGCGGCGTAGGTTCCGCCCGCGCTGCTGGCGCGGATGGCCGGCGTCACGCCCTCCGCGAAGCGCCAGCGGCCCACGTAGCCGCCGCCGTTCGAGCCGCCGGCCGAGGTCGCGGGGCCCAGCACCTCGATGCGGCCGCTTGCGCCGGTCTGCGGGTGGGACCAGCTCTGCGTCTTGCCGGTGTCGAGCGCCCGCTGGAAGGCCTGCCGGGCGTCCTGCTGGGCCTTGCGATCCATCCGGCAGCCGATGTTGTTGCCGATGGCGGCGCCCAGCCCGGCGCCGATGACGGCGCCCAGGGTCCGCTCGTTCTTGCTCACCTGGCTGCCGGCGAGCGCGCCGACCAGGCCGCCCACGACCGCGCCTGTCGTGTTGGCCGAACCCTGCGCGTCGCACGAAAACAGCGAGCCCAGTCCCTGGGCGGAGGCAGCCTGCGGGGCGGCGAAGCCCACGGCCAGCACGGACATGGCGGCGATCGTCAGTCGGGTCATTTCGGCGTCCTCCCAGGATTCCCGGCATCATGCCTCGCCAATGTCGGCAAGGCCACGCTTCGCTAGTTTGGGATATCGCGTATCGAGCGCGGGTGCTGACGGCCTCCTCCGCGGCGCCCGACGGGCGCTCGCCCGTCTGGCGCCTGGCGGCCGACTATGGCAATCCGGCAGGGCTACGCGGGCGTGGCGGAATTGGTAGACGCAACGGACTTGAACTGAACAGCTGAGTGCGCCGGGGGAAACGCCGGACGTAGAACCGCTCAAATTCGGGGAACCCTGTCAGATGGCGATCCCGAGCCAAGCCCCGCATGGGGAAGGTGTAGAGACTAGACGGGCGGCGCCTAAGGCTGACGGCTATGGCGAAGGTATAGTCCAGACCACGAACGCCTCGCGGCGGCGGCGAAAGCCGAAGTGGTACGAAAATCCGTAGGGCCGTGAGGCTCGTGCCGGTTCGACCCCGGCCGCCCGCACCACCGCGCATTCCGCCGTCTTCCGGACGGCGCTGTGCTCCAAGCCGCGCGGAGGATCGAAACGCGGCGTGGAACCTCGTAGAGTGGCGGCGACCTGTCGCCAGAGCAGAAGATATATCTGTAAATTCCTGAGATGAACCGACATTCACTCTGCGTCGCCCCGATGATGGACTGGACGGACCGGCATTGCCGGGTCCTGCATCGGACGTTGACGGCGCGCAGCCTGCTCTACACCGAGATGCTGACCAGCGGGGCGGTGCTGCACGGGGACCGGGCGCGCCTGCTGGCGTTCAGCCCGCAGGAGCATCCGGTGGCGCTGCAGCTCGGCGGTTCCGAGCCGGCGGATCTGGCCGAGGCGGCGCGGATCGGTGAGGCGGAGGGCTACGACGAGATCAACCTGAACGTCGGCTGCCCATCTGACCGCGTCCAGTCGGGTCGGTTCGGGGCCTGCCTCATGCGCGAGCCGGAACTCGTCGCCGAGTGCATGGCGGCGATGGGCGCGGCGGTGAAAGTCCCGGTCACGGTGAAGTGCCGGATCGGCGTCGACGACCAGGACCCCGAGGAGAGCCTCTTCGGCCTGGTGGACCTGTGCGCGAAGGCGGGCGTCTCGACCTTCGTGGTCCACGCCCGCAAGGCCTGGCTCAAGGGCCTGTCGCCGAAGGAGAACCGGGACATCCCGCCGCTGGACTATCCCCTGGTCTGGCGGCTGAAGCGAGAGCGGCCGGACCTCACCATCGTGATCAACGGCGGCATCGGATCGCTGGACGAGGCGCAGGAGCACCTGAAGCACGTCGACGGCGTGATGCTGGGGCGAGCGGCCTACCACACCCCGGCGATCCTCGCCGAGGCCGACGCGCGGATCTTCGGAGTGGGCGAGGCCGTCGACCTGTACGCGGCGGTCGAGGCCTATCGGGACTATGTCGCCGCGGAGCTCGCGCGTGGCACGCACCTGGCGGCCATGACGCGGCATATGCTGGGCCTATTCCACGGGCGGCCCGGCGCGCGCACGTGGCGGCGGATCCTGACGGTCGAGGGGGTGAAGCCCGGCGCAGGCCTCGAGGTCATCGACCGGGCGCTGGCGGCCCTGTCAGGGCTCGAGGCGGAGCGTGTCGCGCGTGGCCTCGAAGCGGGTGAGGCGGCCTAGGTAGCTCATCCCCAGCAGCGAGACGTCGAGGCCTTCCGAGACCACGAGGGCCTGCACGTTCTCCAGCCTGGCGCCGTTGATCGAGATCGAGGCCAGGGTGACCGTCGCGGCGCGGGCGTTGCCGCCAGCGGTGGTGACGTTGTGGCCATACTTCAGGTCGGCCGGCTTGATGCCCAGCTTCGCGGCGTCGTCAGGCGTCAGCGCCACGGCAGTGGCGCCGGTGTCGACGAGGAAGTGGACGTTCTGGGCGGCGCCCGTCGCGCCCGCAACCTGGGCGTCGGCCCAGAAGTGACCGTCGGCGGCCTTGGACACGGCGCCCGAACCCGGCTTCGGGGGACCGGACGCGAACCCCTCCGCCTCGAGCCGCGCGATGCGCATGGGCTGGGGGCTGATCGCCGTCACGGCGCAGGCGCTGACCAGCGCCGACACGCCCGCAACGATGGCGAGTTTGCCGAAAGAAGACACCGCGATCACCTGACTTAAGCGGCCGTTCGGCCTGCCTCGTTGGGATCAAGCTACCGCTGGTTGGGTTTGGAAGCGGTGAACGCGCAGGGTTTCATATTCGTGAAGGCCGGGCCCAGCCGGGTTCAGAACATCGCCAGCTTTTCGGGCCGGATCAGGCCGCGGCGGTCGGGGAGTTCGGCAAGGATCCGGTCGCGCTCTTCGTCGGTCAGCCGCGCCCAGGCGGCCACCTCGTTGAGGCGGCGGTAGCATCCCAGGCACAGGCCGCTCTCGCCGTCGACCACGCAGACCTTGATGCATGGTGTCTTGATCGGCGCAGGTGGCCCGGTCCTGTCTTGAGAAGCGCTCATCCGGGGATAGCGTAGGTGACGTTGGCCTGCGCCGCCAGCCGATCGGGCCCTTCGGTCCAGAGGCGGACGTCGCAGATGGCCAGTCGACGGCCCAGGCGCAGCATCTCGGCTTCGGCGTGAAGGTCGCCCGGCCGGGCGCCGCGCAGGAAACTCATGTTGAGCTGGGAGGTCACCGCCATCAGCTGATCGCCGATGTGAGCCAGGACTAGCGCATAGGCCGCGGTGTCGGCCAGGGACATCAGCGTGGGGCCGGAAATCACGCCGCCCGGCCGAAGCACCCCCTCGCGATAGGGCGCGACCACGTGGACCCGGCCTGGGACCACCTCGGTCACGCGCGGGAAGGCGGCCTCGGGGGCGTCGGGGAAGGCGCGGCGCAACAGGGCATTCACGCCCGCGGCGTCGAGTTTCGGCGCAAGCTCAGCCATGGGCGCCTTGTGACCCGAACGCCCGGGTTATTACAAGAGTTTTATGTTTGTCGTAACATTGACGTATCATGACTGAATATTAATGCGCGAATACTGAACATTGCGGCTTGTTCATTTGAGTCGGACCGGCGGGATGAGCAGCATGCTCCCAGGTTTTGAGGGAGAAGTTCTCATGAAGTTTGCAGTCATCGCGCTGGCCGCCGCCACCTTCGCCGCGGGCGCTGCTTCCGCTGCCGAGCGAATCTCGGATGTCGACTATCTCAAGGCCAACCGCTGCAAAGGCCTGGCCACCAGCATCGACGGCGTCATCGATCCCGCGGCCCTCAACAGCTTCATCAAGGCCGAGCGTGGCGCGCGCGCCAGCTACATCGTCAATCGCGGTGACGAGGAATTCCAGCGCGCCCGTCGTGAGGCCAAGAGTTCCGACCGCAAGGAACGTCTCACCGCCGAGCTGACCGGCTCGTGCCAGGCCTTCCTGAGCTCGCCCACGTCTGTCGCCAAGCAGTAGATCCCAAGCCCAACTCAAGGCTGCAAGCCGGCGGGCCGTTCACGGACGGCCCGCTTCTTCTTTGCCGGAACCGCAGCTAGGCCATAGGCTTTGAGCCAGCGCGGCCAGCCGGTCGCGGTGAGGGCGTCATGAGTGTGCTTGTTCCGGGCGAGACCTGCTGGCGGACCGCTGCGGCCGGCCGGATCGCGTTCCTGGTCGACACCGAGGCCTATTTCACCGCGCTCTACGAGGCCATGCAGAAGGCGCGGCGCTCCATCCTGATCCTGGGGTGGGGCTTCGACCCGCGCACCCGGCTGTTTCCTGACGGCTACGACGGCCCCAACGATCCGGACGAAGTGGGCCACGTGCTGCTTCGGCTCGCCGACGAGCGGCCCGACCTGGACATCCGTGTCCTCATCTGGAAATCGGCCCTGCCGGTGGCGGCGACCCAGGAGTTCTTTCCTCACCGGGCGCGCAGGTGGTTCGAGGGCACGCGAGTCCAGTTCCGCCTGGACGACCATGTGCCGTTCGGGGCCTGCCACCACCAGAAGGTCGTGGTGATCGACGACCGTCTTGCGTTCTGCGGCGGCGGCGACATCTCCATCGACCGCTGGGATACGCCCGGTCACCTCGAGGAGGACCGCCGCCGCATCATGCCCGACCAGGAATGCCACGCGCCGCGGCACGAGGTGATGATGATGGTGGACGGGGATGCGGCCCGCGCGCTCGGGGACCATTTCCGTGAGCGCTGGCGGTGTAGCCCCGGCGAGGGCGACCTGGACCCGCCGCAAGACGCGGGCGGCGACCCCTGGCCCGACCATGTCCCGCCGCACCTGATCGACGCGCCGGCGTCGATCGCCCGCACCCAGCCGACCTGGCGTCGTCAGCCGCCCATCGACGAGATCATGCGCCTGGCGGTCGCCTGCATCGCCGAGGCCCGGGAGACGATCTACCTCGAGAACCAGTACTTCACCTCGCCGGTGATCACTGAAGCGCTTGCGCGACGGCTGGCTGAGCCGGACGGACCGGAGGTGGTGCTGGTGACCACGGGGGAGGCGCCCAGCTGGTTCGACCGACTGACGATGGACAACGCTCGCGGCGCCATGGTTTGGCGGTTGCGGTCCGCGGACGTCTTCGGCCGGTTCCGCGCGCTCTATCCCGTGACCTCGGCCGGCTCGAAGATCATTGTCCACTCCAAGACCAGCATCTTCGACGACCGCATCGTGCGCGTGGGCTCCGCGAACCTGAACAACCGATCGTTCGGCTTCGACACGGAGATCGAGCTGACCGTCGAATGCGACGGCGACGAAGCCCGTACCCATGCCGCCGCGCTGCTGCACCGGCTGGTCGGTCACTTTATCGGCTACACCGGGGACGCCGTCGCCAAGGCGCGGGCCGAGCGCGGCGGGCTGGTCCATGCCATCGACGCCCTAAACCGGGAAGGCCGCCTCAAGCCTGTGGATCCTTCGCGCAGCAACGCTTTCGCCGAACTGATCGCCGCGCTGCACCTGGGCGACCCGGTTGGACCTGAGGATTCCTGGCGCCTGGGCCGCCGGCGCGAGCGGCTGTTCGCCCAGGCGCGGGCCCTCGGCCAACCTCAGGAAAGGTCGAAGTCCATCACCAGCGGCAGGTGATCGGACGCGACGCGGGTCAGCGGGTCGAAGGGCGCCGAGACCTCTTGCACCTCGATGCCCGCGCTGACGAACAGATGATCGATCCGCAGCACGGGCAGCGGCGACGGGAAGGTTGACGTCGGCTGCTTGCGCGCCGCCAGCCGGCGGGCCGGCTGCAGGCGCTGGGTGAGGGTGCGATAGACCAGCGAACTGGTGGTGGCGTTGAAGTCACCCAGCAAGATCACCGGCCACTGGCAGCTGGGGTGTTCCAGCCACTGCGGCCCGGCGAGGTGCGCCGCCTGGATCTGCTGTTCGCGGGGCACGAGGCCCAGGTGCGTGTTGATGATCTGCACCGGCCGCCCCCCGACCTGCACCTCGACCCACAGCGCGCCCCTGGGCTCCAGGGCCTTCACCCTGTGATAGCCAGGCAGCGGCCCGACCTTGACGAGGCGCTCGGGCAGGGAGGTGAGGATGGCGTCGCCGTACAGCTCCTCCTCGACGCGGAAGGCCGGGTGGAAATGGCAGGTCATCTCCAGCAGCTGGGCGATCTCGT
This sequence comes from Phenylobacterium sp. FG114, assembly GCF_057809855.1. Lineage (NCBI taxonomy): Bacteria > Pseudomonadati > Pseudomonadota > Alphaproteobacteria > Caulobacterales > Caulobacteraceae > Phenylobacterium > Phenylobacterium sp. FG114. The sequence continues at coordinate 132,328 of NZ_JBMDKU010000003.1, read as the reverse complement.
GAGCCTGGTCCACGTTGTTGGTGCGCCGCCGCCCGACGTCCAGTTCCTGCAGGGCGACGATGTCGGGATTGAGCGCCGCCAGCACGGCGGCCACCCGTCCCACATCGAGACGGCGGTCGTTCCCGACGCAGCGATGGACGTTGTACGTGACGATGCGGGTCATGAGGGCGGCAGGATGTGACTTGTTCGGACGCGGAAGGAAAGGCGGCTTGGTTCTTGGCGCGGGTCTTGCTTTAACGTTTCGATAACCAAAGCGTAGGGACCGAAATGCTCCATCTGATCGCACTGGCCTCGGCGGCTATCTCCTCGGCGACCGCGATCACGGCGGCTCCGGCCCCCGCCCTTCGGGAAGTGACCTGGGTGGCCACGCCCACCGGACAGGATATCGCCAACGTCTATCCGCCCACTGCGGTTCAGGCCGGGAAGAGCGGCGCGGTGCTTCTGGAGTGCCGCGTTGCGACGGAAGGCGCTCTGGAGCGCTGCAACGTGCAGATCGAGGATCCGGTCGGCCTTGAGTTCGGGATGGCGGCGTTGGAATTGGCTCCCCTGTTCAAGATGACCGCCAACGCCCCGGACGGCACGGCGACGGCGGGCCGCACCATCCGCATCCCGATCATGTTCTCGATCGTCCAGGGCGACTGAGAGCGCGGTAGCGAGTCAGCGGCGTCCAACCCTAAGCTTCGCCTTGGACCGAGGGGATCTTGATGCTGTCGGTGCTTCTCGTCGTCTTGATGCAAGTGGTGGCCCCTGAGCCGCCCGGCGAGGGCAGCATCATTGTAGATCCCCAGTGGATCCAGCGACCTAATGGCGAAGACATCAACCGCTACTATCCGATGCAAGCCGCCCGACGAGAGCTCCAAGGGCGCGCGGTTTTAGCGTGCGCTGTGACCGCCGAAGGAACGCTAACGGGCTGCAAGGTCGTCGAGGAGTCCCCGACCGACGTCGGGTTCGGTGACGCCGCACTCAAGTTATCGACGCGATATCGCATGCGTTCGACGTTGCCGGACGGGCGGTCTGTCGCCGGTGGCGCGATAAGGATTCCGCTACGGTTTTCATTGCCTGGCCAACTGGATCCTCTGTCGGCCATGTATAGCTGTTATGGCGTCACTGCTGTTGCCGCTGAAGCGAACCCTTCCGACCAACTTGCGGGCCGCGCCTTCGGCTTTTTCGCGGCCCAGGCAGCAATACTCATCAGCAAGGGCTATGGAACGCCCACCGCGTTTGAGAAAGGCCTTGCCGAAGCCCGGCGCAGTGCTGCCCCGGCGACAAACGCGCCGCCGCAGGGCCATCACTGAAAGCATGTCTCGACGTCGCCTCAGCCAACCTGAAGTGATCTCCGCTTACGTTGACGTTAGCGTCATCTTTTCTCCCGTCATGGCCGCGCGTATAGGGTCGCTCCAATCGATACGGCGTAAGCCGTGACTGGAGGACCCACCCCATGAACCTCGACTTCACCCCCGAAGAGAACGCCTTCCGCGACGAGGTCCGGGCCTTCATCAAGGAGAACTACCCCGCCGAGCTGCGCAAGGCGCAGGACGAGCACCGGCCGCTGACCAAGGAAGAGTACCTGCTCTGGCACAAGGTGCTGGCGAAGAAGGGCTGGGTGGCGCCGGGCTGGCCGAAGGAGCTGGGCGGCACGGGCTGGACTCCCACGCAAAAGTACATCTGGTCGGAAGAGACGGCCCGCGCGGACTGCCTGCCGATCCTGCCGTTCGGCATGTCGATGCTGGCCCCGGTGATCTATACGTTCGGCACCGACGAGCAGAAGAAGAAGTTCCTGCCTGACATCTACAACGGCAATGTCTGGTGGTGTCAGGGCTACTCCGAGCCGGGCGCGGGTTCGGACCTCGCCAGCCTGAAGACCAAGGCCGAGCGGATCACCGCCGACGACGGCAAGGAATACTACATCGTCAACGGCCAGAAGACGTGGACGACGCTGGGTCAGTACGCCGACTGGGGCTTCTTCCTGGTGCGCACGGATCCCGACGCCAAGCCGCAGTCGGGCATCTCGTTCCTGCTGATCGACATGAAGACGCCCGGCATCACCGTGCGCCCGATCATCACCCTGGAAGGCGGCCACGAGGTCAACGACGTCTTCCTCGACAATGTGAAGGTGCCGGTCGAGAACCGGATCTTCCACGAGAACCAGGGCTGGACCTGCGCCAAGGCGCTGCTGGCGCACGAGCGCTCCGGCATCGCCGGCGTCGCGCGCTCGAAGCGGAACCTGGAGAAGCTGCGCTCGATCGCCAATACCGAGCGGTCGGACACGGGCTCGGCGCTGCTGACCGACGCGTTCTTCCGCCGAAAGGTGGCCGAACTGGAGATCGACCTGACGGCGCTGGAGTTCACCGAACTGCGCACCCTGGCCGGCGAGTCGAGCGGCAAGGGCCCCGGCCCGGAAAGCTCGATCCTCAAGATCAAGGGCACCGAGATCCAACAGCGCCTGCAGGAGCTGGCGCTGGAGGCGGTGGGCCACTACGGCGCGCCGTTCCTGCGCGACCTGTCGGGCTCGAACGCGGGCGTGGGCCCGGACTACGCCAACGGCGTGGCCGGCGAGATGTTCAACGGCCGCAAGACCTCGATCTACGGCGGCTCGAACGAGATCCAGCGCAACATCATCGCCAAGATGGTGCTGGGCCTCTGAGGCCGCGCCGAAAGCCTAGCTGACAGCCCCAAGCTGCCGCGCTATGCGGTAGACGAACAAACGTTTGAGGAAGCCCCGCCGATGGATTTCAGCTTCACCGAAGAACAGTCGATGCTGCGCGACACCGTCGCGGCGTACCTGGCGGACCACTACGACTTCGACAAGCGTCGGGCCGTGGTCTCCAAGGAGCCCGGCTGGCGTCCCGAGGTGTGGAAAGCCTTCGCGGAGGAACTGGGCATCCTGGGCGCGCCGTTCTCGGAGGAGCTGGGCGGCCTGGGCGGCGGCGCCATCGAGAACATGGTGGTGATGGAGGAGTTCGGTAAGGCGCTTGTCGTCGAGCCCTACCTCGGCACCGTGGTCATCGGCGGCGGCTTCCTGAAGCACTCGGGCCACTCGGCGGCCGCCGACCTGATCGGCGGCATCATCGAGGGCAAGGTGATCTTCGCCTTCGCCCAGGCGGAGCCGCAGAGCCGCTACAACCTCGCCGCCGTGACCACCACGGCCAAGAAGGACGGCGCCGGCTGGACCCTGAACGGCCAGAAGGCGGTCGTCATCGGCGCGCCGTTCGCGACGCACTTCATCGTCACCGCCCGCACGAGCGGCGGCGAGCGCGACGCGCAGGGCATCTCGGTGTTCGTCGTGGAGAAGGGCGCCAAGGGCGTGACCACGCGCGACTACCCGACCGTCGACGGCTTCCGCGCCTCGGAAGTCTATTTCGAGAACGTCTCGCTGGGCGCCGACGCCCTGGTCGGCCCGGCCGACGCTGGCCTGCCGCTGGTGGAGAAGGTGGTCGACGAAGCCATCGCCGCGACCTGCGCCGAAGCCTGCGGCGTGCTGCGCAAGCTGCACGAGGGCACGCTGGAATACACCAAGCAGCGCAAGCAGTTCGGCCAGCCGATCAGCTCGTTCCAGGTGCTGCAGCACCGCATGGTCGACATGTTCATCAACGTCGAGCAGGCCGTGTCGATGACCTACATGGCCAACATCAAGGTCAGCGACGAGGCCGAGCGGGCCAAGGCCGTCTCGGCCGCCAAGGTGCAGATCGGCAAGGCCTGCAAGTTCGTCGGGCAGAATGCGATCCAGCTGCACGGCGGCATGGGCATGACCGACGAAATGGCCATCGGCCACTACTTCAAGCGCGCCACCATGATCGAGAGCGCGTTCGGCTCGGTGGACCACCACTTGGCCCGTTACGAGTTCCTGTCGCTGGGCAAGGCGGCCTAGAAGGCCGCCAGCGCTTCCGCCGGCTCTTCGACCGCGCGCCAGCTCTGCTTCAGGCGGAGCGGGCCGCGGTCGATGACGAGATAGCAGCCCCCGCCGGCGTGTTGCGGCCGGTCTTCCTGGCCGATCTCCACATTCTGTAGATGGGCGGTGAGCAGCGCGCCGACACCGCCGTGCGAAACCACCAGCACCACGCCCGGGGCGCTGGTGCGGTCAACCTCGGCGACGGCGCCGATGATCCGGGCCTGGGCGTCGCGCGCCTTCTCCCAGCCGCGAACGCTCTCGTCGGGGCGGGCGAAGAACTCATCCACCACCTCCCAGAACTCCGGCGGCGCGATGTAGCCGGTCGACTCGCGGCCGTTCTCGCTGAGCGCGGGGTCGATCCGATGCGGGGCGCCCAACCGCCGAGCCAGGATCTCCGCGCCGTCCATCGCCTTCTGCTCGTCGCTGGACCAGACGGCGGCCACCTCACGGCCCGCGAGGCGGTCGGCGAGAGCTTCCATGCGCGCGCGGCCAACCGGCGACAGAGGCCAGCGCGGAACCGGAACCGCGGGGTCGATGACCACTTCCGGGTGGGTGATGAAGACGATGGCGGCCATGAGGTCCTTCGGGTTGTGCGAACAGGCCCGTTCCGTCACAGCTTGGCCTTATGGGAAAGGAAGCGGACGTGACGGCGCGGTTCGCGGACGGCGCCGATCAGGGCCGCCTGCAGTACGAGGCGCCTAGGCTGGTCTTCCGAGGCGCGCAACGGCGCGTCTACGAAGGCGGCTCTCTGGTCGACGTGCGCGCGGAGGGCGCGGACCTGGTGCTGGCGGACGGCGCGCGGTTCGCGCTGGGCGAGGCGCGCGCCGCGGCATGGGCCCAGGCGATCCGCAGCCCCAAGTCCCGCCTCGACAAGATCGGCGTGAAACCGGGCATGCGCGTCGGCGTGATCGGTGTCGCGGACCCTGCCTTCAGCGACGAACTGGTGGAGCGCGGCGCAGCCCCGGTGAGTGAGATGGCCGCCCTGGACCTGCTGTTCTACGGCGCCGACAGCGCCGAGGCGCTGGCCGGGATCGCGGGCTTGGTTCCGGCCCTGGCCGAGCGCGGCGCGTTGTGGGTCGTGTCGAGGAAAGGCAAGGCGGCGACGGTGAAGGATGCCGACGTCATGGCCGCCGCCAGGGCGTTCGGGCTCGTCGACAGCAAGGTGGTCGGCTTCTCGGACACCCTGACCGCGCTGCGGTTCACGCGCCGCAAGGCATAGCGCCCGCCATTACCTGGCGCGTAATCGACCCGCCTCGGCCGTTGCGGTCCTCTCCCCATCAGCAAGGGAGACACCTCATGAACCGCCGCGACATCCTCACCTCGGGCCTGGCCGCGGGATCGGCCGCCGCCGTCTCGGCCGCTCTTGCCGCCGCGCAGCCGCGCCGGGTCTCGACGATCTTCGCCAAGGATGGCGCGCGGCTGTTCCATCGCGATTGGGGCGAGGGCCAGCCGGTGATCTTCGCGGCGAGCTGGGCCCTGTCGAGCGAGATGTGGGCCTACCAGGTGGCCCACCTGTCGGAGCGAGGCTTCCGCTGCATCGCGTTCGATCGCCGTGGACACGGGCGCTCGGACATTCCGGCGAAGGGCTACGACATGGACACCCTGGCCGATGACCTCGGGGCGGTGATCGACACATTGGCCCTGAAGGACGTGATCCTCGTGGGCCATTCCATGGGCGGCGCCGAGGTGGTCCGCTACCTCGGCAAGCACGGCGGGGCCAAGGTGAAGAAGGTGGCCCTCGTCGCCGCCGTGGGCCCGTATGTGGTGCAGACGGCCGACAATCCCTTTGGCGCGCCGATGGCCTATCACCAGGCGACGCTCCGCCGCTGGGCCACGGACTTTCCGGCCTGGGCGATGGAGAACCAGGACCCGTTCTTCACGCCCGAGACGTCGCCGGCCATGAAGGCCTGGCTGACGGAACAGCTCCTGGCCACGCCCGCTCCGGTGGCGATCGCCACGTTCCGCGCCCTGATCGGCAAGGACCTGCGGCCCGACCTGCCCAAGATCGATCGGCCCACCCTGGTGATCCACGGCGACAAGGACGCCTCGGCTCCGCTCGCCATCACGGGCCAGCGACTGGCGGCCGGCATTCGCGGGGCGGACCTGAAGGTCTATCCCGGAGCGCCGCACGGGCTGTTCGTCACCCACATGGAGCGTCTCAACGTCGACCTGGAGACTTTCTTCAGGGCCTGAGGTTGCGCCGGACGGCCGCGGCGGCCTAACCGGGGGCATGGCCCTCCGCGACTTCGGCCTGCTCATGGCCATGTGCATGGTCTGGGCGGTCAACAACATCATCTCGAAGTACGTCGTGAGCGTGCTGGACGTGCCGCCGCTGTTCTACGCCGCGGCGCGCTTCGCCATCGTCGCCGCGGTGCTGATCCCGTTCCTGCGGCCGGCGCCGCGGCCGATCTGGCGGCTGGTGCTGACGGCCTTCCTGATGGGCGGCGGCAACTTCGGCCTGATGTTCGTGGGCTTGAAGTATTCGACGCCGTCGGCCGCCGCCGTCGTGCTTCAGCTCGGCATGCCGATCACGCTCATCCTGTCGATGGCGTTCCTGGGCGAACGCATACGCTGGCGGCGCGGCCTGGGCATCGCGCTGACCTTCGCGGGCGTGCTGGCCGTCATGTGGAACCCGCACGGCTTTGCGCTGTCCACCGGCCTGATGTTGATCGCCGGCGCCACCCTGATGTCGGGCGTCGGGGTCATCCTGACCAAGCAGATCGAAGGGATGCGGCCCATCACCTTCCAGGCCTGGGTGGGGTTGGTCTCGGTGGGGCCGATGGCGGCGCTGTCGGCGCTGTTCGAACCGGGACAGATCGAGGCGGCCGTCGCCGCCGGCTGGCCCTTCTGGTCGGCGCTGGTGTTCTCGGCCCTGGTCGTTTCGGTAGGCGCCCACACGCTCTACGTGACCCTGCTTCAGAAGTACGAGGCCAACCTGATCTCGGCGTTGATCCTGGTGACGCCGCTGGCCACTATCGGCCTGGGCGTCGCGGTGTTCGACGATCCGTTCGGCCCGCGCATGATGATCGGCAGCGCGCTGGCCCTGGCCGGCGTACTGATCATCGCGCTCAGGGGAAGCCAGGTAATGTCGATGCTGATGGCGATGCGGAGCCGGCCGGAATGAACGTGATCGAAGCGCCGTCGCCGAACTTCGATCGTCGCACCGTCACGCCGAGCATCCTGGTGCTGCACTATACCGGCATGAAGACCGGCGAGGAGGCGATCGCGCGCCTGCGCGATCCGGAGGCCCGGGTCAGCGCGCACTATGTGGTGGAGGAGGACGGCCGCATCTTCCGGCTGGTGGCCGAAGAGCGGCGGGCATGGCACGCGGGGGTCTCGTTCTGGCGGGGCCGACGCAACATCAACGGCGACAGCATCGGGATCGAGATCGTCAATCCGGGGCACGAGTTCGGATATCGCCCCTTCCCGGAGGCGCAGGTGGCGGCTGTGATCGCGCTGATCGCCGATGTCCGCACGCGCTGGGACATCGAGGACCGAGACATCGTCGGCCACTCCGACGTCGCCCCGGCGCGCAAGGACGATCCGGGCGAGCTGTTTCCCTGGAAGCGCCTGGCCGAGGCCGGCCACGGCCTCTGGGCCGAGGCGCCGCCGGCGCCGGGCCAGCCGATCGGGGAGGGAGAGGAGGGCGCTGCCGTCTTCGCCCTGCAAGCCGGCTTCACGCGGCTGGGCTACGACCTGCCGCCGTCAGGCAAGTTCGACGCCGACACGACGACCGTGGTCCGCGCGTTCCAGCGACACTGGCGACCGGAGAAGGTGGACGGGATCGCCGACGGGGAGACCCGTACGCGGCTGATCGCACTCTTGCGGCTGGGCGCATGAGCGGCGCGGCTTACCGGCCGCTGACCCTCGCCGACGCCCCGGCGGCGCTGGCGGTGATGCAGGCGGCGTCGGGTGGCCTGGGTCGCCTGCCGCACGAGATGGACCTGCCGTGGATCGAGGGCTCGATCGCGGGCGCGCTGGAGGGCGGGGTCGCCATCGGGGCCTGGATCGACGGGCGGCTGGCCGGCCTGATCAAGGCGCCGCGCATGCCCTCGTCCCAGTTCCAGCACGTGCTCTGGGACCTGACCATCGCCACCGATCCCGCATTCCAGGGGCGCGGCGTGGGTCGCGGCCTGTTCGAGGCTCTGTTCGACGCGGCGCGGGCGCTCGATCCGCCGGTCGAACGGGTGGAGCTGGTTGTGCGGCATGGGTTGACCCATGCCATCCGGCTCTACGAGCAGGTCGGCTTCGTCCAGGAGGGCCGCTTCCTGCGCCGCTTCCATCTGGCCGACGGCAGCTACGAGGACGACCTGCCCATGGCGAAGTTCCTCTGAAGATCTCGTCTCCCCATGGGCTGCGCCTCGGGGAGAGGAGGTGCGTGTGCTTGACTCTCCTCGCCAATTCACCGCCTTTCCGCCGCGGATCAGACGGCCGGGCGGTCGCGGGCGCAAGCTCGAGGAAAGTCCGGGCTCCACGACGACATGGCGGCGGGTAACGCCCGCCGGGGGTGACCCCAGGGATAGCGCCACAGAGAGCAGACCGCCTCGGCCTCGGTCGAGGTAAGGGTGAAAGGGTGCGGTAAGAGCGCACCGGGCCGCTGGTAACAGAGGTCGCATGGCAAGCCCCGCCAGGAGCAAGACCGAATAGGGGTCCCGCGCCGGCCAAGTCCGCAAGGATACTGGCGGGTAGGAGCGTCGCCGCTCCGAGGGATCCGGGTAGGTCGCGAGAACCGTCCCGCGAGGGGCGGTCCAGAGGAATGACCGCCGCGTCCCTGCAAGGGGGCGGCACAGAACCCGGCTTACAGGCCGTCTGATCCGCATTTTCCCAATTTCGCTCCGTTAAGCTTCGGACAACCGACGCATCCACACGCTCGCCCAAGCGGCCGAGTTCAAAGCGTCGCCATTAACTATTAGTTCTGAGTATGTTCTGTGGATAATTGTTTTGGGTTAACCCTGCGCCCAAACGACACCTTTGTTTTCGCGGAAATAGTCATTGAGTGTCATTGAAACCCACCTGATCCCATGTTAACCCAATTGCAATTCGTCGGTCAGAGTGGCGGGTCGGGGCGCGGACTCAGGCTGGTCGGCGAAGAGCAGGGGGCCGTTCGGAGAGATGTTTCTCTCGACCTTCGAGAAGCAGTTGGACGCGAAGCGGCGCATCGTTGTGCCGCAGGAATACCGCGCCGCGCTCTCGGAGCCGGCGGACGGTGTCTTCGTGTTCCCGTCGATCCGCTCGGACTGCATCGAGGGGGGCGGCCAGGCGCTGTTCGACCGCTACGGTGCGATGGCCGACGAACTGGAATTCGGCGACGAACTGCGCGACTCCATCGAGCGCAACGTGTTCGGTGAGATGCAGAAGCTTTCGTTCGACACCGCCGGCCGCATCACCCTGCCGGAGCAGCTTTGCGAGCAGTACGGCATCACCGACTGGGTGGCCGTCGTCGGCCTGCGCGACCGCTTCGAGATCTGGGAGCGCGACGCCTACCGCGCCCAGCGGGCGGCCGACCGCGAGCGCGCCCGTTCCGGCCTGGCCGAGATGCGCGTCAAACAGCGCGCGGCCCGCCTCGGAGGCGCGGCATGAGCGGCGCCCCTCACGTTTCTGTCCTCCTGCGAGAGGTGCTCGAGAACCTGGCCATCGGGCCGGGCGACACCGTGGTGGACGGCACTTTCGGCGCGGGCGGCTACAGCCGCGCCTTCCTGGCGACGGGAGCGAAGGTCGTGGCGTTTGACCGCGACCCTACGGTCCGTCGCTTCGCTGCGGGATTTCCGGAAGAACGTTTCCGTCTTGTGGAAGCGCGATTCTCGGAAATGGACGCAGTGCTGGGCGAGGGCCATGCCGACGGCGTGGCCCTCGACCTCGGCGTGAGCTCGATGCAGATCGACCAGGCCGAGCGGGGCTTTTCCTTCATGCAGGACGGTCCGCTGGACATGCGGATGGGCGACACCGGCCCCACCGCGGCCGAGCTGGTGAACACCGCGGAGCAGGACGAGCTGGCGCGGATCATCTTCGTCTACGGCGAGGAGCGCGAGAGCCGCCGGATCGCGCGCGCCATCGTGCGCCGCCGCGAGGAGCAGCCGTTCACCCGCACGCTGGAGCTGGCCGACTTCGTCGAAAAGGCGCTGGGCGGCCGCCGCGGCGCCAAGATCCACCCCGCCACCCGCACCTTCCAGGGCCTGCGGATCGCCGTGAACGAGGAATTGTCCGAGCTCGAGGCCGGCCTTGTGGCCGCCGAGCGGGTGCTGAAGGCGGGGGGCCGCCTTTGCGTCGTCACCTTCCACTCGCTGGAAGACCGGATCGTGAAGGCCTTCCTGAGCGAGCGCGCCGGCCGAACGCCGGGCGGCTCGCGCCACGCGCCGCCGGCGGCCAAGGGCGCCGAGCCCAGCTTCCGCCTGCTGTTCAACGGCGCGCAGAGCCCGACCGAGGAAGAGATCAAGGCCAACCCCCGCGCCCGCTCGGCGAAGCTACGGGCGGCCGTGCGCACCGAGGCGCCGGTATGGAGCGTGGCGGCATGAGCGTCTTCACGCGCCGCGTGCGGGGCTTCCGCCTGGTTGATCTGATCGGGATCGGCCTGCTGGTGACGATCATCCTGGGCGTCTATCTCGCCAAGACCATGGCGGGTCGCGAGCGCGCCGAGATCGCCACGGTCGAACGTCAGATCAAGGGCGAGAAGGCGCGCATCCGCCTGCTGCAGGCCGAGGTGGCGCACCTGGAGCAGCCCGGCCGGCTGGAACGCCTGTCGGTCACCTATCTGAAGATGGAGCCGGTGACCGCGCATCGTGAGGCGACCGCCGACCAGATCATCGACCTAGCCCGCGCCGGTCCGCCCAAGAAGGCTAAGGCCGTCTCGGCCGTGGCCGCGATGATCAATGGGGCGAACGTCGTCCCGGGCGTGCCGCCGCCGCCGCCCGCCGAGGCCAACCCGGTGCGTGTCGCCCAGGCGCAGGCCCCCGCCGCCGTGGGAGCGCCGCGATGAGCCTGGGCCAGCACGCCTTCGCCCGCTCCGGCCTGCCGCGCTGGCTGATCGAACGGGTCTGGGGCCTGGAGCACGCCTTCGAGCGCGCGCGCGCCTCGGGGAGGGCCGAGGACGACACGCGCCTGCGGATCTTCTTCGTCCTGGCCCTGTTCGCCCTGGGCTTCATGACCCTGGCGGTCGGCGCCACGCGCGCGGCCCTGTTCTCGGATGCGCGGCCCAGCGGCCTCGCGGCGGCGCTGGGTGCAAGCCGCGCCGACCTGGTCGACCGCAACGGCATGCTGCTGGCCGCCGACCTGCTGCACTACGGCCTCTACATCGATCCGCGCGAGATCTGGGACACGCGGGAGACCCGCCGCAGCCTGTTGCGCGCGCTGCCGAACCTCGAGCCCGCCCGGCTGGAGCGCGCGCTGCGCGGCAACCGCCGGATCTTCGTGCTCGGCGCTCTGACCCCCGAGGAACGCAACCGGGTCCACGAGCTGGGCCTGCCCGGCGTCAGCTTCGAACCCGAGCAGCGCCGCGTCTATCCGCTGGGCACGTCGGCCGCGCACATCGTGGGCTTCTCGGACGCCGGCGGCGAGGGCATCTCCGGTGCGGAGGCCGCGTTCAACGACGACATCCGCGGCGGCGCGCGGGCGGGCACGCCGACGGCGCTGTCCATCGACCTGCGGGTGCAAGGCGCGCTGGAGGACGAGCTCTACAAGGCCGTGGCCGAGTTCACGCCGAAGGGCGCGGTCGGCCTGGTCACCGATATCCAGACCGGCGAGATCCTGGGCATGGCCAGCTGGCCGGCCTACGATCCTAACAAGCCCGGCAAGGCCGGCGTCTACGCCCAGACCAACCGCGCCGCGGCGACGGTCTATGAGATGGGTTCGACCTTCAAGACGTTCACGGTGGCGACGGGGCTCGACAGCGGCGTCGCGACGCCCGAGAGCACGTTCGATGCGCGGACGCCCTATCACCTGGGCTACCGGACCATCACCGACTACCACGCGGCGCGGAAGATCCTGACGCTGGTGGAGGTGTTCCAGCACTCGTCCAACATCGGCACCGCCAAGCTCGCGGAAGCCGTCGGTCCGCAGCGGATGGGGACCTACTTCAAGGGCCTGGGCCTGACCTCACCGGCCAAGGTGGAGCTGATCGAAACGGCGCGCCCGCTGACGCCCAAGGTGTGGAACGAGGACGCGATCGCCTCGGTGTCGTTCGGACACGGCATCAACGTGACCCCCTTGGCGCTGGCGCGGGCCTATGGGGCCGTCCTCAACGGCGGAAACTTGATCCCGCTGACCATCCGGAAGCTGGAACCGGGGGCGAAGGTCACGGGTACTCGGGTCATGTCCGAGCGCACCTCGCTGCAGATGCTGTCGATCATGCGCGCCAATGTGACGGGCGAGAGCGGCAGTGGGCGGTCGGCCAACATTCCGGGCCTGTCCGTGGGCGGCAAGACCGGCACGGGTGAGAAGTACGATCCGGCGATCCGCGGCTACAACCACGGCCGGCAGGTCTCGTCGTTCGCGGCGGTGTTCCCGACCACGGGCGGGGCGGGGACCAAGCGATACTTCGTGCTGGTGCTGCTGGACGAGCCGCACGCCTCGGCCAACAGCGCCGGCTATTCGACCGGCGGCTGGGTGGCCGCGCCGGCGGCGGGCCGGGTGATCGAACGCATCGCGCCGTTCCTGGGCGTGCATCGCCGCGCCGACCTGGGCCAGGCGATCCCGGTGGAGCCGCCGACCGTCGAACAGATGGGCGAAGGCCAATGAGCGTTCGCCTGACCAAGCTGGTGAAGCGCGACCTAGGCGTCGACCCCGAGATCACGGGCGTCACGGCTGACAGCCGCAAGGTGAAGCCGGGCTTCCTGTTCGCGGCCCTGCCGGGCTCGAAGGCCGACGGTGCGGCCTTCGCGGCCAAGGCGGTGGAGGCGGGCGCCGCGGCGATCATCGCCGACCAGGATCTGAACCTGTCGGTTCCCACCATCGTCTGCCGCGACCCGCGCCGCGGCTACGCCCTGGCCGCCGCCAATTTCTGGGGGCGTCAGCCGCAGACGTGCGTGGCGGTGACCGGGACCAACGGCAAGACCTCGGTCGCGAACTTCTGCCGCCAGATGTTCGCCGGCGCCGGCCACGTCTCGGCCAGCATGGGCACGCTCGGCGTCACGGTGTCGAAGCCGGGCGAGGCCGACCTGCAAGTCACGCCGCCCGGACTGACGACCCCCGACGCAGGCGACGTGGCCGAGCTGCTGATGCGCATCAGCCAGCTGGGGGTGACCCACTTCGCCATGGAGGCCTCCTCCCACGGGATCGACCAGCGCCGGCTGGACGGGGTGCGGCTGGCGGCGTCCGGCTTCCTGAACCTGAGCCAGGATCACCTCGACTACCATCACACGATGGACGCCTACATGAAGGCCAAGCTGCGGCTGTTCGAGCAGCTGATGCCGCGGGGCGCGACGGCGGTGCTGAACGCCGACAACGAGGCCTTCCCGTTCTTCGCCGCCGCCTCGGTGGTCTCGGGCCAGCGGGTGATGAGCGTGGGCGAGACGGGCCAGGCGCTGAATCTGCTGGAGCGGATCCTGCTGCCCGACGGCCAACGGCTGAAGATCCGCGCCGAGGGCAAGGTGTGGGACGTCCGCCTGCCGCTGGCCGGCGCGTTCCAGGCCTCGAACGCCCTCGTGGCGGCGGGGCTTTGCCGGGCGGCCGGCATGAGTTTCGAGGAGACCTTCGCCGGCCTGGAGCAACTGACGGGCGCGCCCGGACGGCTGCAGCGGGTCGGCGCGGGGTCCCACGGGGGCGAGGCCTATGTGGACTACGCCCACACGCCCGACGGCCTGGAGACGGTCCTGCAGGCCATGCGCCCGCACGTCCGTGGCCGGCTGATCGTGGTGTTCGGCGCGGGCGGCGACCGTGACAAGGGCAAACGCCCCCTGATGGGCGAGATCGCCGCGCGGCTGGCCGACGTGGCCATCGTCACCGACGACAACCCGCGTTCGGAGGTCCCCGCCACGATCCGCGCCGAGGTCTTGGCCGGCGCGAAAGGCGCGAAGGAGATCGGCGACCGCCGTGAGGCGATCCGCGCGGCCGCCGCCATGCTGCAGGACGGCGACATCCTGTTGGTGGCCGGCAAGGGCCACGAGCAGGGCCAGATCGTCGGCGACGTGGTTCATCCCTTCGATGATGTGCAGGAGACGGCCAAAGCCCTGGAGCTTGTCCATGGCTGACCCGCTCTGGACCTCAGCGGACATTGCGAGGGCGACGGGCGGGGCGGAGGGCGGCGGTTTCACCGCCACCGGAGTCTCCATCGACACCCGCACCCTCGAACCCGGCGACCTGTTCGTGGCCCTGGCCGGGGTGCGCGACGGCCACGAGTTCGTGGCCCAGGCCATGGCGAAGGGCGCGGCCGGGGCCCTGGTCTCGCAGGACGTCGACGCGCCATTCGTGAAAGTCACGGGCGATGTGCTGGTCGCCCTGGAGAAGCTGGGCGTCGCGGCGCGCGAGCGGGCGACCAAGGCCCGGCGGGCCGCCGTGACGGGTTCGGTGGGCAAGACCAGCCTGACCCAGGCGATCATGGCGGGCCTGACCCTGGCCGGCCCGGCGCACTCGTCGGTGAAGAGCTACAACAACCATATCGGCGTGCCGCTGACGCTGGCGCGGATGCCCGCGACCACCGAGCGGGCGGTGTTCGAGGTCGGCATGAACCACGCCGACGAGATCCGCCCGCTGACGAACTTCGTCCGCCCGCATGCGGTGGTGGTGACGACCGTCGGCCCCGTGCACACCGAGAACTTCGCGGATGGCGAAGCGGGCGTGGCCCGCGCCAAGGCCGAGATCTTCGAAGGGCTGGAGCCCGGCGGCGTCGCGGTGCTGAACGCCGACAACCGCTGGTTCGACCTGCTGAAGGCCGAGGCGCTGAAGGCCGGGGCGACCATCCGTACCTTCGGTACGGGTGAGAGCTGCGACGCCCGCCTGATCGACTTCCAGGTTCCGGGCGGGCACGCGGTGGTCCAGGCGCGCCTGCACGGCAAGGCGATGGATTTCCCGATCCTGCAGACGGGCCTGCATTGGGGCCTGAACAGCATGGCCGTGCTCTTGATGCTGGAAGCCATGGACGTCGACCTGGACAAGAGCCTGGCGGCCCTGGGCGCGTTCGAACCGCTGGCGGGCCGCGGCGCCGAGGCGGCGGTGGCGGTCAAGGGCGGCGCCTTCACGCTGATCGACGAGAGTTACAACGCCAACCCGATCTCAATGGCCTCCGCGATCAAGACCCTGGGGGCGCGGCAGACGTCGGGCCGACGGATCGTCGCGCTGACCGACATGCTGGAACTGGGCCCGCAGGCGGCCGAATTCCATGCGGGACTGGCCGAGCCGCTGGAGGCTGCGGCAATCGACCTCGTCTTCTGCGCCGGTCCTCTGATGAAATCGCTCTGGGACGCCCTTCCTACGACTCGGCGCGGCGGGTACGCCGAAAGTGCTGCCGCCCTCGCGCCGCAGCTCGCACAGGCCGTAGAGGCCGGCGACGTGGTGATGGTGAAGGGATCCAACGGGTCGAAGGCCGGGCTGATCGCCCAGGCGTTGGCGTCCGTCGGGTCCGGGGAGGCCGGCTGATGTTCTATTGGCTCTACCTGACGTTCGCCTCGGCCGGCTACGTCCCGATCCTTAACCTCCTGAAATACCAGACCACGCGGACCGGCCTCGCCATCGTGACGGCCCAGCTCGTGGTCGTGCTGCTGGGTTCGCGGTTCATCCGCTGGATGAAGGCCAAGCAGGGCAAGGGCCAGCCGATCCGCGCGGAGGGCATCGAGCGCCACATCGTCGAGAAGGCCGGCACGCCGACCATGGGCGGCGTGATGATCCTGGCGGGGCTGTTCGCCGGCACCCTGCTCTGGGCGGACCTGTCGAACGTCTACGTCTGGGCGGTGATGATCGTCACCGCCGGCTACGGCCTGCTGGGCTTCCTTGACGACTACTCGAAGGTCACGAAGCAGACCACGGCGGGCATCTCGGGGCGGGTGCGCCTGGTGCTCGAGGCGGCGATCGCCATGGCTGCGATCACCCTGATCATCGTCTTCGCCGCCAAGCCGCCCGAGAGCCCTGGACTGCTCACGTCGGTGACCTTCCCGATCTTCAAGCAGCTCTTCGTCGACCTCTCGTGGGGCTACCTCCTGTTCGGCGCCTTCGTGATCGTGGGCGCGGCCAACGCCGTGAACTTCACGGACGGCCTGGACGGCCTGGCCACCGTGCCGGTGATGATCGCGGCAGCGGCCTACGGCCTGATCTCATACCTGGTCGGCAACTACGTCTTCGCCAACTACCTGCAGCTTCACTTCGTGCCGGGCGTTGGCGAGCTGGCGGTGCTGTGCGGCGCGCTGATCGGCTCGGGCCTGGGCTTCCTCTGGTACAACGCCCCGCCCGCGAAGATCTTCATGGGCGATACCGGGTCGTTGGCCCTGGGCGGCGCCGTGGGCACGATCGCGGTGGCCACGCGGCACGAGATCGTGCTGGCGATCATCGGCGGCCTGTTCGTCGCAGAGCTGCTCTCGGTCGTGGTGCAGGTGACCTCGTTCAAGCTGACCGGCAAGCGCGTGTTCCGCATGGCGCCGGTCCACCACCATTTCGAGAAGCTGGGCTGGTCCGAGAGCACGGTCGTGATCCGGTTCTGGATCGTCGCCGTCATGCTGGCCCTGGTCGGCCTCGCCACCCTGAAGCTCAGGTAGGGGGGCCGCTCGCTTGTCATGATCCCGGTCCGTGGCCTCGAGGGGAAGACCGTCGCCGTTTTCGGCCTGGCTCGCACGGGCCTGGCGGCGGCGCGCGCCCTGGTGGCCGGCGGCGCCAAGGTGGCGCTGTGGGACGACAAGCCGGCGACCCGGGACGCCGCGGTGGCCGATGGCTTCGAGGTGACCGACCTGACGACGGCCGACTGGTCGCAGTTCGCCGCGCTCATGCTGTCGCCGGGCGTGCCGCTGACGCATCCGAAGCCGCATTGGACCGTGGAAAAGGCCAAGGCCAGCGGCGTCGAGATCCTGGGCGACATCGAGCTCTTCGCGCGGACCGTGAACGCGGCGCCCGAGCACAAGCGGCCGAAGATCGTGGCGATCACCGGCACCAACGGCAAGTCGACCACCACGGCCCTGATCGGCCATATCTGCGCCGAGGCGGGCCGTGACGTTCGCATCGGCGGCAACATCGGCACGGGCGTGCTCAGCCTCGAGGATATGCACGGCGGGGCGGTCTACGTCCTCGAGCTATCGTCCTACCAGCTGGACCTGACGTCGAGCCTGCATGCCGACGTCACCCTGATCCTCAACATCTCGCCCGACCACCTGGAGCGACATGGCGACATGGAGGGCTATGTCGCGGCGAAGATGCGGATCCTCGCCAACCAGGGCAAGGGCGACACCGCTGTCATCGGCGTGGACGACGCGTGGGGCCAGCGGATCTGCACCGAGATCACCGCCGCCAACCGCCGCACCATCGTGCCCATCTCGGCAAGCAAGGCCATGAGCCGGGGCGTCTACGTCCTGGACGGCCTGCTCTACGACGCCAGCGGGGAACGCGCATCCGAGGTGGCCGACCTGAAGCGGGCGCGCTCGCTGCCGGGCCGCCACAACTGGCAGAACGCGGCCGCCGCCTACGCCGCCGCGAAGGGCCTGGGGATCGATCCTGCCACGGCGGCGCGGGCCTTGATGACGTTCCCGGGGCTGGCCCACCGGATGGAGACGGTCGCGACCATCGGCAAGGTGCGCTTCGTCAACGACAGCAAGGCGACCAACGCCGACGCCGCGCGCCAGGCCATGTCCAGCTACCCGGCGTTCTACTGGATCGCAGGCGGTCAGCCTAAGACCGGCGGAATCGACGACCTGGCGGATCTCTTCCCGCGCATCCTCAAGGCCTACCTGGTGGGCGACGCCGCGCCGGCCTTCGCCGAGGTGCTGAAGGGCAAGGCCGACGCCGTGCAGAGCGGAACGATCTCCGCCGCCGCCGAAGCCGCGTTCAGGGACGCCGCCGCATCGGGCAAGGACGCCATTGTCCTGCTCTCGCCCGCTTGCGCCTCGTTCGACCAGTTCGCCGATTTCGAGCAGCGGGGCGAAGCGTTCCGGGCCGCCGTCAAGGCGCTGGCCGCCGGCAAGACACCTCAGGGGGCCGCATGACCGCACCCACGACGAGCAATGCCCACGCCTTCGCCCGCTCGGACCGCACGCCGGTCGGGGTCTGGTGGTGGACCGTCGATCGCTGGATGCTGGGGGTCGTGGCCCTGCTGATCGGCATCGGCGTGGTCATCGCCTTCGCGGCCAGTCCCGCCGCGGCGCAGCGCATGAACATCGGCGACCCGTTCCACTTCGCCGTCCGCCAGTGCGTGTTCGCGGTCGCCTCAATGGCCATCCTGGTCAGCGTTTCGATGCTGGACGTGAAGGGCGTGCGAAGGGCGGCGTTCTTCATCTGGGTCGCCGCGATCGCGGTGATGATCGCCCTGCCGTTCATCGGCCACAACGCGAAGGGGGCGACGCGCTGGATCGAATTCGGCGGCTTCACCTTCCAACCCTCGGAATACATGAAGCCCGCGCTGGTGATCCTAGTCGCCTGGATGTTCGCAGAGGGGCAGAAGGGGCAGGGGGTGCCCGGCGTCTCCATCGCCTTCGGCCTGTTCGCGGTGTCGGTGGGCCTGCTGCTGATCCAGCCCGACGTCGGCCAGACCGTGCTGATCACCGTGGCGTTCGGCGCCGCGTTCTGGATGGCCGGCGTGCCGATGAGCTGGGTGATGCTGCTGGGCGCGACCGCCATCGCGGGGCTCAGTTCCACCTACTTCCTGTTCCCTCACGTGCAGAGCCGCGTGGACCGCTTCTTCTCGCCGGAGAAGGCCGACACCCACCAGGTCGACGCCGCCGCCGTGGCCCAGGCCGCCGGCGGCCTTTTCGGACGCGGCCCGGGCGAGGGCGTGATGAAGCGCCGCGTGCCCGACCTGCACACCGACTTCGCTGCCTCGGTCGGCGCGGAGGAGTTCGGGCTGGTGTTCCTGCTGCTGGTGATCTCGCTGTTCGCCTTTGTGGTCGTGCGCGGCCTGACGCGGGCCATGAAGTTGTCCGACCCCTTCGAGCAGATCGCGGCCGCGGCGCTGTTCGTGCTGGTGGGCCAGCAGGCGATCATCAACCTCGCGGTGAACCTCAACATGATGCCCACCAAGGGTATGACCCTGCCGTTCATCAGCTACGGCGGGTCCTCGATGCTGGCGATGGGCCTGACCATGGGCCTGGCGCTGGCGCTCACGCGCCGCCGGCCCGGCGCCTATGCCCCGAGCGAAGGGCTGGCCAAGGCGGGGACGTTCAGTTGAGGGCGGGGGGAAGAAACAGGACCCGTCATGCGTAGGATCGCCGTCGTCGCTGCTGGAGGAACCGGGGGCCACCTGTTCCCGGCCCAGGCCCTGGCCGAGGCGCTGATCGCGCGCGGCTGGGGGATCGTCCTGGCCTCCGACGAACGCGTCGCGGGCCTGGCGCAGGATTTCCCCGCGGAGCGTCGCATCGGTCTGTCGGCGGCGACCTTCAAGCCGGGCGATCCGATCGGCATGATGCGGGCCGGCTTCGCCGTTCTGCGCGGCGCCATGCAGGCGCGGTCGGTGTTCCGCGAGATCAATCCCAACGTGGTGGTGGGCTTCGGCGGTTACCCCTCGGCGCCGGCGCTGGTGGCGGCGGTCATGGATCGCCGGCCGACGGTGATCCACGAGCAGAACGCGGTGATGGGCCGGGCCAATCGCTTCCTCGCCCCGCACATCGGCACGATCGCCTGCGCCTTCCCGACCTTGAAGAAGGCGCCCAAGGGCGTGGCGGAGCGCGCGCGCGTCGTGGGCAATCCCGTTCGGCCGCCGATCCGGGCCCTGGCTGAGATCCCCTACATCCCGCCCGAGCCGAACGGCCCGGTGCGCCTGCTGGTCACCGGCGGCAGCCAGGGTGCGCGCCTGTTGTCGGAACTGGTGCCCGAGGCGGTGAAGGCGTTGCCGGAAGACCTGCGCAAGCGGCTGATCATCCAGCAGCAGACCCGCGCCGAGAGCATGAACACCGCGCGCCGCGCCTATCGCGACGCCCTGGTCGACGCCGAGATCGCCCCGTTCTTCCGCGACATCGCCAGCCGGTTGCGTGACGCCCACCTGGTGATCGGGCGCTCGGGCGCCGGCACGGTCTGCGAGTTCGCGGTGGCCGGCAAACCGGCGATCCTGGTGCCGCTCGCCATCGCCATCGACGACGACCAGGGCCAGAACGCCAAGCTGCTGGCCGACGCCGGCGGCGCCGAGGTGGCGCGCGAGAGCCAGCTCACGGTGGAATCCTTGTCGGGCGCGCTCACCAAGCTGCTCAACAACCCCGACCGCCTGGCGCGCATGGCGGCCGCCTCGCGCTCGGTCGCGATCCCGGACGCGGCGGAGCGGCTGGCCGACGTGGTGGAAGGCGCGGCGCGGACATAGCTGGCGCCGGATCGAGGCCTGTTGCGACGGCGGATCGTTTGACCGCTGTTCGCGGAACGCAACCGCCTTTACGATCTTCTTGTGGGCGTGAGGGGGAGCGGTGGTGAGTTCGGACGCTGAAGGCAACATCGAGACCGAGCCGCTCGTAAGCGTCGTCATTCCCTGCTGGAACGGCGAAGCCTATCTCGCCGAAGCCATTTCCAGCGCGCTCGACCAGGATCACCCGAGGATGGAAGTGATCGTCGTGGACGACGGGTCGTCGGACCGCAGCCTGGAGATCGCCAGGAGTTTCGAGCGCGTGATCGCCATCCCCCAGGCCAACGCAGGCGTGTCGGCGGCGCGGAACGCCGGCCTGGCGCGGGCCAGGGGCCAATATATCCTCTTCCTCGACGCCGATGACCGCCTGCTGCCGGGTGCGATCGCAGCCCATCTGCGCGGCTTCGCCACGGGCGACGAGATCTCGATGGTCTACGGCGGCAACCGGATCATCGATTCCCACGGCGCGGTCATCGGCATGAACCCGCAACCGGCCCGGCGATTTTCCTGGCGCGAGGTTCTGTTCGGGGTGACGCCCACGCCGTCGCAGTCGATGTTCCGGCGGGACGCCCTGGAGGCGGTGGGGGCCTTCAACCGCGGAGTCAGCCTGGGCGAGGACTTCGACCTCTACATGCGGCTCACCAAGGCGCACGCGGGCTACTGCCACGGCGAGACCATCGCCGACTATCGGCGCCATGACCTCCAGGCGACGAAACAGCCCACCCGCTCCCTCGCCAGCATGCTTGGCGTGGTCGAGGCGTTCCGGACCACCTTTCCGGCCGAAGTCCAACGCGAGGTCGTCTGGTCCCAGGGGCGTCGCCACTGGCGCGTGTACTACGGCCAGTACATCCCCATCGAGGTGATCAAGAGCTTGGTCCGGCGACAGTGGCGGCGCGCGGCGACGGGACTGCGGGTGTACGCCCAGCACCTTCCCGACACGGCGATCGGCTCGGTTCGATACGTGCTGGGCCGGGCAGGCGGCCTGCTGGCCAGACGCGGTCGCGCGGGCGCCTGATCCGTCGGATATTCCGCGATGCGCGCGATTGCGCTAGCACCGTCGGATGACGCGACGCCCAGTTCCCTTCGAAATCGGCCCGGTGCACTTCATCGGCATCGGCGGCATCGGCATGAGCGGCATCGCCGAGATTATGATGCGGACCGGCTACACGGTTCAGGGCTCGGACGCCAAGGCCAGCGCCAATACCGAACGGCTCGAGAAGCTGGGCGCGAAGATCTTCATCGGCCAGGATCCGGCGAACGTCGAGGGCGCCTATGCCGTCGTCTATTCGACGGCCGTGAAGGCCGACAACCCCGAGATGGTCGCCGCGCGCGAGCGGCGCCTGCCGCTGGTCCGCCGCGCGGAAATGCTGGCCGAGCTGATGCGGCTGCAGTTCTCCGTGGCGGTGGGCGGAACGCACGGCAAGACCACCACCACCTCGATGATCGCCTCGCTGCTGGACGCGGGCGGCCTGGACCCGACCGTCGTCAACGGCGGGATCATCAATGCCTACGGCACCAATGCGAAGGTCGGCGCCGGCGACTGGATCGTCGTCGAGGCCGATGAGAGCGACGGCACCTTCCTGAAGCTGAAGTCCACTTGCGCGGTGGTCACGAACATCGACCCCGAGCATCTCGACCACTACGGGGAATTCGAGGCCGTGAAGAAGGCGTTCCGCGACTTCGTGGAGAACATCCCGTTCTACGGCTTCGCCGCCATCTGCACCGACCATGCCGAGGTCCAGGCGCTGGCGGCGCGGGTCGAGAACCGCCGGCTGGTCACCTATGGCGTCAATCCCCAGGCCGAGGTGCGGGCCGAGAACATCACCATGGGCCCCGATGGCGCCCGCTACGACGCGGTAATCCGGCCGCATGACGGACCGCCGATGCGTTTCGAAGGCCTGCATCTGCCGATGGCCGGCCATCACAATGTGCTGAATTCGCTGGCCGCCGTGGCCGTGGCGCGTGAGCTGGGCCTGGACGAGGCGGCGATCCGCAAGGGCTTGGCCGAGTTCGGGGGCGTGAAGCGGCGCTTCACCACCACGGGCGTGGCGAACGGCGTGCGCGTCGTGGACGACTACGGCCACCATCCGGTCGAGATCGCCTCGGTGCTGAAGGCCGCGCGTGCCGTGACCCAGGGCAAGGTCGTCGCCGTGGTGCAGCCGCACCGCTACACGCGGCTGCGCGACCTGTTCGACGAGTTCAGCGCCTGCTTCGCCGACGCCGACGTCGTGCTGGTGGCCGACGTCTATGCCGCGGGCGAGACGCCGATCGAGGGCGTCAGTCGCGACAGCCTTGTCGATGGCTTGCGCCGCTACGGCCACCGTCGGGCGCTGCCGCTGGGGTCGCCCGCCGAACTGGCCGGCCTCGTGAAGGCGGAGACCGCGCCGGGCGACCTTGTGGTCCTGCTGGGCGCCGGCGACATCACCAGCTGGGCCTATGCGCTGCCCGGCGAGCTGGAAGCGCTGTCGCAGTGAGCGAGGACTGGCGCGACGACCTACCCGCCGTCCGCGGCAAGCTGCTGCGGGACGAGCCGTTGGGGCCGTTCACCTGGTTTCGGGTGGGCGGCGCGGCGGAGGTGCTGTTCCTGCCCGCCGACCACGAGGACTTGCGCGATTTCCTGAAGGGGCTGCCGGCCAGCGTCCCGGTGACGGTGTTGGGAGTCGGCTCCAACGTCATCGTCCGCGACGGCGGCGTCGAAGGCGTGGTGATCCGGCTGGCGGGCCGCGCATTCGGCAGTGTCGAGGCGGACGGGGCCACGCAGCGGATCGTCGCCGGCGCGGCCGCGCTGGACGCCGCCGTGGCGCGGGCGGCGGCCAAGGCTGGGATCGCGGGCCTTGAATTCTACGCCGGCATCCCTGGCTCGATCGGCGGCGCGCTGACCATGAACGCCGGCTGCTACGGTTCCGAAACCAAGGATGTGCTGCTCTCGGCGTGGGGCTACGACCGCTCCGGGACGCGCAGGGAGCTCGCCTTGGCGGACTTCGGTTACACCTATCGCCACTCCGAGGCGCCGGCCGAGATCATCTGGGTCGAGGCGGCCTACCAGGGGCGTCCGGACGATCCGGCGGCCGTGCAGGCCCGCATCGACGAGATCACCGCCCGGCGCGAGACGACCCAGCCGATCCGCGAGAAGACCGGTGGCTCGACGTTCAAGAATCCGCCTGGCCACTCCTCGTGGAAACTCGTCGATGACGCGGGATGGCGCGGAAAGCCGTATGGTGGGGCGATGTTCTCGACCCTGCACTCGAACTTCATGATCAATACGGGCGAGGCGACCGCCGCCGACCTGGAGGGGCTCGGTGAAGCGGTCCGGGCGGATGTGAAGGCGAAGACCGGCATCGACCTGCAGTGGGAGATCAAGCGGATCGGGAGGCCCGCATGACCGCCGCGGCCCTCATCCTGGTGCGCCATGGTCGGCCGGTGATCAATCCCGACATCCCGCCGCCGCAGTGGGGCCTGTGCCCGGAGGGGCGCGACGCGGTGGCGGCTTTGGCCGAGAAGCTGATCCCGTTCGGGATCAAGGCGGCGATCTCCAGCCCGGAGCCCAAGGCGCTGCAGACCGCCGAGATCATCGGCCAGCGACTGGGCTTGGCCGTGGAAGTCGAGCACGGGCTGGGCGAACACAAGCGGCCCCAGGCCTCGTTCGGCACCGAGGCGGAATTCCACGCCAACATCGCCAACATCTTCGCCCACCCGCATGCGCCCGCCCCCGGCGGCGAGAGCGCCGAGCAGGCCTGTGAGCGGCTGGCCGCGGCGCTGGCGCGACACAAGACCCGGCCGCTGGTGGCGGTCACCCACGGAACGGTGTTGAGCTACTACGTCGCCAAGCTGGCGGACTGCGACGCCCATGATCTTTGGCGCAGCCTTCGCACGCCAGACGCCTTCGTGTTCGACGCCGAGGGAAAGCTGATCGAGCGGCTCTAGGCCGCCAGCGCCTTTTCGCTGGGCACCAGGCGGGCGCTGGCCGTCGCGCGAGCGATAAGCGCGCCAGACAGATCCATCAGCTTGCCCTCCAGGAAGGCGATGCTTTTCCCGGCCTGGACCACCTGGCCCTCGCCATAGAGCGGCCCAGGGCGGGCCGGGGCCAGGAAGCTCACATGCATCTCGATGGTGGGCGTGAACAGGCGGCCCTCGGAATAGACGAACATCGCCGGACCCATGGTGTCGTCCAGCATGGCCGCGAGGAAACCGCCCTGGATGAAGCCTGCCGGATTCGTGAACTCGGGCCGGCCCTCGAAGCGCATCCGGATCCAGCCATCGGCCGGGCGGGCCTCCACCAACTCCCAGCCCAGCAATTCGGCGCACGGCGGGCGCGGGAGGCCGTCGAGGGCGGTCGGAACGGGCATGAGATCTCCTTTTCGCCCGGCATCCTGCGGCCATCCTGCTGACACCATGGTGGCGGCAGGAGCACTTGACTGGAATCTCCGCGGATGGGACCGGCGGAGCATGCGCATCCTTTCCCCGCTCGCCTTCGCCGCGGCCCTGGCCGCCGTTTCCCCTGCCTTCGCCGCAGACGACCTCGCCGTCGGCGCGGCCGCCGTGCGCGACAAGGCGCTGGCCGACACGATGGCGTGGGACGTGACCGAGTCCCTGACGTCGGAAGTGGGCGCGCGGATGGTGGGTTCGCCGGCCATGGAACGGGCGCGTGACTGGGGCGTCGCCAAGCTCAAGGAGCTTGGCTTCGAGAACATCAAGGTCGAGGCCTTCACGACGCCGGCGTGGTCGCGCGGCGCGGAGTCGGCCGAGGTGGTCGGGCCTTGGCCCCACAAGCTGTCGATCCTGGGCCTGGGCAATTCGGCGCCGACGCCGGCTGGCGGGCTGACCGCGCCGATCGTGGTCTTCCGGAGCTACCAGGCGATGCTGGACCAGGCGCCGGGCGCGCTCAGCGGCAAGATCGCCGTCGTGACCCAGTCCATGGGCCGCACCCAGGACGGGTCCAGCTATGGCGCCGTGGGCGTGCAGCGACGGGCCGGCGCGGTTGAGGCGGCCAAGCGCGGCGCGGTCGGGTATCTGATCCGCTCGATCTCGACCGACGACACGCGCCTGCCGCACACGGGCGGCGGAGCGTCGGGCGGCATCCCCGCGGCCGCGCTTTCCACCCCCGACGCCGAGCTGCTGGAGCGGCTGGCGGCGCGCGGCAAGCCGGTGCTGGTGAAGCTGGACATGCAGTCGGCCAGCAATCCCGCCGCCCCGGCCTGGAATATCTCCGGCGACATTCGCGGCAGGGAAAAGCCCGACGAGGTGATCGTGGTCGGCGGCCACCTGGACAGCTGGGATCCCGGCACGGGCGCGATCGACGACGCGGCCGGCATCGGCATCATGACCGCCGCGGCCAAGCTGGCCGCGCAGCCGGGCAAGCCTCGCCGGACGATCCGCGTGGTGATGTGGGGCTCCGAAGAGCAGGGTGGTTCATCGGGCGCCTTCGCCGCCGCCCACAAGGATGCGGTCGGCCAGATGGTGGTGGCGGGCGAAAGCGACGGCGGCGCCGGGCGGATCTGGAGCGTTGCCCTGCCGAAGACCGGCGCGGACCACCCGGCGATGACGGCCTTCAAGGCGGTGCTGCCGAAGCTGAACGTGGCCGTGAGCCGCGCGGCGCCGGCCGAAGGCGGCGCGGACATCTCGGGAATCATGGCGGCCGGCGTCCCCTTCGTGGACTTCAACCAGGACATGAGCCGCTATTTCGACCTGCACCACTCGGCCGACGACACGCTGGACAAGATCGATCCCAAGGAGCTCGCGCAGAACGTGGCGGTCTGGGCCGCCTTCATCTACACCGTGGCCAATTCCGATGTGGATTTCCGGGCCAAGGCGGCGCCGGCGCGCTAAGAGGTCTGTCCATGCCCAGGTTCCTGCACGTCGGCTGCGGCCAGAAGCGCAAAGACCGCACCACACGGGGCTTCGCCGGCCCGGAGTGGGAGGAGGTTCGGCTCGACATCGATCCCGAGGCCGATCCCGATGTCGTCGCCTCGATGACCGACATGGTGCCGGTCGCCGACGGCTCGATGGATGCCTTGTATTCGAGCCACAACATCGAGCACCTGTACGAACCGGAGGTCGTTCCGGCGCTTCGCGAGTTCCGCCGCGTGCTCGCGCCCGATGGGTTCGTGGTGATCACCTGTCCCGACGTCCAGGCGGTGGCCGCGGTGGTGGCCGAGGGCAAGCTGCTGGAGCCGCTCTACCACTCTCCCGCGGGCCCGATCGCGCCGATCGATACTCTCTACGGACTGCGATCGGCTCTCGCGCGCGGCAACCACTACATGGCCCACCGCACCGCCTTCACCAGCGCGACGCTCTCGCTGTCCCTGCGCCAGGCCGGGTTCGGCAAGGTGATCGTGCGGCGGCGGCTCGATCACTACGAACTCTGGGCGGCCGCAACGCGATCGGACGCCCCGGACGAGGTGTTGCGCGAACTCGCGGCGGCGCACTTCCCGCGCTGATCGCCCGCCGCGGCGCGGCTGCACCGAAACCTGACTTGACCCGAAGCCCCCCACGGGTCACCCGGCGGGGGTCTTCCGTCGCTGCTTCGAGTCGCCATGACCGCTCCTCTCTCTGGCCACCACGTCGCCGTCCTGATGGGCGGCCTCTCCTCGGAACGCGAGGTCAGCCTGGTGTCGGGCCGTGCGTGCGCCGACGCCCTGGAGCGCCTGGGCGCCCGGGTGAGCCGGGTCGACGCCGGTCGCGACATCGCCGAGGTTCTGACGACGCTGAAGCCCGACGTCTGCTTCAACGCCCTGCACGGCGAGTGGGGCGAGGACGGCGCGGTCCAGGGTGTCCTGGAGACCCTGGCCATCCCCTATACCCATTGCGGCGTGCTGGCCTCGGCGCTGGCGATGGACAAGGCCAAGGCAAAGGCGGTGCTGGCGGCGGCAGGCGTCACGGTGCCGGGCGGCGGGCTCTTCAACCGCTTCGCCGTGGCCGCCGGCCATGTGATCCCCCCGCCCTATGTGGTGAAGCCGAACGCCGAGGGCTCGTCCGTGGGTGTGTTCATCGTCCACGACGGCGCGAATCGCCCGCCTCAGGAGGTCGTGGCGCCGTCCTGGACCTTCGGCGAGGAGGTGATGGTCGAGCCCTACATCCGCGGGATGGAGCTGGCGGTGGGCGTCATGGACGGCAAGGCCATGACCGTTACCGAAATCGTCCCCAAGACGGCCTTCTATGATTACGAGGCCAAGTACGGAGAAGGGGGCTCCGAGCACGTCGTGCCCGCGAGGATTCCTCCCAAGGTCGCGGAAAAGGCGAAGAAACTCTCGGAGATGGCGCACGCCGCCCTGGGTTGCCGAGGCGTTACCAGGTCCGACCTCCGTTATGACGACATTAACGATGTTTTGGTCCTCTTGGAGGTGAACACCCAGCCGGGGATGACGCCTACGTCGCTCGTTCCAGAGCAGGCCGCGGCGGGCGGGGTGGATTTCGACCGGTTGGTGTTGTGGATCACGGAGGACGCTTATGCCCGCAGCGGTGCGGGGGGGATCGCGAGTCGCGGCGAAACCTCGGGCCAAGACGCCCGCTAGTCCTCAGGCCAAACGCCCAACGGCGAAGGCGGAGGGCGGCGGAACCGCCCGGCGCCTGACCCCCAAACATATCCTGATGATCGCCGGCGGGGTCCTGACCCTGGTGCTGGGCGTGACCCTGGCCACGGGCGGCCGGGGCGAGCAGATTGCTAATGCGATCGGCGCAGGCGTCGACGGCAAGTTCGGCGAAGCGGGCTTCCGCCTGCACACCGTTCATGTCCAGGGCGCCTCGGCGATGGCGACGGCCGACATCATCCGCGCCGCGGGCGTGCACAAGGACGACCCGCTGCTGGGCATGGACCTGAACGCGCTGCGCGAGCGGGTGGAGAAGGTGGGCTGGGTGAAGGAGGCGCGCGTCGTTCGCCTGCTGCCCGACACCCTCATGATCGCCGTGAAGGAGCGGCGCCAGCTCGCCGTCTGGCAGCACGGTGGCCGCAGCGTCGTGATCGACGACAAGGGGGAGCCGATCCCCGAGGCCGATCCCGGCAAGTTCAGCTCCCTGCCGCTCGTCGTGGGGGCGGGCGGAGCCCAGCACGCGGGCGAGATCCTGCCGACACTTGTGCAGCGCCCGAAGCTGATGGCCCACATGGAGGCCCTGGTGCGCGTCGACGATCGGCGCTGGGACCTGCGCATGAAGGATGGCGCGCTGATCCAGCTTCCGGCCGTCGACGAGGAACAGGCGCTGATGCAGCTCGAGCAGCTGGACCTGCGCTCGCGCATCCTGGAGCTGGGCTTCGAGCGCATCGACCTGCGCAACCCCGACACCATCGCCGTACGCCCGCGCGCCCCGCAGGCCACGCCCGATCTCACCGCCAAGACCGCCGCCGTCACCGCGCCCTCCGAGGGCGTGTAACGAGACCGAGTGCCATGCTGAAGACCGCCGACCGCCCCGACGCCCAAGCCGCCAAGAAGGCCGAGCCCAGGAAAGCCGACGCCAGGACGGGGCGTGACGGGCTAAAGGCCGCGCTGGCCCCACCGAAGATCGTGGCGGCTGTGGACCTGGGCGCGGCCAAGGTGGCCTGCTTCATCATGAAGCCCGACGGCGTCCGCCGCGGCGATCGGACCCTCACCACGTGCGGCGTCGGCTACGTTCAGTCGCGCGGCGTGCGGGGCGGGGCGATCGTCAACCTGGATGAGGCCTCGGAGGCCATCGCCCAGGCCGTGGAGCGCGCCGAGAACGTGGCCGGCGTGAATGTCCAAGGCGTGACCATCGCCACCGCCGGCGGCCAGCTCAGCTCTTCGCGGGTGCAGGGCCGCGTCTCGGTCGGCGCCCGCCCCATCGGGGACAACGACCTCGTCCGCGCGATCCAGAACGCGCTGGCCCAGATCAAACTGCCGGGCCGCCGCGCCATCCACATCCTGCCGGTGGCCTGGGCCGTCGACGGCCAGGGCGGCGTGCGCGACCCGCGCGCCATGTTCGGCAAGACGCTGGGCGTCGAGCTGCTGGTCGTCTCGGTGGCTGAGACCGTCTTCAACACCCTGGGCGCCTGCGTCGAACGCGCCCATCTCCAGCTCGAAGGCGTGGTCGCCGCGCCCTTTGTCTCGGCCCTGGCCGCGCTGGAAGAGGACGAGATGGACCTGGGCAGCGTCTGCATCGACATGGGGGGCGGCTCGACCTCGGCCTCGGTGTTCCGTGGCGGTTCGCTGGTCCACGTCGAGACCGTGCCCGTGGGCGGCCACCACGTGACCCAGGACATCGCCCGCGGCCTGTCGACCTCCATCGCCGGCGCCGAGCGGATCAAGACCCTGCACGGCTCGGCCATCGCCTCGGCCAACGAAGATCGCGAGATGATCGAAGCTCCCCCTCGCGGGGATGACCCGGGCGCGGGCCCGGTCGTGGCGCCGCGCAGCCTGCTGAAGGGCATCATCGCCCCGCGCGTCGAAGAGACCCTGGAACTGCTGCGCGACCGCCTGAAGGCGGCCGGGGCGCCGATCGAGCCGGGCGCGGGCCTGGTGCTGACCGGCGGCGCCAGCCAGCTCGCCGGCGTGCGCGAAGTGGCCGTTCGCGTGTTCGACCGCCCCGTGCGCCTGGGCCGTCCGCGGCGCGTGCCGCATCTGGCCGACGCCGCCTCGGGTCCGGCCTTCACCGCCGCCGCCGGCATCCTGCACCGCGCCGCCTTCGGGCCGCGCGAGGCCGTGTCGACCAAGCAGCTGTCGTCGTCGAAACTGCGCCGCGAGCCGCTCGACCCCCGGGCGAACCCGGTGGCCAAGGCGGCCCAGTGGCTGCGGGAAAACCTCTAGACCGTCGCCAAGCTAGAAGGTGGCCCGGGCCACGAGCTGGAACACCGGCCCGGCCTGTTCCGCCTCCAGTTCGTACTCGTCGAAGCTGCGGTCGAGCTGATCCTCGATCGTCGTGAACTTGTTGAAGGCCTCGCGCTTCTTGCCGTCCAGCAGGTTGGAGGCGGTGAGGCGGACCACGAGGCGGTCGCCGAAGCGCTTCTCCGCGAAGATCTCCAGGTCGGCGCCGTATTTCGTGGTGACCTCCTCGCCGATCACGCGGCCAAAGGCGTCGCCCTGCTTGCGGTAGGTGGCGCCGAAGGCCGCGCCCCATTCGGGCAGGTCGTGGATGAAGCCGGCGTTCAGGACGAACTTGGCCTGGTCGTTGAAGCGGCGCGAACCGAATTCGTCGTCCACGTCGCTGTCCAGCCAGGAGTAGTTTAGAAACACGCCGGTATTCTCGAGGCCGAACGCCGTGAGCGGCGTGGAGAGATCGAATTCGATCCCCCAGACCTGGCCGTCGCCGGTATTGCGCGGCGACAGCACGAACGTGCCTGGCCCCTCGCTGCCCACGCGGCCGGTGGAGGCCACTTCGATCAGGTCCTTCACGTCGCGATAGAAGGCGTTGACGCCCGCCACGCCGCGCGTGCCGATCCGCCGCTCGAAGCCAAGGTCGACGCCCCAGGCGGTTTCGGGCTTCAGGTTCGGATTGCCGAAGAAGTCGTTGTCGCCCAGCTCCGCCAGCAGCGTCGCCGGCGACAGGAAGTCGAAGTTCGGCCGGCGCACGGTGCGCGAGGCCGACAGGTTGATGCGGTCGTTGGTCGACAGGTTCCAGCGCAGGTGCGCCGAGGGCAGCAGGAGATTGTAGTCGTTCTTGACTTTGCGGCTCGCGGCCGGCGCCGTCGCGTCCTCGATGGTGGTCTTGGTGGTCTCCCAGCGGACGCCCGCTTCCCAGGAGATCGCTTCCATCTCGCCCGACGCCATGATGAACGGGTCGATGCGCCGCTCTTCGATGGTGTTGAGGCCGCCGGCCTCGGGCAGGAAGGGGCCGTAGGCGCCCGGCAGGTCCGGGCGGGCGGCGGGCGGGTTGGGGATGGTCACCCGGTTGCGGTCGGTCGTGATGTCGGTGTCGCGGTCCTTGTCGACGTACTGGACGCCGAACTCGATCCTGGCCGAACCCAGGTCTCGCTTGTGCGAGATCTCGCCCGAGAGTTCGCGGTCCTTCAGGCGCGTGAACGTGAGGTCGCCGGTGAAGCGGTCATCCTCCGGGAAGGGCCGCGTGTCGCGGAGGTATTCGTATTCCTCCTCGATCTCGTCCTGTCGGTCCTTAAGCTCCGCATAGGCGACCTTGAAACGCGTCGTCCCGCCCAGCATCTGCTGGTCGTAGCGCGCGCCCAGCGACCAGTTGTCGGTCTTGATGTGGACGTCGTTGTCGTTGAGCGTCAGCAGATCAGCGGGACCCACACGGCCGCCGGCATACTCGATCGAGTCCTCGTCCTGGAGGCGCTTCGTACGGACGAAGAAGCCCGTGATCTTCAGAGCGCCGGTCTCGGTCTTCACGTCATAGCTGCCGTTCAGGGAGTAGTCGGTCCCGTCGCGGGTGTCCGTCTGCAGTTCGATGTCGTCGAGCGCGCCACCCGGCCGGGAATAGCGCTGGCTGGTCTTGAGCTTGGGATTGCGGCGGCCCTGGACGTTGGCGCCCACCAGCAGGCGTCCGGGGCCGACCTCGCCCGAAAAGACGCCGCCCACCGTGCCCTTCACGCGCTTGTCGTCCAGCATGATGCCGCCGGCGCGGACGTAGCCGCCATCTAGCGAGTAGCCGTCACGCAGCACGATGTTGAGCGCGCCCGCCACGGCGTCGCCGCTGCGGTTGGCGGACGACGAACGCACCACCTCGACCCGCTCGATCAGCTCGGCGGGGATCCGGTCGACGAAGAATGAGCGGTCGACGCCGGCGCCCGGCACCCGCTCGCCGTTGATCAGGATCTGGGTGTAGCCCGGGTCGAGGCCGCGCAGGCGCGCGCCGTCGCTCTCCAGGACGTCGGAGAGGAAGGCCACGCTGGGCACGCGCTTCAGGGCGTCGCCGGCGGTCAGCGGCTCGAAGCGCTGGAAGTATTCCAGGTCGTAGGAGAGCACCGGCTCGGGCCCCTCGACGCGGTTGCGGAAGGCAATCTCGCCAGTGACCACCAGCTCTTCGACCGTCTTGGTGCGTTCGGCCTCGTCGGCGGCGGCGTCAGCAGCCCAGGCGGGCAGGGCGGCAAACAGCGGCGCAGCAGCGGCCACGGCGAAAAGCATCGCCTTTTTCATCTGGTCTATCCCCCATCTACGGCCGTTGACGAAAGAAGATGGCCGCGCCTATTCGAGGGGAGCACTTAGTTTCACGGATTGTGGGGGGCCAGTGATGTTTCGTCGGCAGTTGAGCGTCAGTTTTATGACGGCTGCGGCGCTCGCGTTACTTGTGAGTTCCTGCGCGAAACAGGATCCGGAGGCGCAGTCGGACTCGCGCGGCATGGCCGTCGGCGTGGGCAAGCCCGTGCCGGCGGCGGCCGAAACCCCCTCGGTCGGCACCGACGCGAAGGACGCCGCCGATGATCCGGAAATCTGGGTCGATCCCAAGGATCCCACGCGCGGCGTGATCATCGGCACGGACAAGAAGGCCGGGCTCTACGTCTACGATCTGGCCGGCAGGCAGCTTCAGTACCTGCCAGGCGGTGAGCCGAACAACGTGGACCTGCGCGGCGGCTTCCGGACGGCGGCGGGCGAGCGGGTGCTGGTGGCGGCGTCCGACCGTGGCCGTCCCGGCGCCGGCGCGGCGCTGTTCCTGCTGGACCCGGCGACCCTGCAGCTCACGTTCTGGGCGGCGGTCCCCATCGACCTGACGGAGCCCTATGGCCTGTGCCTGGCCCGGCGGGGCGAGGCGTTCCTGATGATCGTCAACGGCACGGATGGCCAGGTCCGCCAGCACGTGGTTTCCGAGGGCGCGGACGGCAAGCCGGTGGTGAGGGAGGAGCGCCGCTTCTCAGTGCCGACCCAGCCGGAGGGCTGCGTGGCCGACGACGTGGCCGGCCGCCTCTACCTGGGCGAGGAGGGCGCGGGCATCTGGCGCTTCGACCTGACCGCCGGCCCCGCCAAGGGCGAGATCATCGCCGCCGCGCCGTCCGAGATGTTGAGGCCTGACGTCGAGGGGCTGACGCTGCTGCGCGAGGGGCCGGTCACCTGGCTGATCGCCTCCAGCCAGGGCGACTCGGCGTTCGCGGTGTGGCGGGTGGACGGGTCGGCGCCGCAGTACCGGGGCCGCTTCAGCGTGATGGCCGCCGGCGGCGTCGACGCCGTCACCGGCACGGACGGCGTCGCGGCCCTGGGCGGACCGGTGGGGGCGTTCCCCGAGGGTCTGGTGGTCGTGCAGGACGACGAGGACCAGGGCGCCCAGGGTGCGAAGCAGAACTTCAAGCTGATAGACTGGCGCGAGGTGAAGAAGGCCCTGGGCCTCCAGGACCGGCCGCACATTGCCGAACCTTAACGTTCGGCGGCTTGACGCAAACGATTACGAGTGTAGTCATTCGCCCAACGATTACGGGTGTAGACGATGCGGATCAGCGCGGCGGAAAGCCTCGTCATGGAAGCGCTGTGGCGGCGGCAGCCCCTGACGGCGGAAGAGATCTTCGCCGAGGTCGGCCAGGGCCAGGGCTGGGCCGAGCCAACGCTCAAGACCCTGCTGAGCCGACTGCTCAAGAAGGACGCGGTCTCGGCCGAGAAGGACGGGCGGCGCTATCTTTACCGGCCGCTGGTGGCCCGGGCCGACTACGTCGAGGCGGAGAGCCAGGGGCTGCTGGACCGGCTGTTCGATGGGCGCCTGGCCCCGCTCGTCAGCCATTTTTCCGAACGCCAGCGGCTGACGCCGCAGGACGTGGCCGACCTCAAGCGCCTGATTGCGGAGCTCGACGATGACAGCCAGTGACCTTCTCCTCCTGGTGGTGCGCGCCAACCTGGTGCTCGCGGTCGCCGTCGCGCTGATCCTGACGCTTCGGCCGTTCATGACCCGCCGCTATGGAGCGCGGGTGGCTTACGCGCTTTGGGGCCTCGCGCCCCTGGCCGTGCTGGCGAGCCTGGCGCCCGCGCGACGGGTGGTCGTCGAAGCCGGATCGATGGCGAGCCGCATCGCGGAGGCCCATGCCGCGGGGCTGCCGGCGCCTGCGCTGGTTCCTCAGGCGGTGGCCCTGGCGGCGCCGCTGTTCGACCCGGTCCCGTGGCTGGTGGCGGCCTGGGCCGTCGGCGCCCTGGCCTGGCTGGGATTGCTGGCATGGCGGCAGCGCAACTTCGGTCGAGCGCTGGGGAAGCTGCGCCGCGAGGCCGGCGTGTACCGCGCCGAAGCGGTCGGGGTCGGGCCGGCGGTGATTGGCGCGCTGCGGCCGCGGATCGTGGTGCCCGCCGACTTCGAAGCCCGTTTCGCGCCCGAAGAACGCGAGGTGGTGCTGGCGCACGAGGAGACCCACTTCCGCCGTGGCGATCCGCTCGCGAACGGCGTGCTCGCACTGGGGCAATGTCTCTTCTGGCTGAACCCCCTGGTCCACGTGGCGGCGCACTACGTTCGGCTGGACCAGGAACTGGCGTGCGACGCCGCGGTGATCGCCCGCTTCCCCGGCGCGCGGAAGCGATACGCCGAGGCGATGCTGAAGACCCAGCTCGCGCCCATGGCCGCGCCGCTCGCCTGCTACTGGCCAGCGCGTTCCGCGCACCCGATGAAGCATCGGATCGCCATGCTGAAGGCGACGCTGCCCGATACGCCGCGGCGGCTGGCCGGCCTCGCCCTGGTGGGCGGCCTGAGCCTGGGCGTCGGCGTCGTCGCCTGGGCTGCGCAGCCTGCGCGGATCGACACGGTGGTTGTCACGCGCACCGGCCCTGCGCCCGCCGGCCTGGAGGCGGCGCGCGCCCGCGCCGAGACGGCCCAGGCCCAGGCCGAGCTCGGGCGGATCGCGGCGGACCGCGCTCAACGGCAGGCTGACGCCCAGCGCCGCGTCGCAGAGCGCCAGCGGGACGCCCTGGAGATCCAGCGCGCCCGGCTCGACGCAGAGCGTGACGTGGCCGACCGCGCCCAGCGGTCCGCCGACGCCCGGGCCGCGCAGGCCGAACAGACGGTGTGGGCCGTCGAGCAGGCGCGCCTCCGGGAGGAGGTCAGCCGGCAGGCCGCCGAGCAGGCACGGATCGCCGTCGAGGCGGCGACACGGGAGGCCGAGGTGTCCGTTCGGGTGAGCGCGGCCGCGACCGCGGCGATAGCGTCGGCCGTGTCCGTTGCGGTGGCCGACGAACTTCAGCGGCGCGACGTCGCGCGCTGATCCGGCCGATCGAGCGTCGTCCACAAGTTATCGCGGCCTGAGCGCCTCTCCCGGCGCGCCGCGTGCCTGCGCCGTCTTGACCCCGGCCGGCCAAACCGTGAGTCCCAATGCCGCAGCGTTACTGTTGATTCGTCTCGCTTCCACTTGGAGGCAAGAGGGAAAAACACGTTCGGCCAAGCTCGACGGCCTTCCGACTCAGAGTATGCGGTTAACACTCGATTAAGAGTGTCGGCGCGTACTTAACGCATCGTTACTCAGGTGCGTCGGCGATGGGGTGTCGCGCGCGCCAGACCGCAAAGTTGGGGAAGGACAGGACGTCCCATGGCCATTTCGCTTTCCGCGCCTCGCGCCACCGAACTGAAGCCCCGGATCGTCGTGTTCGGCATCGGCGGCGCAGGTGGCAACGCCGTGAACAACATGATCGAGGCGGGCCTCGAAGGTGTTGAGTTCGTGGTCGGCAACACCGACGCGCAGCAGCTTCAGTTCGCCAAGACCGAGCGGCGCATCCAGCTCGGCGTGCAGGTCACTCAAGGCCTAGGCGCGGGCGCTCATCCCGAGGTGGGCATGAGCGCGGCCGAGGAGAGCATTCCGGAGATCGGTGAGCACCTGGACGGCGCCCACATGGTCTTCATCACCGCCGGCATGGGCGGCGGCACCGGCACCGGCGCCGCCCCGATCATCGCCAAGTGCGCCCGCGAGCGCGGCATCCTGACCGTCGGCGTGGTGACCAAGCCCTTCCACTTCGAAGGCCGTCACCGGATGCGCCTGGCCGACGCCGGCATCAGCGAGCTGCAGCGCTACGTCGACACGCTGATCGTAATCCCGAACCAGAACCTGTTCCGGGTCGCCAACGAACGGACCACCTTCGCGGAAGCCTTCGGCATGGCCGACCAGGTCCTGCACTCGGGCGTGCGCTCGATCACCGACCTGATGGTGCTGCCGGGCCTGATCAATCTCGATTTCGCCGACGTCCGCACGGTCATGACCGAGATGGGCAAGGCGATGATGGGCACTGGTGAGGCGACCGGCGAGGACCGCGCCCTGATGGCCGCTCAGAACGCCATCCAGAACCCGCTGCTGGACGAAGTCTCGCTGAAGGGCGCCAAGGCCGTGCTGGTGAACGTCACCGGCGGCCTCGACATGACCCTGCTGGAAGTCGACGAGGCGGCCAACGCGATCTCGGAACAGGTCGATCCGGAAGCGAACATCATCTTCGGCGCGGCCTTCGACCCGACCCTGGAAGGGATGATCCGCGTCTCGGTCGTGGCCACCGGCATGGACGGCGCATCCATCGCCGCCATCGAGCCCAAGATCGAGCGCCGCTCGCTGCAGGCCGAGCCGCTGCGCGCCACGGTGACGCCGCGGGCGCCGGAGCCGGCCGCCGAGCCGGTGATGGCCGCGGCCGCCGAGCCCGAACTGGCTATGGAAGGCCGTGAAGAGGAGCAGCCGGACATCTTCGCCCCGGCCGCCGCCGAAGTCGCGCCCGCGGCGGCCGAGGCCGCCGTCGTCCAGCCGGTGACCCGCATCGTCGATCCGCAGGCCGCCGAGCCCGGCGACGTCCACGAAGAGCCGCTGTTCGCCGAGCCGGCCTACGAGCCGCGCCGGCCGCGGGGCGGATTCCTCAGCATCTTCGGTGGCCGTCCGCGCTACGACGCCCCGCAGGCGCCGGCCCAGCCCCAGGCGTCGGCCCCCGCGCCGCGCCCGGCTCCGGCCCCGTCGCGCGGCGGCGCCCAGCCGCTCGAGGCCGCCCAGCACGTCGAGGACGCCGACCAGAACGAGGATCTGGAAATCCCGTCGTTCCTGCGTCGCCTCGCGAACTAGATCTGTTTCCGGGCGCAACACGAGTGCCGGGAAAATTCCACGAAAACGTCACGCCGGTTAAGGGCGGGGACTGCTAGAACCTCCCGGGGGCAACTCCGGGAGGTTTCCCATGAGCGCCAACCGCATCATCCTCGTCTCTCCGCTGGCCGATGGCTGGGCCGTGCTTTGCGCGGGGATCGAGCCGCTGGTCTTCCGCTCGGGCGCGCGCGCCGAGGCGCAGGCCAAACGCCTGGCGGCCTGCCTCGCCAAGCTGGGCCGGGCCGTGCAGGTGCGTATCCTGGACCGCGCCAGGAACCTCGTCGGGACGCAGCTTTACCCGGCGGTCTAGATTCACCCTCGCGCCTATAAAACCGAGCAAAAACAGTGCTGGGTTGACCGCGTCCGTTAACCAATCCTGAAGCGAAACATTGCGAAACACGAAGTGCTTTGCTGCGCTGCATCAAGCAGCTTAGCCAGCACGTTGGGGCAAAGGTTCGGTCGTCGCACCGAGTTTCGTTGCAGGAAGGTCCACCTTGGCCGCGTTCCAACACACCGTCAGGTCTCCGGCGCTCTTCGCCGGCGTGGGCGTGCACACCGGCGCCTATACGCGCGTCTCGGTCCGGCCCGCCGCCGCCAACAGCGGCATCGTGTTCGTGCGGACCGACGTGCGGGACCGCGACAATGTCGTGCCGGTCAGCGGCGAGGCGGTCTGCAAAACCCAGCTGGGCACCGTGATCGGCAACGACGCCGGTGTCACCGTCGCAACCATCGAGCACCTCATGGCCGCTTTCGCCATGCTGGGCGTCGACAACGCGGTCGTCGAGGTCGATGGGCCCGAGATGCCGATCATGGACGGCTCGTCGCTGCCGTTCGTGCGGATCCTGGATCGCGCCGGTCTGCGCCCGCAGGAAGCGGCCCGCGGCTACATCGAGATCCTGGAAACGGTCGAGGTCGTCGAGGGCGACAAGCGCGCCACGCTCAAGCCCGCCGACGGCTTCGAAGTGGCGTTCGAGATCGCGTTCGACTCGGCCGCCATCGGCCGCCAGGCGATCGACTTCGTGATGGACGAACAGGCGTTCCGCCAGGAACTTGCCGACTGCCGCACCTTCGGCTTCCTGCGCGAGGTCGAGGCTCTGCGCGCCATGGGCCTGGCCCGCGGCGGCTCGATGGAGAACTGCGTCGTCCTCGACGGCGACCGCGTCCTGAACCCGGAAGGCCTGCGCCGGCCGGACGAATTCGTGCGGCACAAGGCCCTCGACGCTATCGGCGACCTCTATGTCCTGGGCGGTCCGCTGCTGGGCCGGTTCGAGGGCGTGCTGGCCGGTCATGGCCTGAACAACGCCGTGGTCCGCGCCCTGCTGGCTCGGCCGTCGGCTTGGCGCATCCGCACCCTGGTCGAGGACCTGCGCGAGGCCGTTTAGGTTGCGAGCAATTCGCAACTAGGGCCTAATGCCGGCAGGGAGGCCTGCCGATGCCTGACGACGCCACCGCCCAGCTGGATGCGCTCTACAAAGCGCCTCATCCCGTCACGGTCGCCAAGTGCCTGGATCACGTCGATCCCCACGGCCGCCGGTTCATCGCGCTTTCGCCCTTCGCGGCGATCGCGACGGTCGGGCCGAACGGTAATGTCGACGTCTCGCCGCGCGGCGGCGGACCGGGCTTCATCCGGGTCTCCGACGACGGACGGCGTCTGTTGATGCCCGACCGGCCCGGGAACAACCGTCTCGACACCCTGCGCAACATCGCCGAGGGCTCGGGCGAGGTGGGCCTGATGTTCATGATCCCCGGCGTCGATGACATCTATCGGGTGAACGGCCCGGCGAAGCTTCTGGTCGACGATGCGCTGGCCGAAGGGTTCGAGGAGTTCGGCAAGGTCCCCAAGACGCTGCTCAGCATCGAGGTGCGCGAGGCCTACCTGCACTGCCTGCGCGCCGATCTCTGGGGCGACAGCCATAGGATCGACCGCGCCAGCCTTCCGACCCTGTCGGAAATGGTCATGGAGCAAGTCGGCATGGCCAAGCCGCAGGTGACCCACGCGCAGGAAGCCGAAGGCCTGCGGCAAACGCTCTAGCGGGGTCCCGGCGCCGTTTGCTCGCCACAAGTCGTAGTGTAGAAGCGACTCTCCGTGCGGGGGCGCGCGCGCTGACTTGAGGTGAAGGTGTCTTCGGTTCGAAATTCCACCCGTGCGGTGCTGGTCGTCACCGCCTGCGCTCTCGCCCTGTCCGCCTGCGCCGGCAACAAGAAGAACAAGCCGCGGCTGGCCTATGAAGAGCGGCCCGTCGAGCTGCTCTACGCCACCGGCGCCGACCGTCTCGACCGTCGGCAGTGGAACCAGGCGGTCAACTACTTCCAGGAAGTCGAACGCCAGCATCCGTACTCGGAGTGGTCGCGCCGCGCGATCCTGATGCAGGCCTACGCCCACTATCAGGGCAACGACTATGCCGAGGCCGTCGGCGACGCCGACCGCTTCATACAGCTCTATCCGGGCAATCAGACCGCAGCCTACGCCCACTACATCAAGGCCATCTGCTACTTCGAGCAGATCGTCGACGTGAACCGCGACCAGGCCGCCACCGGGCAGGCGCTGGATGCGCTGCGCGACGTGGTCCAACGCTATCCGCGCACCGAATACGCCGCCGACGCCCGGCTGAAGATCGACATGGTCAACGACCAGCTCGCCGGCAAGGAAATGACCATCGGCCGCTGGTATCTGCGCCAGGGCGACACCCTGGCCGCCGCCAACCGGTTCAAGACCGTGGTCGACCGCTACCAGACCACCAGCCACACGCCCGAGGCGCTGTACCGCCTGGTCGAGAGCTACCTAACGCTGGGCCTCGTCGAGGAGGCCAAGCGCAACGGCGCGGTGCTCGGCTTCAACTATCCGGGCGATCCCTGGTACGGCGACGCCTACAAGCTGCTGACCTCCAAGGGTCTGCGGCCGGCCGTCGAGCCGAAGGCGGGAGGCCGCGGTCTGATCCGGCTGCCCTTCACGCGAAACAAGTCCAAGACGATCCAGCCGCCGGCCGCCACCGACCCGAACGCGGCGGTGCAGGCGAGCAAGGCGTCCGACCAGCGGAAGATCTTCTTGCTTCCGCTCGGCAAGAAGGAAGAAAAGCTGCCGCCCGTCGAGGCCTCGCCGGAGCCGAAGTAGCCGAGAGCGGAACAAAAGCCGTCCAGCCCCTTCTTTCCCGCCCGATTCCATACGATCTTCCGCAGCGATGCTGATCGGATTGCAGATCCGCGACGTGGTGCTGATCGAGGCCCTGGACCTGTCCATCGGCCCAGGCCTGACCGCGCTCACTGGCGAAACCGGCGCAGGGAAATCCATCATCCTGGACGCTCTGGGCCTAGCCACCGGCGCGCGCGGCGACGCGGGCCTCGTGCGGCGCGGCGCGGCCCAGGCGGTCGCGACGGCCGCCTTCGCGCCGACTCCCGACCACCCGGTCTGGGACCTCCTGGAAGACAAGGGCCTGGCTTATGCCAAGGACGAAGACCTGGTCCTGCGGCGCACGCTGAGCGCCGACGGCCGCAGCCGCGCCTTCGTGAACGACCAGGCGACCGGGGTGGGCGTGCTCAAGGAGCTGGGCGAGGCGCTGCTGGAGGTTCACGGCCAGCACGAGACGGTCGGCCTGCTCGACGCGCGCACACATCGCCCGTTGCTCGACGCCTATGGCGCGCTGGAAACAAAGGGCCGCGGTGTGGGCGCGGCGTGGAAGACCTGGCGCGAGGCCCGCGATCGGGTCGAGGCCCTGCGCGCCGAGGTCGAACGCTCGGCCGCTGAGATAGAGGAGCTGACGTTCCGCCTGTCCGAGTTGGACCGGCTCGACCCTCGCGACGGCGAGGAGACCGAACTGGCCGAACAGCGGGCCGTCCTGGGCGCGGCCGAGAAGGCCTTGGCCGACATTGCGGTGGCCCGTGAGACCTTCGACGGGCTGGGCGGCAAGGTGGCGGGCGCCATTCGGGCGCTGGAACGCGCGCGCGAGCGTGCGGTGACCGCCGGCGCGGCCGCCGAAGGGCCGGCCGTCTCGCGCCTGGCCGCCGCGTCCGAGGCGCTCGACCGGGTGCTTGTGGAGGCCGGCGAGGCCGAGGCGGCCATCGACAGCGCCGCCGCCGCCTTCGACTTCGAACCCGACCTACTGGAGAAGACGGAGGAACGGCTGTTCGACCTGCGGGGCCTGGCCCGCAAGCTGAACGTGGCCGTGGAGGAGTTGCCGGCGCTGCGCGTGCGCTTCGCCGAACGCCTGAGGGCAGTCGAGTCGTCGCGCGAAGGGCTTAAAGCCGCCGAGGCGGCCCAGGCCGCCGCGCGCGCCGCCTATATGGACGCTGCGCAGGCGCTGTCCGCCGCGCGCCGTGCGGCCGGCGAGCGACTGGCCGAGGCGGTGATGGCTGAGCTCGCGCCGCTGAAGCTGGAGAAGGCCCGGTTCCGGGTGGCCGTCGAGCCGCTGGGCGAGGAGCGGGCGGGCGCGACGGGCCTGGACCGCGTGGCGTTCGAGATCGCCACGAACCCCGGCGCGCCGTTCGGCGACCTGGGCGCCATCGCCTCCGGTGGTGAGCTGGCCAGGTTCGCCCTGGCGCTGAAGGCGGCGTTGGCGGGCCGAGCGGCAGGCGCGCAGCCGCTGATGATCTTCGATGAGGTGGACCAAGGCGTCGGCGGCGCGGTGGCCGACGCGGTGGGCCTGCGGCTGAAACGTCTGGCCCAGGCGGCCCAGGTGCTGGTCGTCACCCACAGCCCACAGGTGGCGGCCCGCGCCGAGGCCCACTGGCGCATCGCCAAGGCCGGCGACGCCGAGCGGCTCCGGACCGCGGTCGAGGTGCTCTCTCCCGCCGACCGCGAGGAGGAGATCGCGCGCATGCTCGCCGGCGCCCAGATCACCGACGCCGCGCGGGCCGCCGCTCGCGCGCTGATGGACGCCTAGTGCTGCGCTGGGCCTTCCGCCTCTGACGCGCCGCGGGGTACAGGTTTTCGCCATGGATTCCCCGACCCCAGTCGAAGCCCTGACCGAAGCCGAAGCCGTCGAGGAGTTGACCCGCCTCGCCGACGAGATCGCCCGGCACGACATCGCCTACCATCAGCACGACGAGCCGGTGATCTCGGACGCCGATTACGATGCGCTGAAACGACGCAACGAGGACATCGAGGCTCGCTTTCCGCATCTCGTGCGCGAGAACTCGCCCTCGCTGAGGGTGGGCGCCGCCCGTTCGGAGAAGTTCAAGGCGGTCGAGCATGGCGTGCCGATGCTCAGCCTCGACAACGCCTTCGCCGACGAAGAGGCGATCGACTTCGACGCGCGCATACGGCGTTTCCTGCGCCTCTCGGCGGACGAGACGGTGGGCTATACGGCCGAGCCGAAGATCGACGGCCTCTCCTGCTCGATCCTCTATCGAAATGGCGAGATGGTGCGCGCGGCGACGCGCGGCGACGGCCGTGTCGGCGAGGATGTGACCGCCAACGTCCGCACGATCGCCGAGATTCCCCACAGGCTGGCGGGCGACGGCTGGCCGGACGAGATCGAGGTTCGCGGCGAGGTCTACCTGGGCCACGAAGAGTTCGCGGCGTTGAACGAGGCCGCGGCTGCGGCGGGGCAGAAGACCTATGCCAATCCGCGCAACGCGGCCGCCGGATCATTGCGCCAGATCGACGCCAGGGTCACGGCCGCGCGGCCATTGCGTTTCTTTGCTTACGCCTGGGGCTTCCACTCCAGTCCGTTCGCAGGCACCCAGTGGGAGGCGCTGCAGAAGCTGAAGTCGTGGGGCTTCCAGATCACCGCCGACAGCCGACGCGTCGAGAACGCCGCCGGCCTGCTGGACGCCTACACTCACATGGAGGCCAGGCGCCCGAAGCTGGCCTTCGACATCGACGGCGTGGTCTACAAGGTCGACCGCCTGGACTGGCAGCAGCGGCTGGGCTTCGTGAGCCGCGCCCCGCGGTGGGGCATCGCCCGGAAATTTCCCGCGCAGCAGGCGCGCACGATCCTGGAGGCTATCGACATCCAGGTGGGCCGCACCGGGGCTATCACGCCCGTGGCGCGGCTCCAGCCGGTCACCGTCGGCGGCGTGGTGGTGGTCAACGCGACGCTGCACAACGCCGATGAGATCGCCC
Source organism: Phenylobacterium sp. FG114 (assembly GCF_057809855.1). Taxonomy (NCBI): domain Bacteria; kingdom Pseudomonadati; phylum Pseudomonadota; class Alphaproteobacteria; order Caulobacterales; family Caulobacteraceae; genus Phenylobacterium; species Phenylobacterium sp. FG114. The sequence goes on along the minus strand of NZ_JBMDKU010000003.1, from coordinate 89,034 downwards.
GCAAGGACGTGCGGGTCGGCGACACGGTGATCCTGCAGCGGGCGGGGGACGTCATTCCGCAGATCGTCGCCGTCGTGCCTGAAGAGCGGCCCGCGGATTCGACGCCCTTCGAATTCCCCACCCACTGCCCGTGTCCGCTGCGCACCGAATTGGTGCGCGAGACGACCGCGTCGGGGTCCGAGACCGTGGTCCGCCGCTGTTCGGGCGAGTTCGCCTGTCCCTTCCAGAAGATCGCCCACCTGCGCCATTTCGTGTCGCGCCGCGCGTTCGACATCGAGGGATTGGGGGAGAAGCAGCTGACGCTCTTCACCGAGCGCGGCTGGCTGAGCTCTCCCGCCGACATCTTCCGCCTGCGCGAGAAGCGCGCCGAACTGCTGGAGACCGAGCGGTTCGGGGAGACGAGCGTCGGCAACCTGCTGGCCAGCATCGAGGAGCGGCGCAACATCGCGCTCGACCGCTTCATCTATGGCCTGGGCATCCGTCACATCGGGGAGACCACTTCGCTGGCTCTCGCGCGCCACTTCGAGACCGCCGAACGCTTCGTCGAAACCTCCAAGCTCGCCGCCGCACAGATGGCCGGGCCCCTCTATGCCGAGTTGTCGGACCTGGATGGGCTTGGCCCCACGGCGGTGTCGGCGGTGCTGGAGTTCGCGCGCGCGGGGCAGGGGATTCTAGCGCCGCCCGAGCTCTCGCTGGACGGCCATCTGAGGCTGGCCATCCCCAAGCTGAATTCGAAGGCCCGGGCGGCGCTGGAGGCGCGGTTCGGCGACTGGACGGCCTTCGAAGCGGCGGCGCGCCAGGCCGCGAACGAGACGCCCGGCGACGCCTTCCTGGAGGTCGCGTCGGTGGACGCCGTGGGCGTGGTTGCTGCGCGGATGATCGCCGAGTTTTTCGGCGAGGATCACAACCGGGGTCTGGTCGACGACCTGCTGTCCGAGTTGACCATCATCCCGGCCGAGCGGCCGAAGACCGACACCGCCGTCGCCGGCAAGACGATCGTCTTCACCGGCGCGCTGGAGAAGATGACCCGCGACGAGGCGAAGGCGCAGGCCGAGGGGCTGGGCGCCAAGGTCTCGGGCTCGGTTTCCAAGAAGACGGATATCGTCGTCGCGGGCCCAGGCGCGGGTTCGAAGCTGAAGACCGCCAGCGAACTCGGCATCCGGGTGATGACCGAGGACGAGTGGCTCGAGATGGTGGGTCGCTAGGTCGGTCTCGTCGATGGCTCACCGACGCCGGGGCGCGTCCGAGCGTCGCGGCGCGTCGGCGGCCTGGTCCATGGCCATTTCAGCCCTAAGCCCCTAGATGCTTACTGTCGGCCACGCCGGCGTCCGCCTGGAGCCTACCCGCATGCGGGTGTTGTTTGTCGAGGATAACGAGGTCAACCGTCGCGTCGTCGGCGAGATGCTGCGGGCGGGCGAGTTCGAGATGGCCGAGGCCGAGGACGGCGAGACCGGCCTGCGGATGGTCGACGAGCACGACTACGACCTGATCCTCATGGACCTGCGGATGCCGGGCATGGACGGCCTGACCGCCATCCGCCACATCCGCGCGCGCGCCGACGCGAAGGCCAAGGCGCCGATCATCGTCATCACCGCCGACGCCGGCTCCAGCATCGAGGCCGACTGCAAGGCCGCCGGCGCCGACGGCCTGCTGTTGAAGCCGGTCTCGATGACGGCCCTGTTCAACGCCATCGGCGCGTTGATCGCCCGCGGGAGTCAGGGCGCGGTGCTCCGGGCCTAGGCCCAACCGCTTCGGCAGGCGCGCGCCGCGCTCGCCATCGAGATGGCGGCGGTCACCTGGGGTGTACAGGGCGTGCGTCGCGCAGAGCGGCAAGGGCTGCTACCTGTGCCCGGACGGCGGCTGGCCGTCGCTTCGAGAGTTCTCCATGCTTGTGTACGCGTTCTGGCTCGCCGCCGCCGCCGCGGCTCCGCTCGACCCCATCGCCCCGGCGTGGTCCGGCAAGGTCCAATGCTACCAGCCCGACGCGGCGCGCAGGACGTGCCGTTCAATCGGGGCCTATGCGAAGGATCCCACTGGGACGATCCAGAACACCGCGACGGTCCTCCTTCGTCCCGAACCACTCATCGTCATGCGCACGACCGCCCCGGTTGCAGTGAAGCGCAACGCGATCTGTGGAACCGTGACCGAGCGCGACCTAGCCGGGGCGGAGTTCACGATCGCGGGCCAGCCCGCGGACGAACCCAACGCCGACGCGCTGCGCAACGTGGTGCGGCCCGGCTACGCGCCGCTGCTGGACCGCGAGATCTGCACGACCTATCTGCCGGCCGGTGATCTGATGAACGCCCAGGTCACGGTCGGCGGCAAGCGCATGCCGGGGCTGGACCAGAAGGTGCGCTGGGTCTCGCCGACCGACGGGTACGCCGTCGCCCCCTAGCCTCGCGGCGCCGACGTCCCGGACTTGAGCTCGGGGCAGGCGTCGGGCTCCGCCGTCCAGGTGAGGGCCGCGACCTTCCACTGCCCCTCGACCTTGGCGAGATCGAAGACGTCTATGCCGCAGTGAGTGGTCTTGCCCTCCAGCTTGAACTCATAAGGGGCAATCACGGTCGCCATCATGCCGGCGCGCACGGTCACCTGCGGCGCCCACATCGCCTCATGCAGGCCGGGCCGGAGATTCTTGATGAAGTCCTCGACCGAGGTGCGGCCGATCTTCGTGGCGCCGCCCGGGGCGGGGCGGATCGAGGTGAGGACCGTGCCGGGCAGGGTGACCGCCGCGACCGCCGCGCCGTCGCTCGCGGCCATGGCGTCGAAGAACCTCTGCACGGAGGCTAGGGCCGCCGTCTCGTCCGGCGTGGCCGCCGCGGCCGGCGAGGCCACGGCCAGGGCGGCGCACAAGGGTGCGATGGGGCGCATGCTCTTCTTCCTCAGGCCGTGGCCGTGACGATCCAGGTGGCGGAGCCCAGCTTCACGCCGTCGGGCCCGTCGTGCGGCGCGAGGGCCGCGCGCACAGCCTCGATCACCGCCTCGCGCTTGTCGGGATTCTCGCGCAGCAGGGCGCCCAGGGGGCCGACGCGCAGGGCGAGCGCCAGCGTCGTCTCCAGATCGCCGGGACCGATGGCCGCCTCATGCGGCGTGACGGCGATGTCGCGGAAGCCGGCGGCGCCCAAGATCGCTTTCACCCGCTCGGGATCCGCGAAGGCGAAGGGGCCGGGCGCGCCGGGCTCCGACGGTGGGGACGGCGCCTGGACGTGGGCGAGGGCTGCCTGCATCGGCAGGCTCATGATCGGATTCTCGCCCGGCGTGCGCCAGCAGACGAACGACAGCCGCCCGCCCGGCTTCATCGCCCGGCGGATGTTGGCGAAGGCCGCCGGCGGGTCGGCGAAGAACATCACGCCGAAGCGCGAGAACGCCGCGTCGAAGCTGGCCGGCTCGAACGGATGCGTCTGGGCGTCGGCGGCGAGGAAGGCCACGCGCGCTTCCCCGGCCGAACGCCGCCGTGCGACCTCGAGCAGGGTTTCGGAGATATCCACGCCCAGCGCCTCCGCGCCCGCGGCCGACAGCGCCAGCGTCGTCTCACCAGCCCCACAGCCGATATCGAGCACCCGGCGGCCGGCGCCCAGGTCCAGCTCGGACATGGCCCGCTGGCCCAGGGGCGCGAGCTGGCGATCGAGCGGCGCCTGGAGCTCGGCCCAGGTGGGGCCGGCGCTCTCGTTCCAATAGGTCGCCTGCTGGGCGTTCGGCTCGGTCATCAGATCGGCGCCGTGACGTCGGTCAGCCAGCTGCGTACCTCAGGCTCGACCAAGGGCCCCACCACCTCTCGCACGCGGGCGTGGTAGGCGTCGAGCTGCGCCCGCTCGTCTGGGCTCAGCAGGTCGCGGTCGATCAGCCGGCGGTCGATCGGCGCCAGCGTCAGGGTCTCGAAGCCCAGCATCGGCCGCTCGCCGCCCGGGATCGGCGCCGCCGGCGTCACCACCTGCAGGTTCTCGATCCGGATGCCGTAGCCGCCCTCCTTGTAGTAGCCGGGTTCGTTGGAGAGGATCATGCCGGGTTTCAGCGCCACGGAGTTCGGCGCTTTGGAAATCCGCTGCGGCCCCTCGTGAACCCCCAGGTAGCTACCGACCCCATGGCCCGTGCCGTGGTCGTAGTCGAGGCCGTGCATCCACAGGGCGTGGCGCGCCAGGACGTCGAGGGCCGAGCCCGTCGTGCCGGCCGGGAAGCGGATCGCCGCCAGGGCCAGGTGGCCCTTCAGCACCAGGGTGAAGCGCTGGCGCATCTCCTGGGTCGGCTCGCCGATGGCGACGGTGCGGGTCACGTCGGTGGTGCCATCGAGGTACTGGGCGCCGGAGTCGATCAGGAACAGCGAACCCTGCTCCGAGCGCTTGTTGAGCCGCTCGGTCGGCCGGTAGTGGACGATGGCCCCGTTCGAGGCCGCGCCGGCGATCGTGTCGAAGCTGAGATCCCTCAACTGGCCCGTGGCCTCACGGAAGGCTTCCAGCTTGCTGACCGCCTCCACCTCATCCGGCGGGTTGGTCTGACCCTCGGTCGCCATCCAGTGAAGGAATCGCGTCAGGGCGGCCCCATCGCGAGCGTGGGCGTTTCGCGTGCCCTGGATCTCCACCGCGTTCTTCTGGGCGCGGGGCAGGGCGCAGGGATCCTCGGCGCGGATCACGCTGGCGCCGGCCTGCTGCAGGGTGTCGAAATACCAGGCCGAGGATTGGGCCGGGTCGACCACGACGCTCTGACCCTTCAGCTCGGCCAAGGCGCCGGGCAGGTCATCGGGCGTCTCCAGGCGGACCTGGTTGCCGAGCCACGCGGGAAGATCCTCGGTGACCTTCGCGGGATCCAGGAAGAGTCGCGCCGTGCCGTCCTTGTTGAGGATGGCCTGGCCTAGGGGCAAGGGCGAGCGGATGACGTCGCCGCCGCGCACGTTGAACAGCCAGGCGATGGAGCTCGGCGCCGTCAGCACGGCGGCGTCGCCCCCCTTGGCCGCCACGAGGGCGCCGACCCGCGCACGCTTGGCGCTGGAGTCCTCGCCCGAATACTCGGCGGGATGCGGCACGACAGGCGCGGTCGGCTGCGGCGGACGAGCCTGGCCCCAGGCCTGGTCCAGCGGGTTGTCGTTCACCGCGACCAACTCGGCGCCGACCTTCGCGGCAGCCGCCTTGAGATGCCCCAGCGCGTCGGGGCTGTGCAGGCGCGGATCGTAGCCGATCTTCTGGCCCCGGCCGGTGGCGGACTCGATGTAGGCGGGGACGCCACCCTCGACGAGGTCGCGGATCTCGAACAGCTTGGCGTCGACCTGGTCGCGGACCTGCAGGGTGTAACGGCCGTCCACGAACACGGCCGCGCGATCCTTGAGGATCACCGCGGCGCCGGCCGAGCCGGTGAAGCCGGTGGCCCAGGCCAAGCGGTCATTGGCGGCGGGGAGGTACTCGTTCTGGTGCTCGTCTTCGTGCGGGACCAGGAAGCCGTCCAGACCCTGGCTGGCCATCGCCTGGCGGATCAGCGGCACATGCCTGGGGCCGAAGGAAGGATCGGTGCTTTCGTCGAAAGTCTGGCGCATGGGCGGCATGTAAGCCGTTCGTCCGGCCGGGGCCAAGGGGGTGGAAGTTTCGTTATTTAACCCGGGTAAAATTGACGGCAAGCGTTGGGTGCTGTAGGAGCGCGCCATGGATAAGCAGAGCCGCCGCGAGGCCATCCGCGACTACAAGGAGAAGAAGGCCCAGGCTGCGGTCTACGCCGTTCGCTGCCCGGCGAGCGGAGAGGCGTGGGTCGCCGGCGCAACCAACGTCGCGAACCAGAAGACCCGCCATTGGTTCAGCCTGCGGATGGGCGGCCACATGAACAAGGCCATGCAGGCGGCGTGGAACGCGCATGGCGGCGAGGGTGGCGTCAGCTTCGAGGTGCTGGAAAACATCGAGGCCGAGGAACTCACGCCCCTCGGCCTCGCCGATCTCATCAAGGCGCGGGAACGCCACTGGCTGGCGGCGCTCGGCGCGAAGAAGGCCGTGGGTTAGCGCTCCGGTTCGATCGTGACGGCGTCCTCGGCCGCCTTGGACGCGTCGTCGATCACCTGATCGGTGCGCGCGGCGGCGGCGCTGGCGGCGCTCTCGGTCGCAGAGGCGGCGTTCGCGGCCGCCTGCTGAGCCGACTGGGCGGCGGTTGTCGCGGCCTGCTGAGCACTCTGGTTTGCGGCGGCCAGGGACGCTTCGGCCGCGCCTTGTTCGCGAGCGGCCTGCAGGTCGTCCGTCGTCGTGCCGGAGTTGCTGACGAAGAAGAACACCGCCACGAGGGCGATGATGGCCACGACCGCGGCGGCCCACCAGCCGGCGCTGCTGCTGCGTTCGCGGATCACCACGCGTTCCGGTTCGCGGGTCACGGTGGTGCGTTCGTACTGTTGTTCGGACATGTTCGCGTGCTTCCGTTCAAGGCCCCGCTTGGACGATGGCCGAAGAACGTAAGCGGCGCCGTTGAGGTTCCGCCCGGCTAGCTCCGCCGCAGGACGAGTGTGGCCCAGGCGTCCCGGTGGATCCGGCGGACCAGGCGGAAGCCCTTGGACATGTAGGCGGCCAGGACGCGCCGCTCCTGGGTGCGGAGCAGGCCCGACAGGATCGCGATGCCACCCGGCTTCAGCGCCAGCTTGATGTCCTGCGAAAGGGCCACCAGCGGCGGAGCCAGGATGTTGGCGAACACCAGGTCATAGGGCCCTTCGGCGCGCACCTTCTGATCGTTCAGGCCGGAAGCGTGGACGAAGCGGGCGCTGCAGCGGTTGAGGGCGGCATTCTCGTTGGCGATGCGGACCGAGGGCGCGTCGATGTCGGTGCCGACGGCGATCCGAGAGCCCGTGCGGGCGGCGGCGATCGCCAGCACGCCGGTGCCGCAGCCCACGTCGAGAACGCGTTCGAAGCCCTGCGCCTTCAGCAGGTCGTGGAACGCCTGCAGGCATCCCACCGTGGTGCCGTGGTGACCCGTGCCGAAGGCCGCCCCTGCCTCGATGCGCAGGTTGACGGTGCTGGCCGGGGCCAAGCCCTTGTCGTGGGCGCCGTAGACGAAGAAGCGGCCGGCGCGTACGGGCGGCAGCCCCGACAGCGCCATGGCCAGCCAGTCGGCGTCTGCCAGCTTCTCGACGACGGTGCGCAGCTTGCCGAAGCCCTTCAGCACCTCGACGATCGCCGCCTGTTCTTCCGCTTCGTTCGGGAAGGCGTCGATGCGCCAGACATCCTTGTCCTCGTCCTCCTCGAGGATGGAGAACGTGACCGCCTCGGTCAGGGGGTGGGCTTCTAGCGCCTCGGCGGCGGCTTCCGCTTCCGCGCGGGGGCCGCGGGCGATGATCTGGACGGCCTCTTCGCTCATGGGGCGGAGGCTCTAGCGACAGATGGCCCGAAAGGCGAGGGGGATCAGCCCTCCAGCGGCTCCTCGCCGGGGGCGGGCGGCTCCGGCGGCGCCGGCAGGTTGGCCTCGTAGGCGATGTTGCCGGCCTGCGACGGGTACCGGGGCTCCTCGCGCGGTTCTTCGCGCCAGTTCGCCGGCTGCGCCTCGATCGGCGCCTCGTAGGCCATGACGTCTCCCGTGTCGCCGGTTTCCGCCTGCTCGGGTTCGGCGCGCTCTTCGTAGGCCAGCGCCACATATTGCGGCGGCCGCAGCGAGTCGGTCCCGACCACATAGTCGGGGACGTGGCCGGAGTAGCTGGCAAGGCTCACCTCGCCCGGCTGCGGCGCGCTGCGCGGCCCGCCGCCAGTCATCACGATCTGCGGCCCCTCGATCTTGTCTTCGTCGAGGTTCGGATACAGCGCAGCGCCCATCAGAAGGCCGCTGGCTGCTGCGACGGCGACGCCGCCAAACAGCGTCTTGAGGTCTCGGTTGAGGATCAGGGTCCGCATGTCGGCAGATACGTCCGACGCGCCGAAAGGTTGCCGAATGTCAGAGCCAGCGCGCGCGGCGGAAGGCGAAGAACAGCGCCGTGCAGGTGGCCGCGATGACGCCCATCACCACGAAGTATCCGTACTTCCAGTGCAGCTCGGGCATGAACTCGAAGTTCATGCCGTAGAACCCGGCGATGGCTGTCGGCACGGCCAGGATGCCGGCCCAGGCGGCGAGCCGGCGCGTGATCTCGCTCTGCCGCTGCTGCTCGAACAGGTTCGACACCTCGAACACCGACGACAGCACGTCGCGCAGCCCGTCGGCCGAGCTGGCCACCCGCCGCACATGGTCCCCAACGTCGCGGAAATAGGGGCGGACGTGAGCGTCCACGAACGGCAGGTGCACGTGCTCCAGCCGCGCGCAGACCTCCTCCATCGGTCCCAGCATCCGCCGGAACCGCATCAGTTCCTGGCGCAGGTTGAAGAGGTGGGTGACGTCGTCGCGGCTGAGGAAGGCGTCCAGCGCGCGGCGCTCCACGGCCAGCACTTCCTCCTCGATGTCCTCGACGATGGGCTGGTAGCTGTCGACGATGAAGTCCAGCAGGGCATAGAGCACGTAGGCGATGCCGTGCCGCAGCAGGGTAGGGGCGTCCTCGAGGTCGCGACGGAGCGCCGTGTAGGACTTATCCGAACCCTTGCGCACGGTGATGATGTAGTTCTGGCAGACGAAGGCGCAGGTCTCGCCGTAGACGATGGCCTCGCCGTCCAGCCGCGCCGTTCGCGCCGCCACGAAAATCTGGTCGCCGTAGACGCTGACCTTGGGGATCGGGTGCTCGCAGAGCGCGTCCTCGATCGCCAGCGGGTGCAGGTTGAAGCGGGTCTTGAGCGCCTCGAGTTCGGCGGCGGTGGGATCGACCAGCCCGATCCAGGCGAACTGGTGCGCCTGCACCGGCCGGTCGTGCGGATCGTCCAGCCACAGCGAGCGCAGCCGGTGGCCGTCCGAATAGACCCTGGCGGCGGCGATGCCCATGCGACGCTCCCTCGACGGGATGAGACGTCAAAGGCAAGCGTCGCGCAACGCCCTCACCCCTTCTCCACGAAGCTGTCGATGACCTTTTTCTCGCCGGCCTTGTCGAAGTTGACGGTCAGCTTGTTGCCTTCGACGCCGCGGACCGAGCCGTAGCCGAACTTCAGGTGGAAGACGCGGTCGCCGCGCTTGTAGGCGCTGGCGGCGGAGCTTTCCGAGACGGCGACCAGACGGCCGTCGCCTTCGATGACCTGTTGCCGGCCTGGGTGGCTGCCGCGGTACTGGTTGGCCTGGGCGCGGCGCCAGCCGGGGCTGTCGTAGCCGTTGCCGAACTTCGGATCCTCGTCCCAGCGGCTGCCGTGCTGCTGCATGCCGGGACCGCCGCCGTAGTAGCCGGTCTCGGAACTGGCCTCGACATTGGCCGGGGGCAACTCGTCGACGAAGCGGCTGGGAAGCTGGCTGGTCCAGCGGCCGTAGACCTGGCGGTTGGCGGCGAAGGAGATGCGCGCCTCCTCGCGGGCGCGGGTGATGCCGACGTAGGCCAGCCTGCGCTCCTCCTCGAGGCCCTTCTCGCCCTTCTCGTCCATGCTGCGCTGAGACGGGAAGACGCCTTCCTCCCAGCCCGGCAGGAAGACCAGCGGGAACTCCAGCCCCTTGGCCTGGTGCAGGGTCATGATCTGCACGCTGTCGGCCTGGGGGCCGCGTTCCAGGTCCATGACCAGCGAGACGTGCTCCAGATAGGCCTGGAGGTTCTCGTAGCCGCCCATCGACTGGACCAGTTCCTTGAGGTTCTCCAGTCGCCCCTGCGCCTGCGGAGAACGGTCCAGCTTCAGCATGTCGGTGTAGCCGCTCTCCTCCAGCACCGCCTCCATCAGGCGGGCGTGATGGATGTGCTCGGCCTGGCCGCGCCAGCGGTCGAGGTCGCGCAGGAAGTTGGCGAGCGAGGTGCGGGTCTTGGCCGCCAGTTCATCGGTCAGCACAAGTTGGCGCGCGGCCGTGCTTGCGGGGACGCCGTTCAGCCGCGCGATCTGCAGCAGCTTCTGGACCGTAGTGTCGCCGATGCCGCGCTTGGGCGTGTTGACGATGCGCTCGAAGGCCAGGTCGTCGTCCTCGGACTGGATCAGCCGCAGGTAGGCGATGGCGTCGCGGATCTCGGCCCGCTCGAAGAACCGCGGGCCGCCGATCACCACATAGGGGATCTGCAGCATCACGAACCGCTCTTCGAAGGCCCGCATCTGGAACGAGGCGCGGACCAGGATGGCGATGTCGCGGTACTTGCGCGCCGGCTTGTCGGTCGTGCCCCGCTTGGCGCGCTCGATCTCGTCGGCGATCAGGCGGCTCTCGGCCTCGCCGTCCCAGATGCCGCGGACCACGACCTTCTCGCCGCCCTCGCTCTCGGTCCACAGGGTCTTGCCCAGCCGGCCCTTGTTGGTGGCGATCAGGCCAGAGGCCGCGGCCAGGATGTGGCTGGTGGAGCGGTAGTTGCGCTCCAGCCGCACGACCTTGGCGCCCGGGAAGTCCCGCTCGAAGCGCAGGATGTTGTCCACCTCGGCGCCGCGCCACCCGTAGATCGACTGGTCGTCGTCGCCCACGCAGCAGAGGTTCTGGCTCTTCTGCGCCAGCAGCCGCAGCCACAGGTACTGGGCCACGTTGGTGTCCTGGTACTCGTCGACCAGCAGGTATTTGAAACGGTTGTGGTATTCGGCCAGGACGTCCGGCTGGCTGACGAAGATCGTCAGGTTGTGCAGCAGCAGGTCGCCGAAGTCGCAGGCGTTCAGGATGCGCATCCGCTCCTGGTAGAGCCGGTACAGCGCCTGGCCCTTTCCGTTGGCGAAGGCCTGGGCCTCGGCCGGCGGAAGCTGGTCGGGCCGCCAGCCGCGGTTCTTCCAGTGATCGATCAGGCCGGCCAGCGCCTTGGGCGTCCAGCGCTTGGTGTCGATGTTCTCGGCCTCCAGGACCTGCTTGATCAGCCGCTCCTGATCGTCGGTGTCGAGGATGGTGTAGTTCGATTTCAGGCCCACCAGCTCTGCGTGGCGGCGCAGGATCTGTGCCGCCACCGAGTGGAACGTCCCCAGCCAGCGCAGACCTTCGGCCGACGGGCCGATGATGTGGGCGATCCGCTCGCGCATCTCGCGCGCCGCCTTGTTCGTGAAGGTGACGGCCAGCAACTCCCACGGCTTGGCCCGGCCGCTGGCCAGGATGTGCGCCAGGCGCGTGGTCAGCACCTTGGTCTTGCCCGTGCCCGCGCCCGCCAGGACCAGCACCGGGCCGTCAACCGCCTCCACGGCGGCGCGCTGTTCGGGGTTCAGGCCGTCGAGATAGTCGGCCGGCCTGGCGTCGACGCGGGCGAGGTCGCTGATGCGGGTGGCGGGCAGGTCGGAAGATTCGAAAGAGGACATCGGAACATATGTAGCACAAAGGCTTGCCGGCTTAAGGGGGTGGAACGGCGCGGGCGACGATCCGTTTCGCGCAGATGGCCGAGCGCCGTCCCAATCCCTGGATCGCCTTCGCCGCGGGCGCCGTGGCGATGCTGGCCGTCCTGCTGCTCTGGTACGCCTGGCGGGGCCGTGACGACGTGGGCAAGGTGGCCGAGGCGGCGGTGAAGGCGGCCGACGCCGTGCCCGCGCTGGCGCCGCCCAAGCTGCCGGATGCGCCGCGCCTGCCTGACGCGCCCGTGCCGGTTCCGAAATGACCAAGCGGGCCGGCGCGCGCTAGAAGGCGCCCATGACCTCGCCCGCCGTTCCCCCGCCGATCGTCGGCGACCGCGCCGCGCGCCTCGCGGCTGCGATCGTGCTGGGGTGGTCCATCGTGGCCGTCCTGCTGGCGACGCAAGGGTATCTCACCAGCGACCGGAAGCAGCCGTGGTGGCCGTCGCTGGGCTATTCGTTCGCGATCTTCTCGATCTGGGCGGTGCTGACCGGGCCGATCCTCGCCGCCGTGCGGAGAATCGAAGGCTCGCCGTGGAGCCTGCCCTGGCGGGCCGGCGCCTACGGCTCCGGCGTTCTGTTGGTGTCGGCCCTGCATGTGGGCCTGTTCGTCCTGGTGTTCTGGCCCCTCTACAACGACAGCGGCCGCATCCCGACGCGCTGGGCGATGGGGGAGCGGATGTTCGTCCGCAACCTCGGGACCAATGTGGTCTTCTATGCCGCCATCGTCGCGCTGGGCTTTCTCGCCGTGCGCCGCGCGCGATCGGTCCAGTCTTCGGCCCCCGACGTCCTGCGCGCCCGCAGCCGCGGCGCGGTACGGATCGTGCCGCTGGCTGATGTGGAGTGGATCCAGGCCGCGGGGAACTATGCAGAGGCGCATACGGCAGGCGGTCCTGTGCTGCTGGACGAATCCCTGGCCTCGCTGGCGCAGCGCCTGCCCCGCGACCGGTTCGCCCGTATCCATCGGGGCGCCATCGTCAGCCTCGATCGCATCGCCGAGGTGCGCAGCCTGGGGCGCGGCGACGCCGAGGTGCTGCTGCGCTCGGGGCAGGGGCTGCGGCTCAGTCGCCGCTATCGCGACGCCCTCTCGGCCCTGCTGAACCGGCGCTGACCCGCTCGTCACGCCGGCGGTCCCGGTCGCGGATAGGGGCCTTCCGGAGCCGCCTCTCGCGGGCCATCCCGGCGGACATGAAACAGCTCCGCCTTTCCTTCCTCGCACTCGCCTTCGCCGCCGGCTTGACCGGCGAGCTTCACGCCGCCACGGCGCCGGCAGACGGCGTCTATGTCGTCGGCGCGATCCAGCGTCTGCACGCCACTGAGCCCTCGTTCACCTTCGATGACCTGCGCCGGATCATCTACGTGGTGAAGCCCGACGTCCTGGTTCTGGAGGTCCGCCCCGACGAACTGGCAGAGCGGAAGGAGACCCAGGGGCGGCCCGAATATCCCGCCGTCGTCTGGCCCTGGCTTGCCGCCCATCCCGTGATCGCCCTGCCGATGGAGCCGGGCGGCGAGGCCTTCAAGAACATGACCGGCGCCGCTGGCGCCATGTTCGGGGCGTTCGAGAAGGAGAAGCCACAGGCCGACGCCTATATGGCCAGCCTGGGGCGCTCGCTTTCCACGGCGTTGCAGGACCACTGGCGCCATCCGGCCGACGCCCACGACACGGTGACGATCGACCTCGTTCGCGCCCAAGGCCTGGCCCAGGCCTATCTGGGCGGGCCGCAGTTCGACGCCAGCCAGGCCGAGTGGGACGCCTACATGGTGGCCCGCGCGCGGGAGGCCATCGCCGCTAACCCCGGCAAGCGGATTCTGGTGCTGGCCAGTTATCGGAACCTGGGCGCGTTCAAGGAGGGCTTGAAAGGCGAGGCGCGACTGGTCGACATGCCGCCCTGGCTCAGGGCGACCCTGGAGCCCCGCTAGCGTAGCTGAGGGCCGCGATGCGGCAGGCCGAGGCAAGGGGCCGACCCTCGCGGCCCCGGTCGATGCTGACGATCAGCCCTGCCAGGCTGGAGCCGCGCACGTTCGCCATCTCGTCAAGCACGGCCCAGAATTCCGGTTCGAGCGCGATGGATGTCGCGTGCCCCGATAGAAGGAAGGAGCGCTTTTTCAGGCTGGCCATAGCGGTATCTTTATAAAGTTGACGCCATGTTCAACCAGCCTCTTGTCAAAAGATGACGGGGGCGTCATTTTTGAAGCTGTAGGCTTCGACAGGATTTCCCCTCCCTATGGCCATGACCGCCGACACCGCCGATTTCCGCCCCGAGACGCGGATGATTTCCACCAAGCTCGAATGGGGTCATGCGCTGAAGTCGCTGCAGCGCCTGCTGGCCGACAAGGAAGACACCCGCCAAGTTTTCGAAATCATGCGGGCGCTGAATGGCTCTTCCACGGCCAAGGGCTACCAGAAGCTGCTGACCACCGTCGACGGCGGCCGGATGGCTTACGAGCGCAAGGAATTCGCCGACAGGCTCATGGACGACGCCTGGCTCGACGGCCTGCCAGAGGGCAGCGTCGGCGCAGCCTACCGCAGCTTCATCCGCTCCGAGAACCTTTCGGCTGAAGGCCTGGCGGACGTCAGCCGAGAGGGCCGCAACGACATCGACGAGCCGCACCCTTACGCCTGGTTCGGCCGCCGCACGCGCGACGTCCACGACATCTGGCACATCCTGTCGGGCTACCACCGCGACGCGCTGGGCGAGGCCTGCCTCGTGGCCTTCTCGTACGCTCAGACCAAGGGCCTCGGCTGGGCGCTGATCGCGCTTGGGGCCGCCAGCCGCTCGCGCAAGGACAAGAGCCAGCCCTACGTGAAGGCGATCTGGCAGGGCTACAAGCGCGGCAAGGCCGCCAGCTGGCTGCTGGGCGAGGACTACGAGCGCGTGATGCGCGAGCCGCTGGAGGCCGCCCGCAAGCGCCTCGGCATCACGCCGCCCACCATCTACGATTCGATCCCCGCCGAGGTTCGCGACGGCGCCGTGCCCAAGGCCGCCTAGTCCTCGCGCTTCTTGCCGTCCAGCTCGCGGCGGGCTCGCTCGGCGTCCAGCCGGGCGATGGCCTTCTGCCCCTTGGTCTGACCGAACTTCGCGCGGTTCTCCGTCGCTTGCGCCCTGCCGTCGGCGCGGGCCTTGGCCTTGCGGGCTTTGTTCAGGTTGATCAGCTCGGCCATAGAAACCCCGGCGCGCGACACTCGTTACCCGTCCCACTGATGACGAGGAGACGAGTATGATCCAGGCCTCTCAAATTCGCGAGCATATGGAAGTCGTCGGGTCCGATGGCGGCCATGTCGGCAAGGTCGACCATGTGATGGGCGACGAGATCGAACTGGCCAAGCTGGACCTCGGTTCGGGCCTCAAGCACCATATGATCCCGCTCACCTGGGTGGAAATGGTCGACGACGACAAGGTCCGTTTGAACCTGACCAAGGACGCAGCCAAGGCCGGCTGGCGCGAGAAGCACTAGCGGTCGGCGCGTCTGCCTTGACAGGCTGATCGCCCCATCGGAACCCTCGGCGCTCACAGCCGGGGGTTTCCGTTGAAGTCTGTTGTCTCGCTCGCGGTGGCGGCGTGCCTCGCCGCCGCGCCATTCGCCTCGTCTGCCGCGCCCAAGGTCTGCGCCGATTGCGTGAAGGCGAATATGGAGGTCCTGACCGGCGACGCCCTGCGCGGCCGCGCCTGCGGGACCGAGGAAGAGAACGCCGCGGCGCGGTTCGTGGCCGGCAAGCTGAAATCCTATGGCGTGAAGGGCGCGGCGGCCGACGGCGGCCTGCTGCAGCGGGTCGATTTCCGCGTGCCCACCTACGCCGCGCGCCCGACGCTGACGGTGGGGGCGATGCGGCTCGCCCAGGGCGAAGGGATCGTCATCATGACGCCCGCGCCCGAGGTGTCAGGCGAGATCGTGGTGATGGGCGTGACCGCCGACCCGCCCGCGGCGGCCGGGAAGGTGGTGGTGCTTGACGCCGCCTTCGATCCGCGTGTCGCCGGACCGCTGTTCAAGGCCGGCGCCCGCGCCGTGGTCGCGCTGGCGCCCGACTCCATCGCCGCCGCCTGGGGTGAATTGGCCGACCGCCCGCCCCCTGGCGCGGCGCTCGTCGGCGCCGAGACGGCGACACCGTCCCGCACGGTGGTGTTCGCCAGGCCGGAGGCCTACGCGGCCTTGCGCGGGGCGGCAGGCCAAACGGCCACGGTCGCCGCGCCGCGCGGCGAGCCCGTGACCAGGACCACCTACAATGTCCTGGGCGTAATCCCCGGCAAAGCCGCCGACGCCGGGGCTCACGCCATCCTGCTGACCGCTCACTACGACCATGTCGGCGTGCGCGACGGAAAGATCTATCGGGGCGCCAACGACGACGCCTCGGGTACGGCCGCCGTGCTCGAGCTGGCCCGCGTGCTGGCCAAACAGAGGCCTTCGAAGCGCACGGCCCAATTCGCGCTGTTCGGTTGCGAGGAGGCTGGGGGCCACGGGGCCGCATACTTCCTGGCCCACCCGCCTCTGCCGCTGAGCGACATCGCCGCGAACCTGGAGTTCGAGATGATCGGCTTGCCGGACCCGCAGCGCCCCAAGACCTTGATGCTGACCGGCTGGGAGCGTTCGAACCTCGGGCCGACGCTGCAGGCGCAAGGCGCGGACATCGGGCCCGACCTCTACCCGGAGCAGAACTTCTTCCAGCGCTCCGACAACTACCAGCTCGCCCTGAAAGGCGTGGTCGCCCAGACCGTCAGCGCCTGGCCCACGCCGCCGACCTATCACGACGCGACGGACGACCTGGCCCACATCGACCTGCCGTTCATGACCCAGGTGATCCAGTCGATGGTGGCGCCGGTGCGGTGGCTGCTGAACAGCGACTTCCGGCCCGAGTGGAATGCTGGGATGAAGCCCTAAGTCCCTCCCTTAATGGGGAGGGACAGATCGCGGAGCGAGCAGGGTGGGGGATAGTCGAGCAGGCTCAGGGTCCGGTCGTGGCTTCCCCACCCGTCTCGCTGCGCTCGCCACCCTCCCCATTAGGGGGACGGAGATTTCCTACTTCAAGTTGGCGCAGAAGCGCTGGATGCGCGCGCAGGCGTCTTCCAGCACGCTGTTCGCCGTGGCGTAGCTGATGCGGAAATGCGGGGAGAGGCCGAACGCCGCGCCGTGCACCACCGCCACGCCTTCGGTCTCCAGGAGCTCGACCGCGAAATCCGCGTCGGACTGGATGACCTTGCCCGACGGCGCGGTCTTGCCCAGGAGCCCGGCGCACGACGGGTAGACGTAGAACGCGCCTTCCGGCGTCGGGCACTGGATCCCGTTGGCTTGGTTCAGCATCGACACGACCAGGTCGCGCCGTTCCTCGAACAGCTTGGCGTTCGGCTTGATGAATGCCTGAGTGCCGTTCAACGCCTCGACCGCCGCCCATTGCGAGATGGAGGCGGGGTTGGACGTGGTCTGGCTCATGACCTTGGCCATGGCCTTGATCAGGGGCTCGGGGCCGGCGGCGTAGCCGATCCGCCAGCCGGTCATGGCGTAGGCCTTACTGACGCCGTTCATGGTCAGGGTGCGGTCGTAGAGCGCCGGCTCCACCTGGGCGATGGTCGAGAACTCGAAGTCGCCGAACACGAGGTGCTCGTACATGTCGTCGGTCAGGATCCAGACATGGGGATGGCGCAGCAGCACCTCGGCCAGGGCCTTGAGCTCGGCGCGGGTGTAGGCAGCGCCGGAAGGGTTCGAGGGCGAATTCAGCAGGATCCACTTGGTCTTCGGCGTGATCGCCTTTTCCAGGTCGGCCGGCTGCAGCTTGAAACCGGTCTCGGCGCTGGTCGGCGCGGCCACGGGCACGCCCCCCGCCAACAGCACGATGTCCCAGTAGCTGACCCAGTAGGGGGTCGGCACGACGACTTCATCGCCGGGGTTCAGGGTGGCGATCATGGCGTTCCAGATCACCGGCTTGCCGCCCGGCGACACGTTCACCTGCGTGGTCTTGTAGCTGAGGCCGTTCTCGCGCTGGAACTTGGCGACGATGGCTTCCTTCAGCTCGGGGATGCCGTCGACGTTGGTGTACTTCGTCTTGCCCTCTCGGATGGCCTTGATGGCCGCTTCCTTGATGTTGTCGGGCGTGTCGAAGTCGGGCTCGCCAGCGGCCAGGCCGATCACGTTTTTCCCCTGGGCCTTCAGCTCGCGGGCTTTGGCGTCGGCCGCCAGGGTGGCGGACGGCTTCACGCGAACAAGCGCGGCGGATTCCAGGGACATGTGGAGTAGGCTCCCGGCTGAGGTTTTCGGAACGGCGCGGGTTTAACCCATGCTGCGCCGCATTCAAACCCGCCGAGAGCCTCTCTCTCCAGAGCCAGTCTGTCCGAGCAGGACCCCGCCTCAGACGAAGTTTGTCAGGCCGATGTCGGCGAGGCTGCGGCCCGTCAGCAGGATCGAGACGTCGGCCCCGTCGGCCGGGTCGCCGGTGTCGGCGAAGACATAGACGTCGTTCCCCACCTGGGCCGCCACATAGACCGCGCCGGCCGCCGAGATGTGCTCGTTGGCGATCGACAGGGCCGTGGCGTAGTCGCTGGCCACGAACTCGGAATAGCTGCGTGGCAGGATCGAGCTGTCGGTCAGGATGCTGACCGCCGCGAAGTGGAGCTGGTCGCCGGCTTCCCAGTCGCGGATCTCGCCGTCGACGATCTCGCGAGGGTCGGCCTTGGCGACGATCTCGAAGCGGTCCTTGCCCTCTCCGCCGAACATCAGGTCCTTGGCCGAGCTGCCGGCCACGATGGTGTCCGCGCCCGCACCGCCATCCATGGTCGCGGCGATCGCGCCCTGGCTGACGAGTTGGTCCTCGCCGTCGCCGCCGACCAGGATGTTGGGGTCGAACCCGCCGCTCAACGTGTCGTTCCCGGCGCCGCCCACCAGGGTGTCCCAGCCCATGCCGCCGAACAGTTCGTCGTCGCCGAGGTCGCCCGACAGGTAGTCGTTCCCGTCGCTGCCGCCGATGAAGTCGTTCCCCTGGCCGCCCAGCAGGGTGTCGTCGCCCGCGCCGCCGACGATGTCGTCGTTGCCGAGGTTGCCGTTGGCCCAGTCGCCGGCCTCGCCTGCGACGCCGCGGCCGGTGTGGATCGTGTCGTCGCCCTGGCCGCCGTAGACGCTGTCCCCGCCTTCGCCGCCCGCCAGGGTGTCGTTCCCGGCATTGCCCTGCAGCACGTCGCGGCCCGCGCCGCCCTCGAGGCTGTCGGCGCCCGGGCCGCCGTAGAGGCCGTCGTCGCCTGCCGAGCCTGTCGCGCGGTCCTCGGCCGCGTCGCCGATGTAGAGCCTGGAGCCGTCCGCCATCACCAGCCCGCCGGTCTTGGAGAGCTGGACCAGGTCGGTCGAGAACGCCACCGTGCGCCCCTCGTAGGTCACGAAGATCCGCGGGACCTCGGGCGTCAGCGCCAGCGGGTCGTACGACTGGTAGACCACGCTCACCGTCCGGCCGGGACCGCCGTTGAAGGTCAAGGTGTCGCCGGCCTTGATCGCGAGCGCCTGCGCGGCGGTGATCGTATCGAACGCGTATTCGAGCAAGCGCGGTCTCCAGGTCGCTCGGCGGGAGCGTGACCTTAACCATGTTGCGTAAAAACGCAACTTGCAAAAACGCAAGGCGAGCGCGCCTTGACCGTGACACACGAACACGCGACCCCTCGCGCGGAATGCGCCGCTTCTTCGCCTTCCTGTCCAACCTCGACGCCCAGGCCTGGCGGACGCTGCTGGTCTCGTTCGTGCTGTTCGGCGGCGTCGGGGTGGTGTTCTTCTTCGGCGCCCAACTCCTGGGGTTCGACGGGGAACGAACGCTGGAGGGCTGGCTGGGGGCGGCGAGGGGGCCGTGGTCGCTGCCGGTGGCGGTGGCGGCGTTCGCGGCCCTGGCGTTCGTCGGCACGCCGCAGATCGTGCTGATCGCCGCGGCGGTGGTGGCCTTCGGGCCGCAGACGGGCGCGCTCTACAGCTGGATCGGCACCATGGTTTCGGCGCTGGTGGGCTTCTACCTCGGGCGCTCGGCGGGGGCGAAGACCCTGGATCGCTTTTCCGGGCCCGCGGTGCAGCGGTTCATGCGGCTGGTGGGCGAGAACGGCTTCCTGGCCAGCCTGATCGTGCGGCTCGTGCCGTCGGCGCCGTTCATCGTGGTCAACATGGCGGCCGGGGTCACGCCGATGCGCGCCCTGCATTTCATCGCCGGGACCGGGATCGGCATCGTGCCCAAGATCGTGCTGACCGCCTATGCCGGCGCCTCGATCGTGCAGCTCATGAAGGGCGAGATCTCCGGCCACTGGCTGGAACTGGCCCTCGTCGCGGCCATATGGCTGGCTATCGGCTGGTTCGCGCGGCGCTGGTTGCAGCGGCGCGGAAAGGGTGAGGGATGATCCGCCTGTTCTATTCGCTGGGCTCGTGCTCGCTGGCCTCGCACATCGCGCTGGAAGAGGCCGGGGCCACGTACGAGGCCGTCCGCACGAACGTGCGCGAGAAGGCCAACCTCACGCCCGAGTACCTGGCGATCAACCCCAAGGGGCGCGTGCCGGCCCTGGTGACCGACCAGGGCGTCCTGACCGAGACCGTTGCGATCCTGGCCTGGGTCGCGCAGGTGTTTCCCGACGCCGCGCTGGCTCCGGCCGATCCGTGGTCCTTCGCGCAGGCTCAGGCGTTCAACAGCTATCTGGCCTCCACGGTCCATGTGGCCCACGCCCACCGCCACCGCGGCTACCGCTGGGCGGACGAGGAGAGTTCGTTCGAGGACATGCGCCGCAAGGTCCCGCAGACGATGACGGCCTGTTTCCAGCTGATCGAGGACGAGTTCCTCAAGGGCCCGTTCGTGCTGGGCGAGGCCTTCTCCATCTGTGACGGCTACCTCTTCACCATCGCCGACTGGCTGGAGGGCGACGGCGTCGATCCCCGGCAATTTCCCAAGGTTTATGCGCATCGTGAGCGGATCCGGGTGCGACCGTCTGTCAGCAAGGTTCTTGCCGAAGAGGCGGCGTAAGGCCGCGCCGCGCGCAAGATGCTTGCCCCGAAGCGCCCGTTTCGCTAGAGACGCCGCCATGCGCACGCGGCTCGACAGCCTGCTTCTTCTCTCGCTGGGGCTTAGCCGCCCCTGGGCGCCTCTCTAGGCACGCGCATCTTCGCGGCCGGGCGACCAGGGGTCTGACACCTCCGTCCCCAACGAAAACACCGCGAAGAGACCGAACATGACCAACCCCGTCCCCGCGAACGCCGACACCGCCGGCCGCGACCGCGTCATCGTATTCGACACCACCATGCGCGATGGCGAGCAATCGCCCGGCGCATCCATGTCGCACGAGGAAAAGCTGGAGCTGGCCAAGATCCTCGAGGACATGAAGGTCGATGTGATCGAGGCGGGCTTCCCAATCGCTTCGAACGGCGACTTCGAAGCCGTCCGCGCCATCTCCGAGATCGTTACCGAGAGCGTCGTCTGCGGCCTGGCCCGCGCCGGCATGGCCGACATCGAACGCTGCGCCGAGGCGGTCCGAAAGGCCAAGCGCGGCCGGATCCACACGTTCCTGTCGACGAGCCCGTCGCACCGCGACCACATCCTGCACGCCAGCCAGGAAGACATCCTGGAGATGATCACCAAGTCGGTGACCCACGCCCGCAACCTGTGCGGCGACGTGGAGTGGTCGGCCCAGGACGCCACGCGCACCGAGCAGGACTTCCTGCGCCGCTGCGTCGACGCCGCGATCAAGGCGGGGGCCACCACGATCAACCTGCCGGACACCGTGGGCTACAGCTATCCCAGCGAATACGCCGACATGTTCCGCGACATCATCCAGAACGTTGACGGCGCCGACCGGGTGATCTTCTCGACCCACTGCCACAACGACCTGGGCCTTGCCGTGGCCAACAGCCTGGCCGGCGTCCAGGGCGGCGCGCGTCAGGTGGAGGTGGCCGTCAACGGCATCGGCGAGCGGGCGGGCAATGCGGCGCTGGAAGAGATCGTCATGGCCCTGCGCGTGCGCGGCGACACTCTGCCCTACTACACGGGCGTGGAGACCCAGCACATCACCCGCGCCAGCCGCTACGTCTCTGCGATCACCGGCTTCCCGGTGCAGTTCAACAAGGCGATCGTCGGCAAGAACGCCTTCGCCCACGAGAGCGGCATCCACCAGGACGGGATGCTGAAGGACCGCGGCACCTACGAGATCATGACGCCGGAATCGGTGGGCCAGGCCCAGTCGAACCTGGTCATGGGTAAGCACTCGGGCCGCCACGCCTTCCGCGAGAAGCTGAAGGACCTGGGCTACGAGCTGGGCCAGAACGCGCTGAACGAGGCTTTCCAGCGTTTCAAGGACCTGGCCGACAAGAAGAAGCACGTCTTCGACGACGACATCATCGCCCTCGTGGACGACGCCCTGGCCAGCAGCGCCGACAAGGTCCAGGTCAAGCACCTGCGGGTGATCGCCGGCACCGAGGGGCCGCAGGAAGCCTTCCTGACCGTCACCATCGATGGCGACGAGAAGTCGGCCAACGCCACCGGCGACGGCCCGGTGGACGCGGTGTTCAACGCCATCCACGCCGTGGTGCCGCATGATGCGATCCTGCGCCTGTTCCAGGTGCACGCGGTGACCGAGGGCACCGACGCCCAGGCCCAGGTCTCGGTCCGTCTCGAGGACGACGGCCGCATCGCCACCGGCTCGGCGGCGGACACCGACACCCTGACGGCGTCGGCCAAGGCCTATGTCAACGCGCTCAACAACCTCTTCGCGAGGAAGGAAAAGAGCGCGCCGGGCAAGGTCGCCAGCGGGTTCTGATCCAAGCATCGAGTCGTCATGGCCGGGCTTGACCCGGCCATCCATCAGCACCTGATCGTCGCGACCTCGCGCGAGCCGTCCGGCCGCGTGGGTCCCGGCTCGGCCTGCGCGGCTTCGCCGCTCCGTTGGCCGGGATGACGGATTTTACCAAATGCTCTGGATCCTCCTGACCATCGTGGCGGCGCCGCTGCAGGTGGCTCGCAACGCGATGCAGCGCGGGCTGGTGGCCGACGCCGGCCCGTGGGGCGCGACCCTGGTCCGCTTCCTGTTCGGCCTGCCGTTCTCCATCGCCATCTTCGCGGCGGTGTTCATGGTGACGCCCGCCGCGCAGCCGCACTGGACCTCCACCTTCTGGGCGGGCGCGGTCATCGGGGCGATCGCCCAGGTGTCAGCCACCGCCATCCTGCTCATGGCCATGAGCCGCGCGGGCTTCGCCGTCGCCACCATGCTGCAGCAGTCGTCCCTGCCACTGGCGGCGATCATGGGCTGGCTGGTGCTTGGCGACGCCCTCAGCCCCGGCGTCTGGCTTGGCGTCGGCGTGGCGACCGCGGGCCTGATCGTGCTGTCGTGGCCGCGGCATGGCCACGGCAAGGCCGACCTCGCCGGCGCGCTGCTGGGCCTGGCGTCCGGCGCGGCGTTCGCGGTGGCGTTCAACGGCTTCCGCGAGGCCGGCCGCGCCTTGGATCCCGCCCATCCGATCTTCTCCGCGACCGCGGCGCTGGTGGTGGCCCAGGCGATGCAGTCGCTCACGCTGACGACAATCCTGGCGGCCACCCGGCCTCAGGCGCTCAAGGCGGTGACCGGCGCCTGGCGCTCGTCGCTGGCCGCGGGCTTCTTCGGCTCGGCCGCCTCAGCCTGCTGGTTCGGCGCCCTGGCCTTGGCGCCGGCCGCGCCGGTGCGCGCGGTGGGCCTGATCGAGGGGCCCATCGCCGCCGCGGTGGGCCGCAAGCTGTTCCGGGAGAAGCTCCACCTGCGCCAGTGGGTCGGGGGCGGACTGACCGCGGCGGGCCTGCTGCTCTGCGCCCTGGGCTAGTTCTTCTTCACGAACTCGGCGCGCAGGACGAGGCCCTTGATGGTCTCGTGCCGACAATCGATCTCCTGGGCGTCGCCGGTCAGGCGGATCGAACGGATCACCGTGCCGCGCTTCAGGGTCTGGCCGCCCGCGCCCTTGACCTTGAGGTCCTTGACCAGGGTGACGCTGTCCCCGTCGGCCAGCAGTTTGCCGACCGCGTCCCGCACCTCGACCACGCCTGCCGCCCGCGCCCGCTCGGCCGCCTCGGCGGCGCTGATCCATTCGCCCGTGGCCTCGTCATAGACAAAGTCGTCGTCGCCGCTCATGCCGTCCTCCCCGCCGTTGTCGCGGGCGGGATTAGAGGGTTCGCCGGCGCGGGGCCAGCGGCTAGTGAGAATGCTGCGCGCCGCCGCCTCCGCCGAGGTTCACCACCTCGATGGACGTGACCCATCGTGCGCCGCGCGCCGGACGCAGGTCGCCCTCGGCAACCACCTTGAACGGCCCGTCCTTGTCGCTGAGCGCAGCACCGTCGGCCTTGTCGGCCAGGATGACGCGGTTGGGCCGGGTGCCGGGATCCAACTCCGCGAGACCGTAGACCACCGCATAGCCGTCCGAAGCCCGCACAACCACGGCGTTGGCCAGCGCGTGGCCGCGCAGGTCCTTGCCGGTTGGAACGCCCGCCTTGGCCAGCACCGCGATCAGCAGCGGCCCCTCGTAGGTGTGCTTCTGCCCGTGCGCCTCGAACAGGAAGCTCACGCGCGGCAGCTTGGCGACGTCGGCGGCGGTCAGCGTGGCGGTCTGGCCGGATGGGCCCTTGAGCGCGAGCGTCTGCGCCTGGACGGCGAGGGGCGCAGCAGCCATCGCCGACGAGATCAGCAGGGTGCGCAGCATCGGGCTACTCCACGGCAAGGATGACGTGGGGGGCCTTGATGAGGGCCGTGACCCGGTCCCCCGGCGCGAGGTCCAGCGCGTTGGCGCTCTCGAGGGTCACGGTTGCGACCAGGGTCTTGCCGCTGGCGATGTCGAGGCGAACCTCGCTGTTGACCGCGCCGTCTTCGCGCGCTTGCACGACGCCTGCGATCTGGTTGCGCGCCGATGTCCGCAAGCCTTCGCCCTTGGCCAGGATGACGAAGCTTGACTGGATCAGGGCGATTGCCGGCTTGCCGACGGCCAATCCAAGGTCATCGACGCTTTGAGCCGTGACGACCGCGACGAGCTCGAGGCCGTCGCCCAGGCGCAAGGTCACCTCGGTGTTGACCGCTCCGGCCGTAATCGCGACGACTCTTCCGAGGAGCGCGTTGCGGGCGCTGGTCTTCATGCCGAGGCTCCAGAACATGTCGGTGGCGAGGTCCTGATCCAGACGCGCGAGCGCCGCGTCCATTTCGGCCTGGAGCCGCTGGAACGCCAAAAGCGCTGTTCGGCCCTCTTCGGTGAGTTGCGCAGCGCCGCCCGCCCTTCCGCCCGGCGCCGCCAGGATCAACGGCCGGTCGAAGAGGTTGTTGAGGGCCTGAACGGCATCCCATGCCGCCTTGTAGGAGAGGCCGACCGTGCGGGCGGCGGCGCTTATCGAGCCGAATTGGCCGATGGCTTCCAGCAATGCCGCGCGGGCGAGCGCCACCCGGGGAAGGCCCGGCCGCTCTAACGTGACGTTGGCGCTGAGCATGCTTCACTCCGTTATGTAGTATGAGTACATAACGCCACATGCGTCTCGCAACATTCCTTTCCCTGATCCTCGTGGCCGCATCGGTGGCAACCTCCGCCTTCGCTGCGGAGGTGAAGGTGGCGGTGGCCGCGAACTTCACCGAGCCGGCCAAGGAGATCGCCGGGCGGTTCAAGGTCCGGACTGGCCACGACGCCGTGCTGAGCTTCGGCTCGTCCGGCCAGTTCTACGCCCAGATCGCCAATGGAGCGCCGTTCGAGGTCTTCCTGTCGGCGGACCGGGAGCGGCCAGAGAAGGCCGAGGCTGAAGGCCTGGGCGTGGTGGGCAGCCGCTTCACCTACGCCGTCGGGCGGCTGGTGCTCTATTCGAAGACGCCAGGCTTGGTGGACCCCCGCGGCGCGGTGCTGAAAGGCGGCCGGTTCGCGAAGATCGCCATCGCCGATCCCAAGACGGCGCCCTACGGGTTGGCCGCGGTGGAGACCCTGAAGAAGCTCGGCGTCTACGAGGCGCTCGCGCCCAAGCTGGTGAAGGGGACTTCGATCACCCAGGCCTATCAGTTCGTCGACACCGGCGCGGCCGAGTTGGGTTTCGTGGCGCTCTCGCAGGTGGTCGCGGTGAAGGGCGGCTCGCGCTGGATCGTGCCGGCGGCCGACCACACCCCCATCGACCAGCAGGCGGTGCTGCTGAAGACCGGTGCGAACGCCCCCGCGGCCAAGGCGTTCATGGCCTTCCTCAAGGGCTCCGAGGCGAAGGCGATCGTCCGCAAGTACGGCTACGAGGTTCCTTGACCGGCTTCCTCGACATCGTCTGGCTGACGCTCAAGCTGGCGGGCGTCACCACCCTGATCCTGCTCGCGCTCTCGACGCCGCTGGCCTGGTGGCTGGCGCGCTCCCGCGGCTGGAAGGCCGAGGTGGTCGGCGCGCTGGTGGCGCTGCCCATCGTGCTGCCCCCGACCGTGCTTGGCTTCTACCTTCTGATCGCCCTGGGCCCGAACAGCGTGCTGATGGCGCCGCTGCAGGCGCTGGGCGTGCGCACGCTGGCCTTCACCTTCGAGGGTCTGGTGATCGGTTCGGTGATCTATTCGCTGCCGTTCGCCGTGCAGCCGCTGCGCAACGCGTTCCGCGAGGTGGGCGACGACAACCTCGACGCCGCGGCCACCCTGGGCGCCACGACCTGGCAGGCCTTCTGGCGCGTGGCCCTGCCGCTCTCGATTCCCGGCTATGTGGTGGCCGCGATCCTCACCTTCGCCCACACGATCGGCGAATTCGGCGTGGTGTTGATGATCGGCGGCGGCATCCCGGGAACCACCAACGTGCTTTCGATCGAGATCTTCAAGGCGGTCGAGGCGCTCGAATGGGATCGCGCGCACGCCATGGCGGCGCTGCTGGCGGCCTTCGGCTTCGCGGTCGTACTGACCCTTCTGCGGCTGGAGCGACGTGTCTCCGTGCCCCCGCTCAACGAGCGGTAGACCCATGTTTTGCCGGCTGCTTCGGAAAAAGGGCGATTCCGCGGCGATGCGCCACTGGGGTTTTCGCGCGCGACGCGAAAGCGCATACGTCTCATTAAGCCTTGAAATGGCTAATTCGTCAGGGCAGAGGGACGTAAAGCCCGCCAGACAAAGCGTAGCGACTCGACGCATCTTCGTGTGTCAGTCGGTTCGCATTTGAAACCCTCTGTCGGTTCGCCTCTTTCGCCCCTTTCCCCCTAGGGCCCTGCATGATCTCGTCTCTCTTCGGCGCCATCTCGAACGACATCGCCATCGACCTCGGCACCGCCAACACGCTGATCTACATGAAAGGCAAGGGCATCGTTCTGAACGAGCCCTCGGTGGTGGCGCTCCGCAACGTGGGCGGCCGCAAGGTGGTCCACGCCGTGGGCATCGAGGCCAAGCAGATGCTGGGCCGCACGCCGGGCCACATGGAAGCCATCCGTCCCATGCGCGACGGGGTCATCGCCGACTTCGAAGTCGCCGAGGAGATGATCAAGTACTTCATCCGCAAGGTTCACAACCGAAAGGGCTTCGTGAACCCCAAGGTGATCGTGTGTGTGCCGTCGGGCGCCACCGCCGTCGAACGCCGCGCGATCAACGATTCGTGCCTGAACGCTGGCGGGCGCCGCGTGGGCCTGATCGACGAGCCCATGGCCGCGGCCATAGGGGCTGGCCTGCCGATCCACGAGCCCACCGGCTCGATGGTGGTCGATATCGGCGGCGGCACCACCGAGGTGGCGGTGCTCTCGCTCTCGGGCATCGTCTATTCGCGCTCGGTCCGCGTCGGCGGCGACAAGATGGACGAGGCGATCATCAGCTACATGCGCCGCAACCATAACCTGCTGATCGGCGAGACCACGGCCGAGCGCATCAAGAAGGAGATCGGCACCGCCCGCGCGCCGGCTGACGGCGAGGGCCTCTCGATCGAGGTCAAGGGCCGCGACCTGATGCAGGGCGTGCCGCGCGAAGTGCGCATCTCGGAAAAGCAGGCGTCGGACGCCCTGTCGGAGCCGGTCGGCCAGATCGTCGACGCGGTGAAGATGGCGCTGGAAGCGACGCCGCCCGAGCTCGCCTCGGACATCGCCGACAAGGGCATCATGCTGACGGGCGGCGGCGCGCTGCTGCGCGGCCTGGACGCCGAGATCCGCGACCACACCGGCCTGCCGGTGACCGTGGCCGATGATCCGCTGTCGTGCGTGGCCCTGGGCTGCGGCAAGGTGCTCGAGCATCCCAAGTGGATGAAGGGCGTGCTGGAATCCACCCTGGCCTAAGAAACCACCCGGAGGGGGTAGGGGCGAAGCCTAGATGTCCTTGAGGGACAACCCGCTCGGCGAATTGAAGGTCCCGCTGACCTGGACGGCGGGCATCGTGTTCATCGTCGTCCTGATCGCTTCGGTGGCGATCCTGCTGTCGGACCGCCGCGAGGCGTTCGACACCGACGCCTATGGCAATCCCCGCACCATGACCGACAAGGTTCTGGCGCCGGTGGGCGACGCGCTGTCGACGCCCGGGCGGCTGACGGGGCAGGGGGTCGACGGAATCCGCGGCTACTTCTTCGCCGTGTCCGAGAACCGTCGGCTGCGCGCCGAGCTTGAGAACATGCGCCAGTGGCGCGATGTGGCGATCGCCCTGCGCGACACGAACGAGCGCTACCGCACCGTTCTGGGCCTGAAGACCGACCCGCCGATCCCGATGGCCACTGCGCGAATCGTCACCGACAGCCGCGGCCCCTTCGCGAACTCACGCCTGGCCAACGCCGGCAGCGAGAAGGGGATCAAGCCCGGCAATCCGGTGATGAGCGAGAACGGCCTGGTCGGACGGATCGTCGGCGTGACCGAGGGCGTGAGCCGGGTGCTCCTGCTCACCGACGCGGCCTCGCGTACGCCGGTGATGGTCGACCGCACCAACTCGCGTGCCATCCTGACCGGTGACGGCGGTCCGAACCCCAAGCTGGAATACCTGCGCGGTCAGGACCCGGTGAAAAGCGGCGACCGCATCCTGACCTCCGGCGACGGCGGCGTGTTTCCGCGCGGCCTTCCTGTGGGCGTCGCCGTGAAGGGGCTCGACGGTCGCTGGCGGGTGGTGCTCGCCTCGGACAAGGCCGCGGTCGACTTGGTGCGCATCCTGCTCTTCGAGGACTTCACCCAGGTCGCCGACGCGAAGAAGCTGGAACATGGCGTCGCGCCGCCGCCGACGCCGGGCGCGACCACCCTGCCGCCGCCGGCGCCGCAGGCGACCGCTCCGGCCTCCGCCTTGCCGGCCGCCGCGCCGCGGACCGCGGCGTCGCCCGCCGCGACTCCGGCGCCGAAGGGTGTTCCGCCGGCCCAGCCCGCTGGCAAGGCGGCGACGCCGGCCCCCAAGTCGACGACGCCTGCGCAGCCGGCTGCGAAGTCGGCGACGCCTCCGGCCAAGGCGGCCACGCCGCCGGCGAAGACCACGGCGACCCCAGCGGCGAAGACGCCCGCGCCCAAGGCGCCGACGCCCAAGGCCACCCAGCCCGCCGGGGGCCCCACGTGAGCAGCAGCGGCGCCCGTCCGCTCGCGCCCTGGCGCTGGCTGGGGGTGCCCATGCTTCAGGTGATGGCGCTCAGCCTGCTGTTCGCGCTGCCGATCCGGTTCTGGGGCCTGGGTCTGCCCGAGCCGGTCTTCGCCCTTCCGGTGGCTTTCGCCTGGGCCGTCATTCGCCCCTCGATGCTGGGCCCGCTGGGCGTGATGACCATGGGCATCTTCCTGGACTTCCTGTGGGGGGCGCCGACCGGCTTCTGGGCGGTGTGCCTGTTGCTGCCCTACGGCATCGTGCTGGGCGCGCGCAGCATCCTGGCGGGCCAGAGCCAGGTGATGATGTGGCTTTGGTACGGCCTGGCCACCGGCCTGACCCTTGGGGCCGGCTACCTGTTCACGATGCTCGACACCCAGAACGCGCCGGATCCCATTTCCGTGGGTTGGCAATTCCTGGCGACCGTAGTCCTCTATCCGTTCGCTGATCGGCTCATCGACCGGTTCGAAGACGCCGACGTGAGGTTCCGCTAGGCCATGACCCTCCTTCGCCAAGGCTTCGCAGGGTTCAACCCGGTCCTCCGTAGCTCCGTCAGGAGCGAAGCAGGATGACCCAACCGGCCATCTTCTTCGCGGAGGTCAACGAGCGGCAGGGCCTGTTCCACCGCCGCGCAATCCTGCTTGGCGCGTTTGCTGGCGTGGGGATCAGCGCCCTGGGGGCGAGGCTAGCCTACCTCCAGCTCTTCGAGACCCAGCGCTATGAGAAGCTGGCGACCTCCAACCAGTTCAACTTCAAGCTCGCGCCGGCGCCGCGCGGGGTGATCGTCGACCGAAACGGCGCCGTGCTGGCGGCGAACCGGCCGAACTTCCGGCTGATGGTCGCCCGCGACAAGGGGTTCGACACCGAGGCGACGCTCAAGACGCTCGCCAACTATGTGCCGCTCGACGAGGGCCGCCAGCGCCGGCTGCTGCGGGACATCAACAGCGCCCCCAAGCGCGCGCCGGTGTCGGTGATGGAGGACATGAGCTGGGAGCAGTTCTCAGCCATCAACGTCCGCGCGCCGGAACTCCCGGGCGTCAGCGCGGACGTCGGCGAGGTGCGGGTCTATCCGCACGGCGGCGCCTTCGCACACGTGATCGGCTACGTGGCCAAGGTGAACAAGGACGACATCGACGCCATCAACGAGGCCGGAGGCAACCCCGACCCGATCATGCTCCATCCGGGCTTCCGGATCGGCAAGCAGGGCGTGGAGAAGGCGCTGGACGCCGAGCTTCGCGGCCGCGCTGGCGCGCATAAGGTCGAGGTGGACGCCAACGGCCGCGAGGTGGGCCACGACAAGGATGGCGATATCCCGGCCGTCCCCGGTCAGGAGGTGCAGCTCACCCTGGACGTCGACATCCAGAACCGAGCCCTCGAGGTGTTCGGCGAGGAGAGCGGCGGGGCGGTGATGATCGACTGCCGGACCGGCGACATCCTCTGCATGACCTCGGCCCCGTCGTTCGACGCCAACCGCTTCGTCCGCGGCCTGACCGGCGCCGAGTATCGCGCGCTGGCCGCCTACGAGCGCAAGCCCCTGCTGGATAAGTGCCTGTCGGGCCTCTACCCGCCCGGCTCCACCTTCAAGACCATGACCGCGTTGGCGATCCTGATGGCCGGGATCAGCCCCGAGGAACGGGTGGGCTGCGGCGGCGGCATGCATTTCGGCGGTCGCTACTTCCACTGCCACAAGCGCGGCGGCCACGGATCGCAGAACCTCAACGACGCGCTGAAGAACTCCTGCGACACCTATTTCTATTCGATGTCGCTGCGGGTCGGACCCGACCGGATCGCCCAGGCGGCGCGCGCCTTTGGCCTGGGCCAGACCTTCGACATCGGCATCCCCGGCCAGAAGAAGGGGATCGTGCCCGATCCGGCCTGGAAGAAGCGCTACTTCTCGAAGAACGAGGCCCAGCAGCCTTGGTGGCCCGGTGAGAACCTCTCTTACGCCATCGGCCAGGGCTACCTGCAGGTGAACTGCCTGCAACTCGCGGTGATGACGGCGCGATTGGCGAACGCCGACTACAAGGCGTTGAATCCGCGGCTGATCAAGTCGGTGGGGGGCCGTGAGCGACCGCGGGGGTCCGACGCCCCGGACCTGCCGTTCCCGCGCGACCACATCGACCGCGTACGCGCCGGCATGGCGGCGGTGACCGACGTGGGCGGCACCGGCTACCGCGCCAGCCAGCTTGGCCTTGGCGACATCCTGATGGCCGGCAAGACCGGCACCGCGCAGGTGCGCAACTACGACAGCGGCGGGTCGCGGGGGAAGGGCGGGACCTGGGGCCTGCGCGACCACGGTCTCTTTGTCGCATTCGCGCCGATCGACGCGCCGCGCTATGCGCTGGCGGTGATCGTGCAGCACGGCATGGGCGGATCGACGGCGGCGGCCCCGCGGGCCCGTGAGATCATGCGCACCGCGTTGCTGAAGGATCCGGAGCTGATCTCGCGGGTGCAGAAGCCGCTGCCGATGCCCGAGATCGTGCCCGACCGGGAACTCGACACCGTGCCCGCGGTCTCGAATGTGGAGAGGACGGCCTGAGGCGCCGGCGATGACCGAACCCGCCATCTTTTTCGAGGAAGTCAACGAGCGCCAGGGCGTGTTCCACCGGCGCACGATCATCCTGGGCGCCTTCGCCGGCCTGGGCGTGGGCGCGCTGTGCTCGCGCCTGGCCTATCTCCAGCTCTTCGAGACCCAGCGCTATGAGAAGCTGGCGACCTCGAACCAGTTCAACTTCAAGCTTCTGCCGGCCCCGCGCGGCCTGATCGTCGACCGCAACGGGGCAGTGCTGGCGGCAAACCGTCCGAACTTCCGGCTGATGGTCGCCCGCGACAAGGGCATGGACCCCGAGGCGACGCTGCACACGCTGGCCGAGTTCGTGCCGCTGGACGAGGCCCGCCAGCGCCGCCTGCTGCGGGACATCAACGCCGCGCCGAAGCGCGCGCCCATCCAGGTCATGGAAGACATGAGCTGGGAGCAGTTCAGCGCCATCAGCGTGCGTGAGCCCGAGCTGCCCGGTGTGACCGCCGACATGGGGGAAGTGCGGGTCTACCCCTACGGCGGCGCCTTCGCGCACGTGATCGGCTACGTCGCCAAGGTGAACAAGGAAGACATCGACAAGACGCCCAACCCCGACCCGATCATGCTTCATCCGGGCTTCCGGATCGGCAAGCAGGGGGTGGAGAAGGCCTTCGACATGGATCTGCGCGGCAGGCCCGGAGCTGAGAAGGTCGAGGTGGACGCCAACGGCCGGCAGGTCCGCGAGGACCCTAACGGCGACATCCCCGCCACGCCCGGCAAGGAGATCCAGCTCACCCTGGACGTCGATGTGCAGCTTCGCGCCGAAGAGGTGTTCGGCGCAGAGAGCGGGGCCGCGGTGGTGATGGACTGCCGGAACGGCGACATCCTCTGCATGTTCTCGGGCCCAAGCTTCGATGCGAACAAGTTCGTGCGCGGGCTGACTGGGGCCGAGTATCGCGGTCTGGCGCAGTACGACCACAAGCCGCTGTTCAACAAGGCGCTGACGGCGACCTATCCGCCGGGCTCGACGTTCAAGACCATGGTGGCGCTGTCGGCGCTGGAGAACGGCTACGACCCCAAGACCGTGCATGTGTGCACGGGCCACTGGTTCTTCGGCCGGACGTGGAAGTGCGACCAGGTCCACGGCGCGCAGGACATGCACAGCGCTATCGCCACCTCGTGCGACATCTATTTCTACCAGACCGCCCTGGCGATCGGTCCCGACAAGATCGCGGACACGGCCCGCAAGTTCGGATTGGGCGAGATCTTCGACATCGGCATTCCCGGCCAGAAGAAGGGCCTGGTGCCTGACACCGAGTACAAGCGCCGCCGCTTTCCGCGCGATCCCAAGTGGCATCCGGGCGAGACGCCCAGCATGGGCATCGGCCAGGGCTACACCAACCTGAACCCGCTGCAGCTCTGCGTGATGACCTCCCGCATCGCCAACGGCCAGAAGGCGCTGCACCCACGGCTGATCCGCTCGATCGGCGGGGTCGAGCAGAAGTCGGGCGCGGCCTGGGGCGACCTGCCAGTGGACAAGGAGCACCTGCACTTCGTGCGCGAAGCCATGGCGGCGGTGACCACCGTCGGGACCGCCGCGCGCGTGGCCGACCTGGGCCTCGGCCCGATCAAGATGGCCGGCAAGACGGGGACGGCCCAGGCCTATTCCTATGGCAGCGGCCGCGGCGTCCACGGCACGGCCGGCGCCTGGAAACTGCGTGACCACGCCTGGTTCGTGGCCTTCGCGCCCTACGACGATCCCCGCTACGCCATCAGCGTGCTGGTCGAGCACGGGGGCTTCGGCGCCAGCGCCGCCGCGCCTCGGGCGCGTGAGATCATGCGGACGGTCCTGCTGAAGGACGCCGAGGTGATGAGCCGGGTGCAGACGGTCACGCCCATGCCGGCCGCGCCCGACGAAACGGCCCCGGATCAGACCCACGCCACTAGCCCAGCGCCCGGAACCCAAGCATGACCGTGTCCGCGCTCACCCGTCCCGGCGAACGCGACCGGCTGGTCGTCAAACTGTCGGAAATCGACTGGGTGTTCGTCCTCGTCCTGAGCCTGATCGCAGGCGCCGGCGGCCTGATGCTGTTCTCCATCGCGGGATCGTCGTGGACGCCGTGGGCCGCAGCCCACGTCGCGCGCTTCGGAATGTGCCTCCTGATGATGATCGCGCTGGCGATGATCGACATCCGGGTTTGGTTCGCCCTGGCCTATCCGATCTACGGCCTCGGCCTGCTGCTCCTGGTCGCGGTGGAGGCGGTGGGTGACGTGCGACTGGGCGCCCAGAGGTGGCTTTCCATCGGCAGCTTCAGTTTCCAGCCGTCCGAGGTCATGAAGCTGGGCATCGTCCTCGCGCTCGCGCGGCTCTACCACGGGGTCTCGGCCGAACGGGCCCGGCTGTCGTGGTGGCTTTTGATCCCGGCGACCATGATCGCGCTGCCCGTATTGCTCGTGGCCCACCAACCCGACCTCGGCACCGCCATGCTGATCGCCATGACGGGCGGGGCGATCGTGGTGCTGGCGGGGCTGTCGTGGAAGACCATCGGCGCCGGCGTCGCGGCGGCGCTGGCGGTGATCCCGCCCTTCGTGATGTTCGTGATGCACGACTACCAGCGCCAGCGGGTGCTCACCTTCCTGGACCCGGAAAGCGACCCGTCGGGCTCGGGCTACCACATCCTGCAGTCGATGATCGCCCTGGGCTCGGGCGGCCTGCTGGGCAAGGGCTACGGCCTGGGCTCGCAGAGCCAACTCAACTTCCTGCCGGAGAAGCAGACCGACTTCATCTTCGCCACCCTGGCGGAGGAATTCGGCTTCGTGGGCTGCGTGTCGGTGCTGGTGCTGTACGCGGCGGCGATCTTCATGGCGCTGCGCACCTCCTATCTCAGTCACAGCCATTTCGGCCGGCTGGCGGCGGCGGGCGTCACGGCGACGTTCACGCTCTACGTGATGATCAACGGCGCCATGGTCATGGGCCTGGCCCCCGTGGTGGGCGTGCCCATGCCGATGCTCAGCTACGGGGGCACCGTGATGCTGACCGTGATGATCGGGTTCGGCCTGGTCCAGTCGGTCCGCGTCCATCGCTACGCGGAGGTCACGAGCGGCAAGGGTTCGTTCGTCTAGAGGGCGACGTGGCTTTCCGCGTGAGTGGGGCCGCACAGCGCAATAGAAAGATTTACGATTCCCGCTTATCGGTCTCGCTTGACCTCCGCTGGCGTGCGAAACGGGCGGCGGCGTACCGTGCTTGCACAAGCGCGGCGCGCGGGCGGGGGCGCCAGTTGTAGACAGAGGGATTGGGTGGCTGTGGATAGGGCTGAGATCACCGCAAAGATTCAGGACATCATGATCGACGTGCTGGACCTGGACGAGCTGACGATCACAGATGCAACCACGGCCAAGGACGTCGAAGGCTGGGACAGCCTTAGCCACATCCGGCTGGTAGTCGCCATCGAGCAGGGCTTCCACGTCAAGTTCTCCACGGGCGAGATCGAGCGCTTTACGAACGTCGGCGACATGGTGAGCGCCATCGAGCAAAAGCTGCAGAAGAACTGAGTTCCCCAGGGGGCGTCCGACATGCTGGAGAACTTGGAATGGCTGCTACCGCCGCCGGCGGACTTCCGCGACCGCGTGAGAGCGCTGCGCGCCGCCGTCGGTGAAGGGCGACTGGAGGGCGTCGAGAAGGAACTCGTCGCGCTCGCCAACTTCGGGCTGAACCTCAGCCAGCTCGAGCAGCTCGCGCGCACCGCTGGGCTCTACGCCAAGGCGTCGATTGGCGGTGAGCTTCGCCGAATCCGCTTGGGGCTGCTGGGCGACGGCACCCAGGACGTGATCGGGTCCGCCGTGGTCGGCACGGCTCTGCGCCACAACCTCCTCGTGGAGGTGATCGTCGGCGACTACGGCTCGGCGCTGCAGGGCGCCTGCGATCCGGACAGCGACTTCCGCGCCCAGGATCCCGACTTCGTGCTGGTGTCCAGCGACTATCGTACGCTGGACCTGAATACGAGCGTCGTCGGCCCCGAAGAGGCCGAGAGCAAGGTCGAGTTCGCGGCGGCCTCGCTGCGGCGGATCGTCGACGGACTGAAGGGCTGGGTGCGCGGCGGGGTGCTGATGCAGACCGTCGTGCCGCCCATGGAGCCGCTGTTCGGCAGCCTGGATCTCGTCCAACCTCAGAGCGGCTACGCCATGGTGGGCGCGCTCAACGCGCGGATCGCCGAGTGGGCGCGCGCCAGTGACGTGGTGGTGGTCGACGTGGCTCGCGCCGCGGCGTGGGTCGGGCTAGCGAACTGGGAGGATCCGGCGCGCTGGCACATGGCGAAGCTGCCCCAGGCGCTGACGATCGTTCCATTCTATGCGGATGTGGTCTGCCGGGTGCTGGCGTCCATCGCGGGCAAGGCGCGCAAGTGCCTGGTGCTCGACCTTGACAACACGCTCTGGGGCGGCGTCATCGGCGATGACGGGGTCGAGGGCATCGCGCTGGGGCAGGGCAGCGCTAGCGGCGAAGCCTTCCTTGAGATCCAGCG
The DNA here is from genome assembly GCF_057809855.1 of Phenylobacterium sp. FG114. Lineage (NCBI taxonomy): Bacteria > Pseudomonadati > Pseudomonadota > Alphaproteobacteria > Caulobacterales > Caulobacteraceae > Phenylobacterium > Phenylobacterium sp. FG114. The sequence goes on along the minus strand of NZ_JBMDKU010000003.1, from coordinate 53,282 downwards.
CCTCGCCAAGCGGCTGCGACAGCGCGGCGTCATCCTGGCCGTCTGTTCCAAGAACGAGCACGACGCGGCGATCAAGCCGTTCCGGGAACACCCCGAGATGGTGCTGCTCGAAGATGACATCGCGGTCTTCCACGCCAACTGGACCGACAAGGCGGCGAACCTCCGCGCCATCGCCGAGACGCTTGAGATCGGCCTCGATGCGCTGGTCTTCCTGGACGACAACCCGGCCGAGCGCGCGCAGGTTCGCCGCGAGCTGCCGATGGTGGCGGTTCCCGAAGTGCCGGAGGATCCGGCGCTCTATCCGCGGACGCTGACGGCCGGTGGCTGGTTCGAGGCGATCTCCTTTGTGGAAGAAGACGCCAAGCGCGCCGACGACTATCGCGCCCAGGCCAAGCGCCGTGAACTGGCGAGCACCAGCGACGTCGCCGGCTACCTCCAGTCGCTGGAGATGATCTGCACGCTGAAGCCGTTCGACGCGGTCAACCGGGCGCGGATCACTCAGTTGGTCAACAAGTCGAACCAGTTCAACCTGACCACCCGCCGCTATACCGAGCCGCAGATCGCCGCCGCCCAGGACGACCCCGGCGCCTTCACTCTGCAGGTCCGCCTCGCCGACCGGTTCGGCGATTCCGGGATGATCTCGGTCATCATCTTCCGCCAGCAGGGCGAGGATTGGGTCAACGACACCTGGCTCATGAGCTGCCGCGTGCTGGGCCGTCGCGTCGAGGAGGCCGTGCTGGCCGAGGTGGTCCGCGCCGCGCGCGAGACAGGCGCTCGCCGACTGGTCGGCGAATACATTCCGACCGCGAAGAACAAGATGGTCTCCGGCCACTACAAGAAGCTGGGCTTCGAGCAGCTGTCGGACGCTGACGGCCACACGACCTGGGCTCTGGATCTGGCGACCTATGTCGCGCCGGAGCTGCCGATGACGATCGAGAGGGAATAGGTCCAGCCTGGATGCTGTTCAATTCCTTCATCTTCATCTTCGCGTTCCTGCCGGTTGCGCTGGCCGCGTTCTATCTGCTGAGGCGCTTCGGCCGCCTGACCTCCATGTGGGTTCTGACGGTGGCTTCGCTCGGCTTTTATGCTTGGTGGATGCCTTCGCAGACCTGGGTGTTGCTGGTCTCGATCGTCCTGAATTTCGTCCTCGGCCATTACATCCAGCACTATCGAGAGATTAAGCCACGCATTGCGCAGGCTATCCTCTATTCCGGCCTGACCATCGACCTCGCGGCGCTGCTCTACTTCAAATACACGATGTTTGCGGTTCACAATCTGAACCGATTTGCTGGGGCCGACTTCGTCGTTCCCCACATCATCCTGCCGCTCGGAATTTCGTTCTTCACATTCCAGAAGATCGCCTACCTCGTCGACTGCGCGCGGGGCGAGGCGAAGAAAACCACCGTCGGCGAGTTCGCGCTCTTTGCGGCGTTCTTCCCCCAGCTGATCTCGGGTCCGATCGTCCACCACAAGGAGATCATCCCGCAGTTCCGCGACAAGCTGTTCGGCGTCCTGCAGTGGTCGAACATCCTGGTCGGCCTCTCGATCTTCTCGATCGGCCTCTTCAAGAAGACCGTCATCGCTGACAGCATCGCGGCCTACTTCATCCCGATGTACAAGGCCGCCACCGAGAGCGGGGCGGTCGACCCGACCACCGGTTGGCTGATCGCCGTCGGCTGGACCCTGCAGGTCTATTTCGACTTCTCCGGCTACTCCGACATGGCGATCGGTCTGGCTCGGATGTTCGGCGTGCGATTGCCGCTGAACTTCCACTCGCCGCTGCGGGCGGCAAGCGTCATCGACTACTGGCGTCGCTGGCACATGTCGCTCCAGCGCTTCATCCTGTCGTACGTCTTCCAGCCCCTGGCGTTGCCGCTGAACCGCCTTTCGGCGCGGTTGGGGCTGAAGAACTGGAGCGCGTTCGCGGTCACGGTCGTGGCCCCGTCCTTCATCACCTTCTTCCTGCTGGGGGTGTGGCACGGCGCGGGGTGGGGTTATGTAGTCTACGGCCTGCTGAACGGGGCCTATGTCTCCATCAACGAGGCTTATCGCGAGCTCAAGCGGCGCCATCGCCGTCGGCTGAAGCGCGAGGGCAAGCCCGCGCCGAAGGAGGGCGTGCTGCGCCGCGCCGGCTACCATGTCCTAACGCTGGCCTGCGTGCTCACCGGCAACATGTTCTTCCGCGCGGAGTCCCTGCACGACGGCGTGGCGATCTTCCGCGGCATGTGGGGGTTGAACGGCTTTGAGCTGAATCCGGCGCTCAGCGGCTTCGCCCAACCCGGCTTCCTGCTGCTCCTGGTGATCGCGGCGCTGATCGTGGTCTTCCTGCCGAACACCCAGCAGATCATGCGCAAGTACCGCCCGGCGGCGAACTTCGCGACGTGGAAGGCGGTCGGCAAGCCGATCCTGAGCTGGCAGTGGCGGCCCGTGCTGCCGGTGCTGATCTACATCGCCTTCCTGCTCTTCATGGGGATCGAATTCATCCAGAGTGGGACGAGCGTGTTCGTCTACTTCAATTTCTAGTTGGGCAGAATGAGCCGGACCCGACTGATCCTTTCCTGCGTCTTCATCGTCGCCCTGGCGGCGGCGTTCGCTGCTGCGGCGACCCTGCTGCCCGATCGGGCCTATCATCGCTACCAGCTGCTGGACGACACCATCTATGCCGGGGCGCGCCTTTCGTACGAGCGCGCTCACTTCGACCCTCGGCCGATCGACGTGGTGGTCCTGGGGAACTCGCGGACCGGTCTGGGCCTGAGCGCGCCCTGGGTGGAGGAGAAGCTCGCCGCCGCCGGCGCACCGGGCCAGGTCGTGAACATGTCGCTGCCGGGCGATGGTCGGAACACACAGTGGGTCCTGCTGCAACAGACGCTGGAGGCGAAGAGGCCCAAGGTGGTGGTTGTGGCGATCAACGAGCGCCCGTACCCCTGGGGCCATGACAGTTTCCGCTACCTCGCCCCCGCCGGCGAGGTCTGGGCCGAGGCGTCATACGGCCTCTACGATCTGCGCAAGAACCTCATGTATCTGCCGTTCCGCCAGATGAAGCTGTCCTTCGCGGCTGTGGCGCCGGACCTGATCGGGATCGACGGCGAGTTCGACGCCAAGGACTATCAACGGCGGTACACGGCCTGGATGGCGCGCTGGAAGCGCAGCGGGACGGCGCCCAAGCAGATGACTCGCGACGAACTCCTGGCCGAGGCCAAGGCGCACGCGTGGGAGTTCGACCGCAAGTCGCGACTGCCGGCGTCGGTGCGCGCGGTCACCGACGAGGACGATCAAGTCTATCTGGAGAAGATCGCGGCCGCTTCCAAGGCGCATGGCGCGAAGTTGGTGTTCATCTATCTGCCGGCCTTCAACCGGGCCGGAAAGCCGCATGACTGGGCGCGATATGAGCGCCTGGGCCCGGTGCTGGACAACTCCGACCTGACCAACCGGAACGAGCTGTACCGGGATTGGAGCCATTTCAACGCCAGCGGGACCGAGATCGTCAGCGCCCGTCTTTCGGACCTGCTGCTCGAAGTCCTTGGCGTGCGGCCCGCGCCGCCGGCTCAAAAGGCGTCGAAGCAGTCGTAGTTGTGCTGGCGACGGATCTTGTCGCCCTGGAACTCGAAGAAGACGCCGAAGCGGGCCTTCATCGCGTCGCCGGGCTTCAGAGAGCGAAGCGGCACCGCCAGGACGCCTCGCCACAACACTTCGCAGGCCACACGGTCGCCGTCCTCGATCAGGTTGACGATCTCGTAGGTCTCGGAGGTCATGACGTTGCGCCCGCGAGCGTTCGCCTCGCGCAGTTCGTCCATGGTCCTGCGCGCGCCGGTTGGGACTAGGGCGTTCGGGAATTCCTCCTGAATCGCATCCTCAGTGAAGAACGCGAGCGAGTCGCGGCGCTCTTCGATGGCCTTGAGATAGGCCCGGACGATATCGGCGCGACTGCTCAGGATCAGACCTTCAGCGCCTGGTCGGTGGCCCGGACCAGGGCGTCGACGATGCCGGGTTCGGTCGAGGCATGGCCCGCATCCCAGACCACTTCGAACCGCGCGGCGGGCCAGGCGGTTTTCAGCCGCCAGGCGCTTTCCATGGGGGTCACCACGTCGAACCGGCCCTGGACGATCCAGCCGGGGATGTTCTTCAGCACCGAGGCGTTTTTGATGAGCCAGTCCGCCTCCGGGAAGAAGCCGCCGTTGACGAAGAAATGGCATTCGATGCGGGCGAAGGCGATGGCGAAGTCGATCTCGTTGAACTTCGACGGCCGCGCCTCGGGCCCTCGGATCGAGATGGTGTCGCCTTCCCACTGGCTCCAGGCGGCCGCCGCCTCGGCCTGCACCCTGCGGTCCGGGTGGGTCAGTCGCTTGTGGTAGGCGGCCATCATGTCCCCGCGTTCCTCGGGCGGAATGGGCGCGCAGAAGCGGGCCCAGGCGTCGGGGAACATCATCGAGGCCCCGTCCTGATAGAACCAGCGCAGCTCGCGCTCGGTCAGCAGGAAGACGCCCCGCAGGACCAGGCTCTCGACCCGCTCGGGGTGCTTGATCGCGTAGGCGAGGGCGAGGGTGGAACCCCACGAGCCGCCGAACACGCACCATTTCTCCACGCCGAGGTGCTCGCGCAGCCGCTCGATGTCCTCGATCAGCGACCAGGTGGTGTTGTCGTCGAGGCTGGCGTTGGGGCGGCTTTTGCCACAGCCGCGCTGGTCGAACAGGGCCATGTGCCACTTCGTGGGGTCGAAGAACCGGCGCATGGTCGGGTTGATCGCTCCGCCCGGGCCGCCGTGCAGGATGACGCAGGGCTTGCCGGTGGGGTTGCCGCACTCCTCGTAGAAGATCTCGTGCGGGCCGCCGGTCGACAGCCAGCCGCTGGCGAACGGCTCGTTGTCGGCGAAGAGGCCGCGCCGGTGGTCGATCGCGGCGACGCCTGGGGCCGGGGTATTTCTTTCCATGCGCCCTTCTACTTCGGGAAACGCCTGTCCAGCCAGTCCAGCATCAGGCGGTTCACTTCCTCCGGTTTCTCCTGCTGTGTCCAGTGGCCCGAGCCCTTGACCATGTGGGTTTCCAGGTCGCCGACGAAATGCGGCATGGGCTCGGCCATCTCGGGCGTCAGCACGGCGTCCAGTTCGGCGGTGATCATCAGGCACGGGGTGCCGTCGATCCGCTGAGTCAACTTTTCGGCGCGCTCCCAGTTGCGGGTGAAGTTCCGATACCAACTCACCGGACCGAAGAAGCCGCCCTCCCGGAAGGCGTCGGCGAACACGGCCAGCTCGTCCGGGGTGAGCAATTGCTCGCCGCCCGTCTTGCCGTCCCATTGCTTCAGCAGATCCTTGAACGCGAAGGTCGAGCCCGACTCATTGGGCTGTGCCGCCGCGGCCTGCAGGGCGGCCGGCTTGCGCATGAAGAAGCGCATGGTCTTGGCCGTGTCCTCGCCCAGGACCGCCTCGGGCTCCTCGGGCTTCTGGAACCAGACGATGTACATGTCGGGGCCGAAGCGGTTGCGCATGATCAGGATCGGATCGGCCGGCGCGCGGGGCAGGAAGGGCGTGTTCAGGCCGATCACGGCGGCGACGCGTGTCGGGTGCAGCAACGGCATCTGCCACACCACGATGCCGCCCCAGTCGTGTCCGACGAAGATGGCTTTCTCGACGCCCAGGTGATCCAGCAACGCGATCATGTCGCCCGTCAGGTGGTCGATGTCGTAGTCGGCGACGTCGGTGGGCTTGGATGAAAGGCCGTATCCCCGCTGGTCCGGGGCGATCACCCAGCGGCCGGCGTCGGCGAACGCCTTGATCTGATGGCGCCACGAGAAGGCCAGCTCGGGAAAGCCGTGGCACAGGACGATGGGAACGCCCTCGCGCGGCCCCGCCTCGTAGTAGGCGATTTCGACGCCGTTCACCGCCGCGCGCTTCACAGGCGGCATCATGGTCTCAAGCGCCGACATCTGGTCCTCCCCGGTGCTGATCGCGACCTTGGCCGCAATTCGAGTTTCCCTCAAACCCTGTTGGCCAGTAGGGCATAGGCGCCGTGACGTCCGCCAACGACTCTCCCACATCGCCGCCCGCACCGACGCCCTGGGGCCTCGTCGTCCTCCTGGGCTCGCTCACGGCCATGGGGCCGCTGGCGATCGACATGTACCTGCCCAGCCTGCCCGCCATCGGCGCGGCGCTGGAGGCCGACGCCGGCAAGACGCAGGCCACCGTGGCCGCCTTCCTGGCCGGGATGGCGATCGGGCAACTGATCTACGGCCCGGCGTCCGACCGCCTGGGCCGCCGCGGTCCGATCCTGTTCGGGGTGGCGGTCTTCGTCCTGGCTTCGATCGGCTGCGCGTTGTCCCAGACGGTCGATCAGCTTCTGGTCGGCCGCTTCGTCCAGGCGCTGGGGGCCTGCGCCGGCGGTGTGGTGGTGCGCGCCGTGGTGCGCGACCAGTTCGGCCACACCGACACCGCCCGCATCCTGAGCCTGATGATGCTGATCATGGGCCTGGCGCCGATCCTCGCGCCCATGCTGGGTGGGGTGCTGCTGGGGCTGGGCGACTGGTCCTGGAACTTCTGGTTCATGGCGCTGGTCGGCGCCGCCATCGGCCTGGCCGCCTTCTTGCGGCTGAAGGAGTCCCGCTCGGAGGCGACCGCCGTCCAGGCGGGCAAGGAAAACCCGTTCCAGTCCTACCTGGCGGTGCTGAGGCAGAGGCGGCTCATCGGCTATGCCCTGTGCGGCGCGCTGAACGGCGCGACCCTGTTCACCTATATCGCCTCGTCGCCGGACGTGATGATGGGGACCTATCATGTGCCCGTGGCGGTCTTCCCGTTCCTCTTCGCCGCGAACGCGGTGGCGGTGATCGGCTCCAGCCAGCTGAATCGCCTGGCGCTGCGGAACGCCACGACCGACCAGGTGCTCGCACGCGCCAGCACGGTGTCGCTGGGCGTCGGCGCCCTGCTGGCCCTGGCGGCGGTGACCGGCGTGGGCGGACTGTGGACCGTCGCGCCCCTGCTGTTCCTGCTGCTCGGCAGCTACGGGTTCATGGCCGGCAACACCACGGCGGGGGCCCTCAGCATCGATCCGCTGCGTTCGGGCGCCACCTCGGCCCTGCTTGGCGCGGCCTCGTTCGCGGCCGGCGCTCTTGCGTCCAGCTTGGCCGGAGCCTTCCACGACGGCACCGCGCGGCCGATGGCCCTGGTGATGCTGGCCTGCCTGCTGGGTTCGGCCGCGACGTTGCGGCTCCTGGCCCTGCCGCGCTCGGCTCAGGCCTGAGGATCGACGCCGCGGGCCGCCCAGGCCAGCACGCCCCAGCCGATCAGGAACAGCGTCCCCCCGATCGGCGTGATCGCCCCGAACCAGCGGGGAGCGCCGAGGGCCATGGCGTACAGCGAGCCGGAGAAGATCACCGTCCCGCTCAGGAAGAAGCCCGGCGCGAACCGCGCCCGCTTGGCGCCGATGTTCATGAAGGTGGCGCAAGCGAAGGTCGCCATGGTGTGCATGAAGCCGTAGGTGGCGCCGGTGCGCAGCCATTCCTGTGCCTTCGGATCGGCGACGCCGTGCGCGGCGAAGGCGCCGACCGCCACCGCCACGAAGCCCCCGAGGGCGGCCAGGGTCATCCAGTTCCGCCGCGTCCAGAAACCCATCAGCCTCGCCCCGCTACGTGAGGATCATCCCCATACAGCAGGCCGGCGATCCTTCCACGGGGCTTCTTTCTCGAGCTGGCCGGCCAGGCGATAGAGCGTGGCTTCATCGGCGAAGCGGCCGGTGAACATCATGCCGACCGGCAGGCCATCGGCGGATTCCCACAGGGGCAGCGACAGCGAGGGCTGGCCCGTGAAGTTGGCGGGCGGCGTGGTGCCGTAGGTGGCGGCCTGGCGGCGGTCGAACTCCTTGAGATCGTCGGTCAGCGGGTTCAGCCAGTCGCAGCGGGGCGCCGGCGTGGCCATCACCGGCGTCAGGAAGACGTCGAAGTCCTCGTAGGCCGCGAGGATCTGGCGATTGAGCAGCCGCAGCTGCTGGAAGCCCCAAAAGGCCTGCTGGCCGCTGAGCCGCTGGCCGGCTTCGTAGGCGCGCTGGGCCAGCGGGCCCAGTTCGCCGGGCTCGGGCTCGCGCCCGAGCAGTTCGACCCAGCGCTTCACATTGGCCGAGAAATTCGAGGCGCTGGCCAGGCCTTGGGCCCGGTAGAGCAGGCGGTAATCGATGCCCAGCCCCCGCTCGAACACCTCGTGGCCCAGGCCCTTCAGCAGTTCGGCGGTGCGCTCCAGCGCCTGGCGCATCTCGTCGGGGATCGGCCGGCCGCTGGGCGTCTCGGCCGACCAGGCTATGCGCAGCTTGCCCGGGCTCTTCTCGATCTCGGCGAGATAGGGGCCGTTCTTTGCCGGCGCCTGGAACGGGTCGCCCGGCTGGGCGTAGCCGGTGGCGTCCAGCATCGCGGCGCTATCGCGGACCGTCCGGCTGACCACGTGGTGCACCGAGAAGCCCAGCGCGCCGTCCGACACCTCGCAAATCGGCGTCCGGTCGCGGGTGATCTTCATGCCCACCAGGCCGCAGCAGGCGGCGGGGATGCGGATCGATCCCAGGCCGTCGCTGGCGTGGGCGAGGGGCACGATGCCCGCCGCCGTCGCCGACGCGGCGCCCCCGGAAGAGCCGCCGGAGATGTGCTCGGTGTTCCAGGGGTTGCGGCAGAAGCCCAGCCGTTCGGAGTTCGTGACGCCGGGGATGCCGAACTCGGGCGTGTTGCTCTTGCCCAGCATGACCACGCCGGCGGCGCGGTAGCGCTTGACCAGCTCGCTGTCCTCGGCGTCGGCCGCGACCTGCGCGAAGTTGCTGCCCGAGCTACGGGGCCAGCCTTTGACCTGTGCGCCCAGGTCCTTGATCAGGAACGGCACGCCCTTGAACGGACCATCCGGCAGGTCGCCGGCCGCCCACTTCCGCGCGTCGTCGTAGCCCTTGTAGACCACCGCGTTCAGGGCCGGATTGTGCCGCTCGATGCGGTCGATCGCCGCCTCGACCAGCTCGGCCGGCGTGACCTGCTTCTTCGCGACCAGCGCCGCGAGGCCCAGGCCGTCGTACTCGGAATAGTCGTCCATCAGCGGGCTCCGGCGGAAAGGAAGGCGAGTTTCTCGACCGGCGACAGGTCGCGGACCTGGGCCTTCAGGGCGGCGAAGGAGGCTTCGGCCGCGTCGAGGGTCTGGGCGATGTCGCTGTCGGTCATGGCCGCGCAAAGGAACATGTTGTGCCAGGGGTGCACATAGACGCCGCGGCTCAGCATCTCGGATGACCAGCAGAAGCCCTTGCGGAGGTCCGGGTCGTCGTCGAAAAGGAACAGCGGCATCACGCCGGGACCGGTCTGGCGGAAGCCGAAACCCGCGGCCTTGGCGCGCTCGGCCAGGCCGGCGCGCAGGGTGTCGCCCAGGCCGGTGATGCGCTCCAGGTAGTCGGTGTCGCGGATCAGGCGCAGGGTCTCCAGGGCCGCGGCCATGGTCGCCGCCTGGAACCAGAACGAGCCGGTCACATAGATCGAAGCGGCGGCCGTCTTGGCCTTGTCGTTCCCCAGCATCACCGACAGGGGGTGGCCATTGGCGACGCACTTGCCCCAGGTGGAGAGGTCAGGCTGCACGCCGATCCGGCTCCAGGAGCAGTCCCGCGACAGGCGGAAGCCCGCCCGCACCTCGTCGACGATCAACAGGGCGCCGGTCTGGTCGGCCAGTTCGCGGGCGCGGCGGGCGTAGGCCGGGTCGGGCTCGGCCTGATCGATGAAGGCGTCGTGCTTGAACGGCGCGGCGAAGATGGCCGCGAGGTCGTCGCCCGCCTGCGCCACGGCGGCTTCCAGGCTGGCCACGTCGTTGTAATCGCAGAAGATTTGGTGGGCCCGGTCGCTGTCGATCACGCCCGCCGGCCGAGGGGTGCACCACGGGATCGCGCCGTGGTACGCGCCCTTGGCCCGGATCACGACCCGACGTTTGGCGTGCGCCCGCGCGGTGGTCAGCGCCATGGTCGTGGCGTCCGTCCCGTTCTTGCAGAAGATCGCCCAGTCCGCATGGGTGACCATGCGCGTCAGCGCCTCGGCCAGCTCGACCATCAGCCCGGTGGGGCCGGTGAGCGTGTCGCCCTTTTCGAGCTGGCGCACATAGGCTGCGTCGATCTCGGGGTGGGCATAGCCGAACAGGTTCGGCCCGTAGGCGCACATGTAGTCGAGGTAGCGGTTCCCGTCGGCGTCCCAGATATGGGCGCCTTCGCCGCGCTCGAAGAATTGCGGGTAGTCGTCCGGCAGCAGGCCCACCGACTGGTGGCCGTACATTCCGCCGGGGATCACGGCCGCGGCGCGCTCCCGCAGCTCCCGATCGCGGCTGTTGGTCCGGCTCATGACCCGTCTCCCTTATCGTTGTTCAGAAGGACAGTAGGGCGAACTATCGTCTCCTTGGAAGGGCGGAACTGAGGCCGCCGACTCCGTATAAGTCGGAGCCATGTCGCTGCCCGTCCGCCTCGGCCTGTTCTACTCGGCGATCTTCGTCGGGACCGGCGCGGCGTCGCCCTACATGCCGGTGTGGTTCGCGCACCACGGCCTGTCGGGCGCGCAGATCGGGCTGATCCTGTCGCTGCCCATGCTGGCGCGCGCCTTCACCGCACCGCTGCTGGCGGTCTGGGCCGACAGTTTCAAGCTTCGCCGCACCGCGCTCAGCTTCATGAGCCTGGGCGTCGCCCTGGCCTACGCCATGATGGCGCTGCCTTTGGGGTTCGCGGGCTGGACCGTGGTCTGGTTCGCCGCCTCGTCCGCCTTTTCGACCATCTCGCCGCTGACCGACGTGATCGTGCTGAACCGCGCGCGCCGCGACGGCTTCAACTACGGCTGGCCGCGGGGAATCGGGTCGGTGGCCTTCATGATCACGAACGTGCTGATGGGCGCTATCCTGACCTGGGGCTCGCCGGACCTCGTGCTGGTGTGGATTACGGCGGCGGTCTCGCTGACGGCCGTGGCCGCCAGGTTCCTCCTGCCGCCCGACCCGGTGCACGAGGGGGACCACGTCGCGAAGGCCGCGGACCGGTTCGCGGGCGTGAGCGGACTGCTGCGCGACCCCGCCTTCATGACCGCCGCCATCGCCGCCGGCCTGATCCAGTCGGCGCACGCTTTCTACTACGGTTTCTCCACCCTAGTCTGGAAGCAGCAGGGCGTGCCCGAGAGCCTGACTGGCATCCTTTGGGCGGTGGGCGTGGCGGCCGAGGTGGCGTTCATGTGGTTCATGGAGCCCTGGCGGCGGCGGATCGGCCCGCGCAACCTCCTGGTGCTGGGCGGGGCGGCGGCGCTGGTGCGGTGGACGGTCCTGGCCTTCTCGCCCCCGCTCTGGGTGATCTTCCCGCTGCAGACGCTGCACGTGCTGACCTATGCGGCGACCTTCCTGGCCTCGCTGCAGCTCATCGAGCGCTTGTCGACCCCGCAGAACGCCTCGGCGGCCCAGGCTCTGAACTCGGCGCTGTCGGCCGGGATGCTGATGGGCCTGGCCACCATGGCCTCGGGGCCGCTGTTCGACCGCTTCGGCGCCCAGGGCTATTTCCTGATGACGGCGATGTCGGTGGCGGGCCTAATCGGGGCGTTCCGGCTGTACGGCGTGCGCAAGCTGGATCCCGCTTGAGGAAGCCCGGATGACCCTTCGCCTGTTCGGTTGCGTCTGCGGCCAGTTCCACAGCCCCGGCGCGGATATGGGGATGGATGGCGACCGGGTCAGCGTGCCGATCCCGTTCTATGTGCTGGAGCATCCCGGCGGCGTGGCGCTGTTCGATTGCGGCCTGCCGGCCTCGATGCTGGACCGGGATGAGAGCTACCTGCAGGCGCTGCAGACCCAGGAGCTCGATGTCAGCCTGACACCGGAGGAGACGCTGACCGCCCACCTCCAGCGCCTCGACATCGACCCCGCCAGGGTGCGGTGGGCCGTGCTTTCGCACCTGCATTTCGACCACGCCGGCGGCCTGCGCGAGCTTCCGAACGCCACGGTGGTGGTTCAGCGACGGGAGTGGGAGGCGGGCTTCGAGCGCGAGACCTCGAACCGGTACGGCCTGCGCAAGCGCTACTTCGACCTCGGCCACGCTGTCACCCTGGTCGACGGCGAGCACGACCTGTTCGGGGACGGCTCGGCGGTCTGCATCCCCAGCTACGGCCACACGCCCGGCCACCAGTCCCTGCGGGTGCGCAGCGGGCAGGGGGACCACATCCTGGTCGGCGACGCCTGCTACCACTGCGGCGTGGTGGAGAGCCGGCGGTTCCCGGACTATTCCGACCCTGTCGCCATGAACCAGGCGCTCGACGGTCTGCTGGCGCTGCGCGAGCCAGAGACGGTCATGGTCTACGGCCACGACCCCGCGCAGTGGGGCGCGACACCCGTCCTGCCCGGCTCGAGGGCCTGACGTAGCGGCGGCTGACGTGGCGACACGGTTGCGGAGTGGCCGGGCCTGTCGATGATGCCTCCAATTGGAGGACACCCATGCGCGCGCTGAACGTCACCACCCCCTGGGGCCCCGACGCCATCAAGGTCGTGGACGCACCCGATCCCACCCCCGGCCACGGCCAGGTGCTGGTCCGGATGAAGGCCTGCTCGCTGAACTACCGCGACTTCCTGATGATCCACGGGATGTACGGGCGCGCGGCCGCCAGCGCGACGGACGTGATCACGCCCTTCTCGGACGGGTGCGGCTATGTCGAGGCCATCGGGCCCGGCGTGACCCGCTTCAAGGCCGGCGACCGCGTGTCGACGCTGTTCTTCCAGAACTGGGTGTCTGGCCCGCCGACGCTGGAAAAGCTGATGACCGCGCTGGGCTTCCCGATCCCGGGCGCGGGGGCGGAACTGCAGGTGTTCAGCCAGGACGGCCTGTCGAAGGTCCCGGACTATCTTACCGACCATGAAGTCGCGACACTGCCCTGCGCCGCGCTGACGGCTTGGCGCGGCCTCTTCGTCGATGCGCGGCTGGAGCCCGGCGACACGGTCGTGCTGCAGGGGACGGGTGGGGTTTCGATCTTCGGCCTGCAGTTCGCCAAGGCCGCCGGCTATCGCACCCTGATCACCTCGTCGTCCGACGCGAAGCTCGAGCGCGCCAAGTCGCTCGGGGCCGACCATGTGGTGAACTACAAGGCGACGCCGGAATGGTCGAAGGCCGTGCGCGAGGTGACGGGCGGCAAGGGCGCCGACTTCATCATGGAGGTCGGTGGCGGCGGCACGATCCAGGAGAGCATGAAGGCCATCAAGGTCGGCGGCCACATCGCGATCATCGGCATCGTCGCCGGGGCGGGCGAGCCCTTCAACCCGGCGGCCCTGATCGGCAATTCCGCCAAGCTGCAGGGGCTGTCCGTGGGGTCGCGCGACATGTTCGAGGCCATGTGCCGGGCCATGGACCTGCAGAAGATCAAGCCCGTGGTGGACAAGGTCGTGCCCTGGACCGACGCGAAGTCGGCCATCGCCTCCATGGGCGCGGGCGAGCACTTCGGGAAAATCGTGCTGGAGTTCTGACCTCGGCGTTCGTCATCCCCGGGCTTGACCCGGGGATACAACGAGACTGTCCGGAGAGGCCGCCTGGATGGCCGGGTCAAGCCCGGCCATGACGAGCAGAGCGGCAGCTAGATCCCAGGGTCGAAGCCCGCCTCCAGCCAGCCGAAGATCTTCTCGGCCGCCGCCTCCGCGTCCATCGCCGTGGTGTCGATGCGGATCTCCGGGTTCTCCGGCGCCTCGTAGGGACTGTCGATCCCCGTGAAGTTCTTGAGCTGGCCCGAGCGCGCCTTCGCGTAGAGCCCCTTCACGTCCCGCTTCTCGGCCTCGGCCAGCGGCGTGTCGACGAACACCTCCACGAACTCGCCTTCGCCCAGCAGCTCGCGGGCGAGCTGGCGCTCGGCGCGGAAGGGCGAGATGAAGCTGACCAGGACGATGAGGCCGGCGTCGACCATCAGCTTGGAGACCTCGGCGACCCGGCGGATGTTCTCCACCCGATCCTCGTCTGTGAAGCCCAGGTCGCGGTTCAGTCCGTGGCGGACGTTGTCGCCGTCCAGCAGGTAGGTGTGACGGCCTTCGGCGGCGAGGCGCTTTTCCAGCAGGTTGGCGATGGTCGACTTGCCCGAGCCCGACAGGCCGGTGAACCAGACCACGCGCGCCTTCTGCCCCTTGGCGGCGGCGCGGGCCGCCTTTGAGATGTCGGTGGCCTGCCAGTGGATGTTCTGGCTGCGGCGCAGGGCAAAGTGCAGCATGCCCGCGCCGACCGTGCGGTTCGACAGGCGGTCGATGAGGATGAACCCGCCCAGGTCCTTGTTGTCGGCATAGGCGTCGAAGGCGATGGGCGCCGAGAGCGAGAGGTTGGCAACCCCGATCTCGTTCAGTTCCAGCCGCGTGGCCGCCAGCTTCTCTAGGGCGTTGACGTTGATCTTGTGCTTCGGCTCGGCGACCTGGGCCGAGACCGTGCGCGTGCCCAGCTTCAGCAGGTAGGGCCGGCCCGGGAGCAGGGGTTCGTCGTCGAACCAGACGATGGTGCTCTCGAACTGGTCGGCCACTTCGGGCGGCTGGCCGGCGATCGACAGCACGTCTCCGCGGCTGATGTCGATCTCGTCCTTGAGCGTGATGGTCACCGACTGGCCGGCCACGGCCTCGGGCAGGTCGCCGCGGAAGGTGACGATGCGGTCGACGGTGCTCTCCCGGCCCGAGGGCAGGGCCTTTACCTTGTCGCCGGGCTTGATCACGCCAGAGGCCACGAGGCCGGAGAAGCCGCGGAAGTCCAGGTTGGGGCGGTTGACCCACTGGACGGGCATCCGGAAGGGCTTGGCCTGCAAGTCGTCCTCGATCGGCGCGTCTTCGAGCCAGCGCATCAAGGGCGGGCCCGAATACCAGGGCGTCTTGTCGGACGGCTCGGTGATGTTGTCGCCTTTCAGCGCCGACATCGGGATGGCGGTGAAGGCCTTGATGCCGATCTGGGCCGCGAAGTCGTGGTACTCGGCCAGGATGGTGTCGAACACCTCCTGGCTCCAGCCCACCAGGTCCATCTTGTTGATCGCCAGCACCACGTGGCGGATGCCCAGCAGGCTGACCAGATAGCTGTGGCGGCGCGTCTGGGTCAGGACGCCCTTGCGCGCGTCGATCAGGATGATGGCCGCGTCCGCCGTCGAGGCGCCGGTGACCATGTTGCGTGTGTATTGCTCGTGGCCCGGCGTGTCGGCGACGATGAATTTGCGCTTGTCGGTCGAGAAGAAGCGGTAGGCCACGTCGATGGTGATGCCTTGCTCGCGCTCGGCGGCCAGGCCGTCGACCAGCAGGGCGAAGTCGATGTCGCCGCCCTGGGTGCCCACCCGCTTGCTGTCGGCTTCGAGGGCTGCAAGCTGATCCTCGAAGATCATCTTCGAGTCATAGAGTAGGCGACCGATAAGGGTGGACTTGCCGTCGTCCACGGAGCCGCAGGTGAGGAAGCGCAGCAGCGACTTGTGCTCGTGCTGGTGCAGGTAGGCCTGGATGTCCTCGGCGATGAGGGCGCTCTGGTGGGCCATCAGAAATAGCCCTCCTGCTTCTTCTTCTCCATGGACGCGGCCTGGTCGTGGTCGATCATCCGGCCCTGGCGCTCGCTGGTGGTCGTGAGCAGCATCTCCTGGATGATCTCGGGCAGGGTGGCCGCCGTGCTCTCGACGGCGCCGGTCAGCGGATAGCAGCCCAGCGTGCGGAACCGCACCGACTTCATCATCGGGGTCTCGCCATCGCGCAGCGGCATGCGGTCGTCGTCGACCATGATCAGCGTGCCGTCGCGCTCGACCACCGGCCGCACGTCCGAGAAGTAGAGCGGCACGATCGGGATCTGCTCCAGGTGGATGTATTGCCAGATGTCCAGCTCGGTCCAGTTGGAGATGGGGAAGACGCGGATGCTCTCGCCCGGATTCTTGCGGGCGTTGTACATGCGCCAGAGTTCCGGCCGCTGGTTCTTGGGGTCCCAGCGGTGCTGGGCCGAGCGGAACGAGAAGATGCGCTCCTTGGCGCGGGACTTCTCCTCGTCGCGGCGCGCGCCGCCGAAGGCCGCGTCGAAGCCGTACTTGTCCAGCGCCTGCTTCAGGCCCTCGGTCTTCCAGATGTCGGTGTGCTTGGCGCTGCCATGGTCGAACGGGTTGATGTTTTGGGCGATGGCGTCCGGGTTCTGGTGGACCAGCAACTCGAAGCCCAGCTCCTTGGCCATGCGCTCGCGCATCTCGTACATCGCCCGGAACTTCCAGGTCGTGTCGACGTGCAGAAGCGGGAAGGGCGGCTTGGACGGATAGAAGGCCTTGGCCGCCAGATGCAGCATCACGGCCGAGTCCTTGCCGATCGAGTAGAGCATCACCGGACGCTCGCACTCGGCCACCACCTCACGCATGATGTGGATGCTCTCGGCTTCCAGCCGCTGCAGGTGGGTCAGGGTCTTGGAGGTCAACGTGCCTTCGAGGTTTTCTGGGCGGGTCAGGACGCCGGCGTCCATGGGCGGACCTTACATCAATAGCGAAACGGAACCCGCGCGCGAAGGCGGGCGGGGTGGCCCCGGCCGTTGAGTTAGCTGTGGGGTGGGAGCGAGGCAAGGCGACGACGCCCCAGGAATTCTTGAGGCGGCGACAGCGGAGTTGACGCCAGCCGGCGGCTTGCAGCGCTGAAACGCAATGCCGCTTGGCGCTTTCGGCCCCGTCATGCCACAAGCGGCGGGACGGAAGCGCATACCCGTTTTTCGAGCCGGAACACCGGCCGGGCGGGCAGGGGTCTGGGGGCCATTCGCATGAGCGTGGAAACGGCGGCGTCGCCGCAGAAGTCGGCCCCCGCTTCGGGAAGCTACAGCTACTTCGTCGTCTGGTTCCTGGCGATCGTCTACACCCTGAACTTCCTGGACCGGCAGATCGTCTCGATCCTGGGCAAGGACATCTCGGCCGAGCTGCACCTGACGAAAACCCAGTTCGGCCTGCTGGGCGGCACCTCGTTCGCCCTGCTCTACACGACCTGCGGGATCGGCGTGGCGTATCTGGCCGACCGGGTCAGCCGCAAATGGATCATCGCCCTGGCCTGCGCCATCTGGAGCCTGTTCACCGCGCTGTGCGGCACCGCGCAGAACTTCATGCAGATCCTCCTCTACCGGATGGGCGTGGGCTTCGGGGAAGCCGGCGGATCGCCGCCGTCCTATTCGCTGATCTCCGACTACTTCCCCGCCGAGCGCCGCGGCGTCGGGCTGGCGATCTATTCGCTGGGCGTGCCGATCGGCTCGATGCTGGGCGCGTTCCTGGGCGGCAAGCTGGCGCTGGCCTATGGCTGGCGCACCGCGTTCTTCGTCGTCGGCGCGCCGGGCGTGATCCTGGCGATCCTGATGCTCGTCCTGGTGCGCGAGCCCAAGCGAGGCGGCCTGGACGCCCTGGTGGACGGGGCTACCGAGCACCCGCCGGCGCCGCCGATCATGACCGCGATCGGGGGCTTCTTCGGCAACCGCACCCTGGTCATGACCGCGATTTCCAGCGCGATGTCCGCCTTCGTCGGCTACGCCGGCCTGGTCTGGAACCCGCAGTTCCTCGAAGGCGTGAAGGGCATGGCCGCCTCGGACGTGGCCACCTGGTACGCCCTGGCGCTGGGCGCGACCGGCATCGTGGGCACGATCGTGGCCGGCTGGCTGGTGGACAAGCTGGGCCACAAGGACCGGCGCTGGTTCGCCTGGGTGCCGGCCATCGCGTTCGCGCTGTCGATCCCCTTCTGGTTCGGCATCCTCTGGGCCCCGACCTGGCAGATCGCCATGCTGTTCCTGCTGGGGCCGATGCTGATGAACCAGGCCTACCTCGCGCCCGCCCTGACGGTCGCGCAGAACGCCGTGCCGCCGGCGCAACGCACCATGACCGGCGCGATCCTGCTCTTCGTGCTCAACCTGGTCGGACTGGGCGTGGGTCCGGTCTATGTGGGCTGGGTCGCCGACAAGATGGAGCCGGCGCACGGCGAGCAGGCGCTGGCCTACGGCTACGCCGCGGTGATCCCGTTCGTGATCCTGACGGTGGCGGCTCACATCGCCGCCTCGTTCTCGATCGCCCGCGACAAGCGGCTGGCGGCGGCGCTGGGCTAGGTCTGGCGCGCGGCCCGGCCGCCGACACCGTAGCGGGGCTGGCCCTCCCACCGCAGGGCGTCGCGAACGATCTCGTCCAGGGACGAGCACACAGGCTCCCAGCCCAGGAGCGCCTTGGCCCGGCTGGGATCGGCGACAAGGCTGGGCGGGTCGCCGGCCCGGCGATCGCCGACGGCGTGCGGAACGGCTCGTCCCAAGGCGCGCGCCACGGCGTCGACCACCTCGCGCACGGAATGGCCCTGGCCCGTGCCGATGTTCACCGCCTCGAACGCGCCGGCGGGGAGATCGACCTCGAGCGCGGCCACATGCGCCGCGGCCAAGTCGTTCACATGGATGTAGTCGCGAAGGCAGGTCCCGTCGGGCGTCTCGAAATCCGCGCCGAAGATGGTCAGCGGCCGCCCGTCGCCAAGCGCCGCCGCCATGGCGAGCGGGATCAGGTGTGTCTCCGGTTCATGCGCCTCGCCGATCAGTCCGGAGGGGTCGGCGCCGGCCGCGTTGAAGTAGCGGAGCGCCACCCCCGTCAGCCCATAGGCCTGGCACTGCGCCCGGATCATCCATTCGCAGGCGAGCTTCGTGTCTCCGTAGGGGCTGGACGGCGCTTTCGCCGCGTCCTCGGGGATCGCTTCGAGAGGCGTCCGGCCGGCCTGGCCGTAGACGGCCGCGCTCGACGAGAACACCAGGCGCTTCACGCCATGCTCTCGCATCGAGGTCAGCAGCGCGGTCGTGCCGGCGACGTTCACGTCCCAGAAGATGTCCGGCTGCGAGACGGAACGGCCCACCTCGATCAGGCCGGCGAAGTGAATCACCGCCGAAACGTCGTGGGCGGTGAACGCGCGGGCCAGGGCCTCGGGATCGCGGATGTCGCCCTGCACGAGCTCGCCCCACCTGACGGCCTCGCTGAACCCCGAGCTCAGGTTGTCGAAGATGATCGGCCGGTATCCGCGCTCCCCGAGCGCCTTCGCTGTATGCGCGCCGATATAGCCGGCGCCGCCCGTGACCAGGACGGCGGGAGAAGCTTGATTGGACATGGGCGCAGCGACTCCGGCTCACAATGCTCGTCGAGCCTTAGCAAACTTCGGGCCGTCCGCAGCGGCTCTCCGGCGCGGGCCACCGGATTGCTGTCCGAAAACCGCCAGCGGCCCCTCTTCTGTGTCCGAAAACCGCGAGACTTGATGCCATGTAGCGCCCATGTTCCCGGCCATGGACATGGATTTCGAAGCCTGCCGGCGCGCCTTCCAGACCCGCGATGCGCGGTTCGACGGGCGCATCTTCGGCGCCGTGAAGACGACGGGCATCTACTGCCGGCCGATCTGCCCCGCCCGCACGCCCAAGCCTCAGAACATGACGTTCTACCCGACGGCGGCAGCGGCCCAGGAAGCGGGTTATCGTCCCTGCCTGCGCTGCCGGCCCGAGGCGTCGCCCGACCTCGGGGCCTGGCGCGGAACTTCCAACACCGTCTCCCGAGCCCTGGCCCTGATCGAGGGCGGCGCGATGGACGGCGGCGACGTCGATGCCTTGGCGTCGCGGCTCGGCGTGGGCGAGCGCCAGCTTCGCCGGCTGTTCCGCCAGCACCTGGGCGCCTCGCCCGTGGCGGTGGCCCAGACCCGTCGCGTCCTGTTGGCCAAGCAGCTTATCCAGGAAACCCGCCTGCCCATGAGCGAGGTGGCCCTGGCGTCGGGCTTCGGCAGTGTCCGGCGGTTCAACGAGACCTTCCAGCAGCTGTTCGGTCGCCCCCCGGGCGAACTGCGCCGTTCGAAGCAGGCCGAGACGCCCGCGGCCGACGGCATCATCGTGCGGCTGCCCTACAAGCCGCCCTACGACTGGGACGCGATCATCCGCTTCCTGACCGATCGCGCCATTCCGGGCGTGGAACGGGTTGAGCCCCGGCGCTATGCACGCACGCTCTCTATCGACGGCGTCGCCGGCGTGGTGATCGTCACGCCCCGCAAGGATGGCGCGCTGCAGGCCGAGATCCGCTTCCCGAAGCTGAAGTCGCTGCCGGCGGTGATCGCGCGGGTGCGCCGGGTGTTCGACCTGTCGGCCGACCCGACCCTGATCGGCGCCCACCTCAGCCAGGACCCGGCGCTCGCGCCGCTGGTGGCCGCGCGGCCCGGCCTGCGGGCGCCCGGCGCCTGGGACGGCTTCGAGCTGGCGGTCCGGGCGATCCTCGGCCAGCAGATCACCGTCAGCGCCGCCCGGGGCCTGGCCGCCAAGCTGGTGGCCGCGTACGGCCAGCCGATCGACGATCCGGCCGCCGCCGAACTGGGGCTCACCTGCGTCTTCCCCACGCCCGAGAAGCTAGTGGGCCAGGACATAGCCGCCCTGGGGATGCCCCGGGCCCGCGGCGCGGCGCTGGAGGCTCTGGCCCGCACCGTTGCCGCCGACCCGACGATCTTCACGCCCCGCGCCGATCTGGAGAGCGCCATCGCCGCGCTCAAGGCGCTGCCGGGCGTGGGAGAGTGGACCGCCCAGTACATCGCGCTCCGCGAACTGCGCGAGCCCGACGCCTTCCCGCAGGCCGACATCGGGCTGATGCGGGCCATGGCGGACGAGACGGGCCTTCGGCCTACCGCCGATCAACTCCTCGCCCGGAGCGAGGCCTGGAAGCCGTGGCGGGCCTATGCCGCCCAGCATCTCTGGGCCGCCGACCCGGCTTTCGCCCCCGCCAAGGGCGCCCCATCGAAAAGGACCAAGGACAATGACCGCCAAGCCGCCTGAAACCCTCACCCTGGACCGCACGCCGACGCCGATCGGCACGGCCTTGGTCGTCACCGACGAGGCCGGGGTGCTGCGCGCCTTCAACTGGACCGACTACGAGCCCGCCATGCTGAAGTGGATCGGGCGCAGATATCCCAAGGCGAAGCTGGTCGAAGGGCAGGGGCCGTTGCGCGCCCGGTTCGACGCCTATTTCGCGGGGAAGACCGACGCCTTCGACGACATCGCGTGGGAGGGCGCCGGCACGGCCTTCCAGCGCAAGGTCTGGGAGACGCTGTGCGCCATCCCGGCCGGCGAGACGATCAGCTACGCCGAACTGGCCCGGCGGATCGGTCGCCCCACGGCCGTGCGGGCCGTGGGCCTGGCCAACGGCTCGAACCCCGTGGCGGTGGTCGTGCCCTGTCACCGGGTGATCGGCACGAATGGCTCCCTGACCGGCTACGGCGGCGGGCTTCACCGAAAGCGGTGGCTGCTGGAGCATGAGGGCGCAAGCTTCCGGCCCCAGGCCGCGGCCTGACTGGACGGGCGGCCGGCGCTTGCAGCGGCCGCCCGCAACATTGCGAAAATTTAAGCTCGCATACCCGCTGTATCCGACCCGGCTCTGCCGTATAGCAACGGTAGGCGGAATCGCAGGGGCATTCCCATGTCGACATTGACGGAAATGGTCGCCGCGGTGGTCGTGCATTCGTCCGCTGCCGCCTTCTCGCATTTCGGCGTCACCATCGACACGCCCAAGATCGAGCAGCCTCGCGCGCCCGCCACGGCCGCCGACCAGCGCACCATCGCCCGCTCGCCTCGCCAGGCGCAGCGCGTGGAGAAGGTGATGCGCGCCAACTGCCCGGACGCCCAGCGCGCGCGCATCGTCAAGGCCTGACGCTCCGCGACAATCCGCCGTCCGCGGCTCGAATCAGCTTCCCGCCTGTTTGCGTCCGCCCGCGCCGAGGGTAATCCTGCACGCCTGCCACCCTCGCGGGCCGGCAAGCGTGCGCTGGCCGCGGGAATGGGAAGGAACGGGCGTCGATGAGGTTCTCCAAACGGTCGCGACCGATGGATTTCGGCAGCCGGGACGAGGAGGCTCACGCGGCCGGGGACCTCTACGGCGAGGCGCCTGGGGCGGGCTTCCAGCCGGCCGCGTCGGTGCGCCACGCGCACGCCGTGGACATGGCCGACGACAGCCGAACGCTCGCTCCACGCGCCGAGCCGCACCGCTATGCCGAGCTCGAGACCGACCCGCAGCCGCCCTCCGGCTGGGCGACCTGGCTGATCGCCGTCGCGGTTGCGGTCCTGTGGGCCCTGGCGCCCATCGCCTTCGCAGTCGGTTATCGCAACAAGGTCGCGCCGCTGCAGGACGATCCGTTCGCCCTGATCGTCTTCGCCCTGCTCGCCATCGGACCGGCGATCTTCGTGCTGGGTTGCGCCTACATGATCCGCCAGGCCCAGCGACTGGGCTACGAAACCCGCCGCGCCAAGGCGATGGCCGAGGAGATGATGGCCCCGGCCCTCGTCGCCGCCGCGCGCGCCGGCGACGTCACCCAGGCCGTTCGCGAGGAGATCGGCCGCGCCGCCGCCGCCGCCGAGGAGGCGCGCGAGACCTTGCTCGCCATGCGCGACGCCCTGGCCTTCGAGACCGACAAGCTGACCGGCGCCACGGCGCAGTCCGTGCGGACCGCCCAGGAACTGGCCACCACGCTCGGCCGCGAGCGCGCCGAAATGGCCGGACTGGCGCAGAGCCTCGACAGCCAGGCGACCCGGGTGACCGACGCCGTCGCGCAGCAGGCTCGGATGATCACCGAGGCCGCCGGCGTGGCGGAGACCCAGATCCGCGAAGCCGAAGGCGCGCTGCAGGCGCGGGCCGCCGACCTCGCCGCCGCCGCGGGCGAAGCCAGCGACGCCGCACGCACCGCCGGCGAAGACCTCACCCGCCACATCGCCCGCTTGGAGACCGCTGGACAGGGGGTCGCCGACCAGGTCCGTGCGGTGGAGTCCGGGCTGACCGAGCAGCGCGTCGCGCTGGTGTCGCTGAGCCAGACCCTGAAGGGCGACCACGAGACCTTCGCCGCCAACGCCGAAGCCCACGCCGCCACGCTGGGGACCTTCATCGCCGAGGCGCGCAAGTCGTCCGCCGAGCTGAGCGAGCGGGCCGTTACCGGCGGCGAACAGCTGCGCCGCCTGATGGCGGACGCCACGCTGCAGTTCCGCGACATCGCCGAGACGGCGAAGGCCGAGCGCGAGGAGTTCGGCCAGTCGACCCTGCATTCGCTGGAGGCGGTCTCCGAAGCCGCCGCCGAGCAGCGCGCTCAGCTCGAGGCCCAGACCCGCGCGGCCATCGACGCCCTGGCCAAGGCGGCCGAGGAGACCCGCGCCGCGGCTGCCCGCCATGCGACCACTGCGCGCGAACAGGTGGACCAGCTTTCCGAGGCCGCCTTTGGGGCGGGCCAGAAGGCTAACCAGGTCTTCGAGGCCCGTCTGGAAGAGGCGCGGGCGCTGGTCGACCAGTCGTCGAAGATGGTGGAGGAGGCCGGCGCAGCCACCGCCCGCAAGCTGGAGGAGGGCGCCAGGGCCGCCCGCGCCACACTGGAAGAGCTGGCGGCGATGATGGACGAGCTCGAGCAGCGCGCCGCCAAGCTGCCGGCCGCCGCCGCGGGCCAAGCCGACCGGGTCCGCGCCGCCGTCGCCGACGGCATGGATGAGCTTATGGCCCAGGCCCGCCGCACGGCCGAGGAGGCGCAAGCCATCGACGCCGCCTTCCAGGACCGGGTCCGCCGAAATTTCGAGATGTTGTCCGAGGCGGTTAAGCTGATGGGCGTGGCAGCCGTGGCCTCGCCGGCCCCAGTTGCGGCGGCTCTGACGGCCCCGTCCCCGCCCCCGCCGACCCGCAAAGCAAAGGTTCCTCCGCCGCCGCCGCCGGTCGTGCAGGACGAGGACGAGCCCGAGACCCTGGAGCTGTCGACGCCGGCCGAGCCCCCGGGCGCGGCGCTCGCCGACCGCATCGGCTTGCGCAGCCGCATCCGCCTGACGCCGACCGCCACCGATCGCGAATTCTCGGCGGTTTTCGAGGCGGCCGGCGGCCCCCCGGCGCTCGCCTCGCCGAACAGCGACGGTGAAGAGGGCGACGAGGGCGGCGAAACCTGGACCTGGAAGGACCTGCTCGCCTCGCTAGACGGCGCCGACGGGGAGGGCGAACGCCTGGAGGACGCGCTCGCGGCCGAGTTGGCAAACATGGGCGTTGACGCCGCCAAGCTGCTACCGAGCGCGCGGATCGAGGAGATCGCCGCGGCGTTCCAGACCGGTGACCGGGACGGTGGGCGCGAGGTCGTGCGCAAGCTGGCGCCAGCGGCCACGCGGCGCATCGCCCGGCGCCTGTTCACGGACGACGACGTCAAGCGTCGGACCGAGATCTACGTACGCCGTTACAAGACCCTGATCGACGACGCCATCGAGCGCGATCCGGCGGGTCTGCTGCTGGCCAGCATGCTGGGCGCCGAAGGGGGGAGGGTCTTCCTCCTGCTCGACGCCGCCGCGGGCGACATGATCTAGTCGGAACCCTAGTGCCGCCGGAGGGCGTTCACACGGAATGGATGACCACCGCGACCGTGCGCACAAGGCCTGGCGTAGAGCCGAGCGGATCAAGCAGCTCTCCGACCGCGTGGTCGGCTTCGGCCCCTGGGGGCTGGGCGTAGACGGGGTCCTGGCGTGGGTGCCGGTGGCCGGCACCGCATATTCGGTGGGCGCCGCGGCGCTGCTTTTAAGCGAGGCCATACAGGCGGGGGCCTCGCGCGCAACACTGCTCCGGATGGCCGCCTACCTCGGGCTGGACAGCGTCGCCTCGGGCGTGCCGCTGGTCGGCTGGGCGATCGACACGCTCTTCACGGGACACGCCTTCGCCGCCCGCGCCCTGCAGAAGGACATCGAGCGACGACATGGCCGACCCTTGCAGGAGGGGCCGGCAAAGCTTGATCCCGACTTGGTCACGGGACGTTAGGGTGTGCCGACCGACAATCTAGCGCCTTGAACAGGCCTCCTTTCATAGTAAGGGAAGCCGTCGTTTGCAGCGCCGGGGGCGTATTTGAAGATTGTGATCACTGGCGGAGCGGGCTTCATCGGGTCCGCCGTCGTCCGTCGAGCCATCGCTGACGGCCATCAGGTGGTGAACCTGGACGCTCTGACCTATTCGGCCAACCTCGAGAACGTCGAGGAGGCAGCCAAGAGCGCGAACTACACGTTCGAGCACGTCGACATCTGCGACCGCGCGGCGCTGGAGCGGGTGTTCGAAGCCCACCAGCCCGACGCGGTGATGCACTTGGCCGCCGAGAGCCACAACGACCGGGCGATCGAAGGCCCGCTGGACTTCGTGAAGTCGAACATCATGGGTACGGCGATCCTGCTGGAGGTCGCGCGCGCCTACTGGAACAAGCTCGAAGGCGCCCGCAAGGCCGACTTCCGCTTCCATCATATCTCGACCGACGAGGTGTTCGGGGCGCTGGGCGAGGATGGCGACTTCACCGAGGAGACGCCTTACGACCCCCGCTCGCCGTATTCGGCGTCCAAGGCCTCGTCCGACCACCTGGTCCGCGCCTGGGGCCACACCTACGGCTTCCCGGTGGTCATCACGAACTGCTCGAACAACTATGGCCCCTGCCAGTTTCCGGAAAAGCTGATCCCGACGGTGATCACGCGGGCCCTGGAGGGGAAGTCGATCCCGATCTACGGCGACGGCCGTCAGGTGCGCGACTGGCTGCACGTGGACGACCACGCCGACGCGCTGCTGCTCGTCCTGCAGAGGGGCAAGCTGGGCGAGACGTACTGCATCGGCGGCGACGCCACGAAGCGGAACCTCGAGGTGGTGAAGATCATCTGCGCCCATCTCGACAAGATGGCGCCGGCGAACACCAGCCACGCCGACAAGATCACGTTCGTCACCGACCGGCCCGGGCACGATTTCCGCTACTCGATCGACTCTTCGAAGATCGAACGCGAGCTGGGCTGGAAGGCGCGCATGCCGCTGGACGAGGGCCTGGAGGACACCGTGCGCTGGTACGTCGACAACTATGGTTGGGTGGAGCGCATTCGTGAGCGCGGATTCCATTCCGACCGCCTCGGCCTGGTGAAGGCATGAGGCGCGGGATCGTCCTGGCCGGCGGCGCCGGCACCCGGCTGCACCCGCTGACCATCGCCGTCAGCAAGCAGCTGCTGCCCGTCTACGACAAACCGATGATCTACTATCCGCTGTCCGTGCTGTTCCTGGCCGGCATCCGCGAGATCCTGATCATCACCACCGCCGAGGATCAGGCCGGCTTCAAGCGCCTGCTGGGCGATGGTTCGCGGTTCGGCGTGAAGTTCGAATACGTCGTGCAGCCCACGCCGGGCGGCCTCGCCGAGGCCTATCTGCTGGGCGAGGAATTCGTCGGGGGCGAGCCTTCGACCCTGATCCTCGGCGACAACATCTTCTTCGGGCAGAACTTCGTGCAGATGCTGAAGTCGGCCGACGCCCGTACCGAAGGCGCCACCGTGTTCGGCTATCCGGTGCACGATCCCGAGCGCTACGGCGTGGTGGAGCTGTCGCCCGACAACAAGGCGATCTCCATCGAGGAGAAGCCCGCGAAGCCGAAGTCGAACTACGCGGTCACGGGCCTGTATTTCTACGACGGCCGGGCCAGCGAGATCGCCAAGACGCTCGAGCGCTCCGCGCGAGGCGAGCTGGAGATCACCGCGCTCAACGATGTCTACCTTCAGGAAGGCAAGCTGCACGTCGAACTGCTGGGCCGGGGTTTCGCCTGGGAGGACGCCGGCACGCACGACAGCCTGATCGGGGCGAGCGAGCTAATCCGGGTGTTCGAACAGCGCCAGGGCCTGCGCATCGGCTGCCTCGAGGAGATCGCCTTCGAGAACGGGTGGATCGACCACGACGCGCTCATGAAATCGGCCCAGACCCAGGGCAAGAGCGAGTACGGGCGCTATCTGACCGAACTGGCGTCGCGGCGCTAGCGCCGCTCGGAGGGCCTCGCCCCGCGCCTAGCGGATCGCGGCCTTGGCTTGCTCGTAGCAGGATTCCAACTGCTTGGCGGCGGCGTCCCACGTCAGGGCGTCCCGCTGCCCCAGGACCGCGCCGCGCATCCTGACCACGAGCTCCGGCTCGGCGATCAGTCGCGAGATGTGGCCGGCCAGCGTCGCCACATCGCCCGGCTCGTGCAGCATGCCTGTGACCTCGTGGATGCACTGGGCGCCCGCGGCGTCGGACACCACCGGGATCGCTCCGCAGCCCTGGGCCTCGTAGGTCACCAGCGCGCTGCCTTCCTCGAAAGAG
The DNA here is from genome assembly GCF_057809855.1 of Phenylobacterium sp. FG114. Classification (NCBI taxonomy): domain Bacteria; kingdom Pseudomonadati; phylum Pseudomonadota; class Alphaproteobacteria; order Caulobacterales; family Caulobacteraceae; genus Phenylobacterium; species Phenylobacterium sp. FG114. The sequence continues at coordinate 26,243 of NZ_JBMDKU010000003.1, read as the reverse complement.
GGGAGGATCAGGGCGTCCGCGGAGGCCAGCACGCCCGCCGCGTCGTCGGTGAAGTCGTGAACCGTCACGCCGGGCATCGGCAGATAGCTCTCGATCGTGCTGCGGTATCCCTCGACGATCTTTCCATAGACGGAGAAGCGCGCGGTCTTGAAGGCCTCGGCGCGGCGCCAGGCGTCCAGGGCAACATGGAGACCCTTGCGGGGCTCGATCGTACCCAGGAAGACCGCATGGAAGGGGCCGGGCGCCCGTGTCACGGCCGGGAGGAAGGCGGCGGGATCGAACCCGTAGCGATGGCGCAGAAGCTTCTCCGCCGGCACACCCCGATCGAGGAAGGTGGACCGAACATGGTCCGAGGGCACCAGAAGGCCCGACGACGCGGCGTATTCCGCCTCCTCGCGCTTCAGCCGGGCCGGGTTCGTGCGATGCGAGTGCCCGCGAGGCAGGTGCACGCCCAGTTCGTCGCACAGCTTTGCCACGACTTCGTACGCGTTGGCGGTGTGCGTATTCGGGACCTCGCGCAGTGAGGGCAGTCCGACGGCCGCGGCCGCGCGCGCCGTATGGAGGGATACGCCCGGCCAGCAGTGCACAACATCGTATTGCTTGGCGTTCTTGCGGAGGTGCTGTGCAACACGGAAGTCATGCAGGGCCATGCTGCGGTCCAGGCCCATAAGCCGGTGAGGCACGCGCACTCCACCGATCATCATGGTGGTGTGATGCGTTACTCCAACAGTTGAAAGGCTAGGATGAATACTGCCCGAAAAAACAGTGAGACTATGGTCGCGCTTGGCTAGCCCTAGTACTTGCTGGGCAGCGGTGGTGCCTACACCGGGTGCGCCCAGGGCGTATGGGAAGCTGTACAATATACGCATGTTTCGTCTCTATCATCACGCGCTCGGCAGGGCAGCATCAAATTCGGTCGGCGCGCAGGGTTCCGACCGTTGTTCGCAAGACGGGCGCCGATCTGGACCCTCTCTCGTGATTCTGCCCTAGCCGAATCGGGCGCGGCCACCTGCTAAGAGGGGCGATGACTGGTCTCTGGCGTGTCTTTGGCTGGGCCTGCTGCCTTGGGCTGGGCCTTTTGACCCTCATCGCAACGGCGGCGCTCGGCGGCGCCTTCAGCCCGCGCCTCGATCTCCTCACCCATTTCGCCCCGCTCTACCTGGCGGCAGGCGTCGCCGGGCTGCTGCTTTCGCTGATCTTGGGCGGCGCGCGCAGGCTCGTGGCCGGTAGCCTGTCGCTCGTCGCCGTATTGGCCAGCGGCGTCCTGATGGCGCCGGAGTTCCTCTCCGTCGATCGAAACCTTCCCAGGCCGGCGGGGCCGTCGGATTTAAAGATCGTTCAGTTCAACGCCCTGGCCTCGAACCGGGTGAAGGAAGGCGCGGCGGCCTGGATCCTCCAGCAGAAGCCCGACCTGATCGTCCTGGAAGAGGCGGGCGGGCTTGAGCGGCTGATCGCCCGGCAGGGCGACTACAAGCGGCTGCAAGGCAGCCTGTCCGTCACGATCCTCGCCCGCGACACGCCCGCGGGCGGTAATTCCATGGAGTGGGCGCTGACCCGCGTCATGTCGCCGGTGACCCTCGCCACCTTTTCCGACCGGCGCGGCGAATACGTCGTGATCGGCGTGCACCGTCCGTGGCCCATGAACGTGGACGAGGTCGCCCGGCAGGAAGCCTATCTCCGGCGCCTGGTCGGGAGCTTCGGCCCCGAGACGGCCATCGTGGCGGGTGACTTCAACTCCACGCCCTGGTCCTTCGATCGTCGGCGTGAGGACGAGAGCATGGGGCTGATCCGGCGCACGCGTGCGCTGTTCAGCTGGCCCGCCGATCGCGTCAGTCACAATCGTTTGCCGACCCACCTGCCGTTGCTGCCGATCGATCATGTCTATGCCGGATCCGGGTGGCGAACGGTCTCGGTCGAACGGGGGCCGCGGCTGGGCTCGGATCACTATCCCGTGATAGTTGTGCTCGCGCCGACGGGAGTCGGCGGGCGCCTGCCCGTCGCACGAGGCGATGGTGACGCGCGCTTAGCAGCTTTGCCTTACAAGCGACCTGCCCGGGACTGACGGATGGGCGTCGGGGAGAACATGGTGCGCGTCGCAGTCTGTATCGTGGGGTTTCGGAATGCGCGGGACATAAGCGACTGTCTCGAAGCGCTCGGCCGCTCCACGCATCGGGATTTCCAGGTGGTGATCTGTGAGAACGGTGGCGACGACGCGTTCCGCGCGCTGGTGGAGACCTTGCCCAAAGCGCTCCCGGGCGGGCAGACGGTCAGCGTGAGTTCCGCGCCCGACAATCCCGGCTACGCGGGGGGCGTGAACCGCTGCATCGCAATGGCGCCCGATGCCGACGCCTGGTGGGTCCTGAACCCCGACACGGTTCCCGACCCATCCGCCCTGGCGCATCTGTGCCGACGCCTGGAGGCGGGCGACTGCCAGGCCGTTGGCTGCACGGTGCATTATCCGGACGGAGAGATTGAATCGCGCGGGGGCGCGTGGCGTCGCTGGCTGGCGCGGGCGGTCTCCCTGGATCATAGCCGCCGTCTGCAGGACCCCGTGGACGTCCCGGCGCTGGAGGCGCAGGTCAGCTATCTGAACGGTGCGTCCATGCTGGTCGGCCGCGAATTCCTAACGGCCGTGGGACCGATGCGGGAGGAGTACTTCCTCTACGTCGAGGAGGTGGAGTGGTGCCTGCGCGGCCTGCAGAAGGGTATGAGGCTGGGCCTTGCCGTCGACGCCAACGTCCTGCACCTGAAGGGGTCTTCGACGGGCTCGATCCAGGAGGTCGCCGGGCGAAGCCGGATGTCGGTCTACCTGGACGAGCGAAACAAGATCCTGGTGACTCGCGACCGGTTTCCCGAGTGCCTGCCAGTGGCCGTGGTCGCCGCCTTCTGTCTTCTATTCCTGCGGTTTGGTCGCCGCGGGGCTTGGCGGCAGCTGGGCTTTGGGCTTAGCGGCTGGTGGGCCGGGATCCGAAACCTGCGCGGCAAGCCGGCTTGGGCGGCCTGATATTGATGAATGATTCTGATGAGGCGAATATAACTATGCTCGGCACATGGAGGACTTCGTATTGAGCCCAACTGTGTCCGTTGTCCTTCCGACCTTCAATCGAGAGCGGACAATCCGGCGGGCGATTACCAGCGTTCTGTCTCAAGCGGGCATAACCCTGGAACTCATTGTCGTGGACGATGCGTCCAGCGACAACACGCTGCGAGTGATCGAAGACCTGTTGGCCGACGAGCGCGTTCGGCTCGTTCGCAATGAGACGTGCGGGGGTGGGGCCGCCGCGCGCAACCGTGGGCTCGAGCTTGCGAAGGGCGAGTTCATCGCGTTCCAGGACAGCGACGACGAGTGGCTGGCCGACAAGCTGGCCCTGCAGGTCGCCGACCTGACGGCCCGTGAAACCTCCTTCGCCGGGAACTTCACGTCGTTCATCCGCGTGGCGAAGGAGTCGGCGGAATACCTCCCGCATCTGACCGCCATGCGCTCGGGTGACACGCTGTTTTCGTCGCTCATCCGGAAGAACTTCATCACCACCCAGTCGCTGCTCATCCGGCGCCAGGTGATCGATGAGATCGGCGGATTCGATGAAGGGTTGCCCCGGTTCCAGGACTGGGACCTCGTCCTGCGCATCGCCAGCCGTTGGGACCTGGCCTATCTCGATACGCCGACCGTCGTGCTCTTCGACACGCCGGGCAACCTGACCAGCTTCGCGCTGAAGGACATTCCCGCCCGGCAGCGCATCCTGGCCAAGTGGGAGCAGCATGCGGCCCTCACCACCGAGGTGCGGGCGCAGCACGAACACATCATGGCGCGCATCCTGTCTTCCAACGGCCGGCCGAAGGAGGCCGTGGGCCACGCGGCGCGGGCCTGGTCGATGCGGCCTCAGTCGGTGAGGTACTTCGGATCGCTGCTTCTCGCCCAGCTGACCGGGCTGGGCGCGAAATAGGGCAGAGCCGCGGGCGTCAGGCCGCTGGCCTGCGCCGCGAGGGGATCTGCGCCAGCAAGTCGTCGATGAACTGGATCATTTCGCTGGGGTCGCTGGTGGCGACCACCCGCGGCCGCGTACGCGCCGCTTCCAGCGCGGCGCGGAGTTCGTCGGCGTCGTTGGCCACCTGGATGAAGCCGCGCCGTTCGAAGGCCTCGGTGATCTCGGCCTGGTGGTCGTCGTAGTGCTCGCCGAGCGCCGCGAGCCGCGGCGTCGCGATCACATGGCAACCCTTGCTGAGCGCGGTGACCAGAGATCCGGTCCCGCCGTGGCAGATGACGATCGACGCGTCGTCGAGCACGCGCTGCACCTCGTCGAACGGCAGCGTCTCGACGACGTCCAGCCCCTCCGGCGCCACACCGCCCACGCCGCACTGGATAAGCAGCCGCTCGGGCATGGCGCCGTCCTTCTTGGCCTGCGCCACCATCTTCACGAGGCGATCGAAGGGCAGGGTGGCCCCGACCGTCGCGAACACGAGGTCCTGCTTCGGCTTCGGACGCTCGTCCAGGACCCGCATCGGTTCGAAGATCTTCGCCTTGGGATAGAAGGCCCGGAGAGGCTCGGCGTAGGCGATGATGTGGTGCGCCAGCGGGGCCGCCAGCCGACCGAACAGCGAAGGCGCCTCGAAGCGGGCGAACGACTCCAGGATGATGATGCGCGCGCCGAGCAGCCGCGCCCACAGCACCGTGAAGTACATCGCGCCGGCGCCCTCGCTGATCAGAACCTGCGGACGCTCCTTCAGGATGATGCCCGCGGACTTCAAGAAGCTGACAGCCGCGTTCCACAGCGGGCGCAACGGCCCACCCAGCTTCAGTTGGCCGAAGGCGAAGTGAGGGAGGAAATAGCTGCGGTGCTGGTCGCTCACCGTGTGGCCGAGCGCCAGGTCTTCAGTGACGAAGAAATAGTCGTGCTTGGACCAGACCGGCTCCAGGTCCAGCAGCTGGCGAATGTGGCCGCCGCCCGAACCGGCCAGGCAGATCTTGAGGCGGCGCGAGGGGACGGCTTCAGACATCGCGCGAGGCTCCGAGGATGTCCGGCGAGCGGCCTGCGAACCCCGTCCGCGCCCGGCTTTGACCAAGGTTCGCGCCCATCCTAGATTCCCCCCATGAACGCCATGAACGCTCTCGCACTTCCTGTGCTGGCCCTATTGATCGCCGTCGCCATCATCTACGTGGCGCGCAATTGGCTCGGGAAGCGCGGCGGGCGGGCGCTGAGCACCGCGGCCCTCGAGGAAGAGGACGACCCCAACACGCGCTAGACCCAGGCCCGGGGCGCGACGCCGCCTATTCGACCGCCCGGACGGGCTCGGGCTTGACCGGCGCCTTGTAGCGCAGCGCTTCCATCAGCTGGATGTAGGGCGTCAGGGTGTCGGCGATCAGCGCGTACCGCGGGTCCGTCGCCTCGAGCAGCCCGTTCTTGTGGAGTTGTTCCAGCGCCCAGGCGCCGCGACTGGGAGCAGCGGCCGCGTTCTTTTGGCCGCGACCGGATGCCACCGGAGCGCCCTCGGCGCCACCCGACGCGATGAACTTGTCGAGATGGGGCAGCAGATCCGACGGCAGGCGTCCGCGAAGATCTTCCACCGCCTGGTTGAGCGCCTCCGAAACGTCGACGGCCGTGACATGCGTGCGGCGGCCCTCGACGGCCCGCATGCTCGCCAGGTGGCAGATCAGGGCCGAGAGGTATGGGGAGCCGTGCACGGCGGAAATCACCATTGCCGCGGCTTCTCGCTCGTACGTCAGTCCGCTGGCCCGCTCGCCGTTGGCGATGAGCTGCTGCACCTCGTCGTCGCTCATGGCTGAGATGCGAAGCGCCGACAGGCTTCGGCGGATGGAGGGGATGAAACCGATCAGGTCGGCGAGGTCTCCGGCCACGCCGGCGATGACCAGCTGCACGCGCGCCGACAGGTCGGACAGGATCTTGACCAGCTCGGCGATATCGCGCCGGAACTCGGGCGATTCCGCCCGGTCGAACTCGTCGAGCACGATGAGCACGCGGGTGCCCACGAGCTTGGCCGCTGCATCGCCGAACTGGCGCGGCGAGAGCTTGCCGTCGGGAAGCAGATCGGCGAGCGAGCTGCCCGCTTCGGACAGCGAACTGACCGGCGAGACGCCGCTGTGGAAAAGCAGCGGCACCTCGGCGGCGACGGTGCGGAACGTCTCGCCGAACTCGGAGGTCGCGCCGCAGGAAACGTAGACCACGATGTAGCGCGCCTCGCGGGCGGCCATGGTCATCATGTGGAGCAGCGAGGTCTTGCCGACGCCCCGTTCGCCGAAGATGACGACGTGCAGCCTCTGGTCCTCGACCAGTCGGATGATGGACTCGAGCTGGGCCGTGCGGCCCGCGAACATCCGCGGATCCACGACGGGCTGGGCCGGGGTGAACGCGTTGCGGACACGCAGCCGCTGGCGCGAGAACGAATCGCGCTGGTCCTGCCCCAGATGGTCGGCCGCCGTCGTGTGGAACCGCGGCAGAGCCGCCGTGCGGCGCTCAGGCTGCGCCGCGCGACGCTCCGCGATGTTCGCCAGCGTCGGTTGCGCGGAGAGAGCCGCCTGCGGACCGGAAACCGGTTCCCTATTGCGATCCTGCTTGGATCGCTTCCAGGGCCACTTGAACCGGGAAGACAATGTCAAAACCTCGCAGCTGGCGCAGAGCGCTCCTTAGCACACGAAAATTGTGGCTACACAAAGCTTACGATTCCGTCGCCGCGTGGGTGTGGCAAACAGGTTGCAGTCCCGGCGGCGGGCGAACGCGGGGCTCACCAACGCCTTGGCGGTTCCATCCGGGCTGCCTGCTGCCGGCGCTCTTCGCGCTCCTGCTTGCGCAGTCGATAGACCAGCGCGGAGACCATGCCGACCTCCATGTACTGGATCGAGTGGAGGTCGCTCTGGCCGTGCACCCACTTCACGACGAGGAACGCGGACAGCGCGATGGCCAGGGGACCCAGCAAGGCCGCTTCGCGGCGGGTTCCGAGCTCGCGTGACAGGCAGTAGCGCACGGCCGCCAGGATCGCGATGACGAAGGTCCCCGCCCACAGGATGAGGCCCACCACGCCGATGTCCATCAGCATCGCGATGAAGAAGTTGTCGACGGTCTTGAACTGGCCCTCGGCGAAGCCTAGGGCCTCGCCCGACTGTCCCGCCCCGTGACCCCAGGGGGCCTTGGCCGCCGAACGGATGGCCATCTCCAGCTGGGTGGCGCGCGCCGCCGAACTGCCGGCCTGGGCTCCCCCGCCAAACACCATCATGCTGAGGCGGGTGCTCGAGAACACCGCCGCGACCGCCAGGCAGAAGGTGGCCGGATAGGCGAAGAGGATGGCCGCGGACAGCAGGTTGCGCGGCTCGCGCCGCCAGCGGATGAAGCTCCAGAAGCAGCCGAACATCAGGACCGAAATGAGCATCCCCACCAGGCCCAGCCGCGAGTCCGTGAGGCGGATGGCGTAGAACAGCAGTGGGATCATGAGCAGCGATCCCACCCGGATGAACATCGGCCGGGGCGTGAAGGCGAAGTGCAGCAGGAACGGCGTGAGGAGCGAGAGATATTCCGCCAGCACCAGCGACGTTCGGAAGGTGGCTTTGGCCCGATAGAGATTGATGCCGGGCCGGAACTCCGGCTCGAGGATCTTGGTGACGGTCTCGTCCGGGACGCGCAGGAAGCGCGGGATCTCGGTCATCCACAACAGGTGCTGCTCTCGCGCCTCGAGGATCACCACCAGGGAGATGGGGATCGCCAGTAGGCAGAGCAGGGCCCAGTAGCGCTCGATGAAATCGATGCGGCGGAAGATCGTGGCGCTGACCACGAAGATGCTGAAGTTGAGCACCACGAACAGGATCGCGATCTGTAGCGAAGAGACCGGCGTCGGCGAGAACACCAGCGTGGCGAACTCGAGGAACAACACGCCGAGTATGAAGTACCAGAGCGGCTTGATCGCCGTGACGCTCTTGGAAACCGCGACCCGGAAGTCGCGGGAAACCGAAAGGCAGACGAGGAACAGTCCGACCATGGGAAAGGCGGTCAGGCGCAGCGACGTGATCCAGGGCATGCCCGGGAAATAGAGCGCCAGGTAGTCTGGCCACAGGATCAGCGAGATGAAGTAGGCGGCGAAGAAGAACTCCACCCCATAGGTGGGGGCATGCTTCTGGTTCGGCAGCGCCCAGATCACCAGCAGGGCCAGGAGCGCCACCGGCGCGATGAACTGCATCAGCAGGTACGGCGCGGTGAGGCCGAAGAAGAATCCGTAGATCAGGCAGAAGAAGCTCAGCAGGGGGATCGCGACGATCGGGAACAGCTCGCGACCCAGGCTGTGCACCCTGCGATAGGGCGCCAGCACGATCGCGCGGCGTCGGTGGACAGCCCGCTCGTTGACCCACGGCAGGAAGTTGCGGATCCGCGACCAGCGCAGGTTGGCGAGGACCAGCTGAGCCAGGTCCTTCGCGCCATCGGCGATGTCCCTGGGGGGCGGAAGGCGGGGCCGAAGCATAGTCATCCGGCCCTCCCATGCTCCGGTCGCCGTGACGGCTTCAAGGCGAAGCGCTGCTTAGGCACGCGCGGACATCAGGCGCAGGCAGTCCAGGCTGCGCCAGAAGCGTAGCCGGAACAGCATCAGCACGGCCGGACCGCGCGCCGCCGGCGGCAACTGCGGGGCCAGCAGAATCTTCGGCGCATGCACGAGCGCCGAAAGCGGGAGCGCCGCGCACCGAGCGAGCCACCGCGCGGCGCCGCGACGATACATGACGTGCAGCTTGTAGGTCTCGGCGTTCACCCGCCGCCACTTCGTGACGAGGTCGTCCCAGGTCTGTCGGGCGGGATGGTTGACGATCGCGGCGTCGGCGTAGCCCAGCGTGTACCCCTTGCCCTGGGCCCTGTGCGACCACTCGACGTCTTCCGAGACGGTGGAGAGGAACCCGCCGACCGCGTCGAACACCGCGCGCCGGCAGAACAGGTTGGCGGTGACGGTGAACTTCTTGTCGAGGACGTAAGACCGGTTGTCGAAACCGAAGACGATGTCGAACCCCTCGGCCGGCGTGATGCGGTGGGCGTCAGCCGGGAAGACATCCACCCGGCCGCCGACCAGGTCGTCACGCTCGAGGGCCGCCAGGCCTTGCTCGAGCCAGTCGCGTGCGGGACGGCAATCGGAATCGGTGAAAGCCAGGATGTCGCCCGTGGCGACGGCCACCCCGCCGTTGCGCGCCGGTCCGGCGCCCTTCTCCTTGACGATGACCAGCTTTGCGCGGTCGCGGACGACAGCTTGGAGTGCGGCTTCACCTTCGGGCGAATTGTTGTCGGCCACGACGATCTCGAACGGCCGCACGCTCTGGGCCAGGAGGTCGGTGAGGCACGCATCAAGCCCGCGAAGATCGCGGTAATGGGGCACAATCACGCTGACGCGCGGCGGTACGGACAATCTAGCGCCTCTCGACCGGGGTGCGACTCGACGGGACGGCCGCGTTCGCATTCTGCATTCTCTGCTCTTCGTTGCGAAACCGTTTCCCTGCGCCGCGCCTTCAGCGACAGGGCAAATGGACGCAAGGAGTTAGCAATAAACCGTAGTATATGCAGGCGTGTCGGGGTGTTTGCCGTCCAAAAAGGGGCGACCTTCGGCTTGTCAAATTTTCGGCGGCCTTCACTCTGAATCTGGACAAAATGGTCGCCGAGAACTGTGCTGAATATTCAGGACTTCGTGGGCGCCCGTGGGGCCGCCTGGGGTCGGTGAATCGGGAGGGGTTGGATGAATTCGCGGCTTAGCTGGATCCTTGCGTCGGTGGCCTGCCTCGCGCTCGCATCCTGCGGTGACAAAGGAGCGCCCAAGGGCCAGGTCGTGGCGAAGGTCGGCAAGGACGAGGTGACCGTCCTCGACCTGCAGTCCGAGATGGCCGGGTTCCAGGCGCCGAACGCTCAGGCGCGCAAGGCGGCCGAGCAACAGGCGCTGAACAACATCATACAGCGCAAGATCCTCGCCGAGGCGGCGAAGAAGGAAAAGATCGACAAGTCGCCTGAATTCGCCCGCCAGAAGGAGCGGATGAACGAGGTGCTGCTGGTTCGCAGCTGGCAGGAAAATCTGGTCAAGGCGGTGCCGCCGCCCAGCGCCGACGAGGTGCAGAAGTTCATCGGCGAGCACCCGGACCTCTATTCCGCGCGCAAGGTGATCGGCATCGACGGCCTGCGCTTCCCGACGCCTCGCGACCCCAGCCTCGTGGAGGCTCTGCGGCCTCTGAACACGCTTGAGGAGGTCGCCGCCCTGCTGACCCAGCGGAACATTCCGTTCAGCCGTGACGCCGGACAGATCGATGCGCTGACCGTCGATCCGCGTTTCGTCGATCAGCTGATGAAGATGCCGCCGAACGAGGTGTTCGTGGTGCCTCAGGGCAACGCGGTTCTCGCGGGCCGCATTCGCGAGATCAAGACGGCGCCGGTTGAGAACAGCATCGCCGTCAAGCACGCCACCGACTACCTGCGCGCCACGCGGGTGCGCGAGGCGGTCAGCCGTCGGTTCGGTTCGGTCGTCGCCGCGGGGCGGAAGGACGTCCAATATAACAAGGGCTACGAGCCGCCGAAGCCGCCGGCGAAGGGCGCTGCTCCGGCCAGCAAGGCGGCGCCGCCCGCCAAGGCGGCTCCGGCGCCTGCCGCGGCGACTCCAGGCTAAGATTCGCCCTTGTTGCGGGTCATGATGCGTGCAAATCGGCGATTTGATCCCAGGCTCGGCGCGCTCCGAAGCCTGGGCGCCGGCGGGGCTGAACAGGATTGCCTGAACGATGACTAAAGCTTGTCGGCCGGTCAGTCTCCTGGTCATCGGCGGCGTCACGCTCTGCGCGGGCGCCGCTCACGCACAGGCGGCGGGGGCCGGCGGCGCGCCGGTCGCCGGTGGTGATCGCTTCAGCCTCGATGTGCGCGGGCGCGTCTCGTACGAAAGCAACGTCTCGGGCGGCGACGACACGCTGGCGAACCTTCGCGGGCTGCAGCCCGAGGATGTGATCTACACGACCGGCATCTCGATGGCGGTGCAACGGCCCTCCAGCCGCCAGACCCTGTTCCTGACCGCCACCGCCGACCTGAACCGGCATGAAAAGAACAAGCGCCTCGACGGCGAGAACATCGCCATCCAGGCGGGGGCGACCCGCAGGTTCACCGCCTGCGCTGTCACGGGCTCCGGCGGCTATTCGCGCCGGCAATCGCAGCCCGACGAACTGACGGTGGTGGCCGTGACCAAGAACGTCGCGGAAACGAAGACCGCCTCGCTGCAAGGCATGTGTGGCTTTGGCAACATCGTCGGCACGGTTTCGGGCCAGATCACCAAGACGAACAACAACGCGAACTCGGCCGGGTACGTCGACTCCCGGACCGAAGGCGTCACGGGGTCGGTCGGCTACGCGAACCAGACACTCGGCACGATCAGCGTCTTCGCCACCTACTCCACCAGTTCGTACGACGACAGCAGCCTCCTGGGGACGCCGGCCGTGGCTCGGAACTTCCGGCAGACGGGCGGCGGCCTCAGCTACATGCGCCGCATCGGCTCCCGGCTGAACGGGACGGCCTCGGTTTCCTATACGACGCTGGACTCCGACATCGCCGGCGGGGACAGCGAAGGCTGGACGGCGAGCGCCGCGCTCAACTATCGCCTCTCATCGCGCACCGGGCTCGTCCTCAACTATTTCCGCGGATACCAGGCGTCGGCCACGCTGTTCGCCAGTTCCCAGTTCACCGAACGGGTGGACCTCTCCGGATCGTACCGCCTCTCGTCGCGCCTCAGCGCGCGGGCCTCCGTGAGCGCGGCGCGCAACGATTTCCGCGGCAGCCAGACCAATCTCTTGCAGGTGGCTGAGGACAAGGTCTTCACGGCCGGCGGCGGCTTTTCCTACAGGATAGGTCGCAATATCACGATCGGGGTCGATGGTGGCTATACCGAGCGCGACGCAGATCTGGACCTGTTCGACACGCACTCCACGCGCGCTTCCGTAAGTATATCGAACCGCTTCTGACGTCAGGATGGATGAAATGCGAAAACTGCTTGATGTTGCGCTCGCAGCCATGCTGGCAGCTGCTGTCGGCGGCAGCGCGCTCGCCCAGCAGCCTACCGAGTCGGCGCCCGCGAACGTCGCGCCGGGCGGGGCGCCGGTCGATATCTCCTACATCCTGGGCGCGGGCGACGTGGTCGACATCGGCCTCGTCGGCCGCGGCGACTTCGGTTCGCGGGCTCGGGTCAACACCGACGGCATGATCCTGCTGCCCTACGTGGGCAAGATCAAAGCCGAGGGACGCACCGTGCTCGAATTCGCCGAAGATGTGCGCCAGGCCCTCATCAAGGGCGGCTTCTTCGCCGACCCGGTCGTGCGCGCCGACGTGGTCGGGGTCGCGAGCCGTTATGTGACCGTGCTTGGCGCGGTCGGCAGCCCCGGCCTGATGCCGCTGGATCGCAACTATCGCCTGTCCGAAGTCCTGGCGAAGGTGGGCGGGCGCTCTGCGAACGGCGCCGACTATGTGCTGCTGACGCGCGCCGCGGGCGGCGAGTCGCTGCGCCTGCCGATCACCGGCCTCGCATCGGGCGGCGCCGATCAGGATCCGGTGGTCGCCAGCGGAGACAAGATCTTCATTCCTTCGATCGAGAATGAGGTGTTCTACATTTCCGGCCAGGTGAACACGCCTGGTTCGTTCCCGGTCACCTCTGGCCTCACGTTCCGAATGGCCATCGCCAAGGGTGGCGGCGTCGGCGAAAATGGCAGCGAGAAGAAGCTGAAGGTCGTGCGCAAAGGCGAGAAGCTCAAGAAGGTCAAACTCGACGACCTCGTTCAGCCGGGCGACATCATCACCATCGGCGAGCGCCTCTTCTAGGCGCGGCCGGAGCATCCCATGAGCATCATCCAGTTCCTCAGAATTCTTTGGGCCCGCCGGGTCGTGACGCTCGCCTGCGCGATCTTCACGTTCCTGGGCGGCTTCGCGGTCACCCTCGTGGTCGCGCCGCGCTACGAGGCGACCTCCCGGGTCATGCTCAACATCCTCAAGCCGGACGTGGTGACGGGCGACGACAGGAATCTGAGGAACCTCGGGGCCTACATCGACACCCAGCGCGAGCTGCTCAAGGACTACCGGGTCACCGGGCCGGTGGTCGATGAGCTCGGGTGGCTCTCCGACCCGCGGAAGATCGCCGAGTATCAAAGCCGCCCGGCCACCGACACCCGCGACTTCCGGCGCTGGTTGAGCCAGCAGGTGGCCGACCGCACCAACGCCAAGCTGGTCTCGGGCACGATCTTCGAGATCTCGTTCTCCTCGAACAACCCCGAGGAAGCGCGCGTTGCCGCCGAGACCCTGCGACGGTCGTTCGTCGACAACAGCCTGGCCTCCCGCCGGCAGGACGCCGCGAAGAACGCCCAGTGGTATTCGCAACAAGCCGACGTGGCGCGCAATCTGGCCGAGCAGGCCCAGCTCGCGAAGGCCAAGTACGAGCGCGACAACGGGATCGTGATGCAGGGCGATCAGGCCGGCAGCCAGCAGGACGTGGATAGCGCGCGTCTCGCGGCGCTGGTCGGCCAGGCGGCCGCCGCGCCGGCCGCGGCCATGAGCGCGCCGCTTGCCATGTCCTCCACGTCGAGCCTGCAATTGGCCCAGATCGACGCCGCCATCGCGCAGAACGCCGACAAGCTCGGTCCGAACCACCCGCAGATGAAGCAGATGCGCGCCCAGCGCGCCCTGGTCGCCAACGTGGTCGCCCAGGAACAGGCGGCGGCACGCGCCGGCCCGAGCAACACGGCGGCTCTCGCTGCGGTGTCGAAGGCGCTTCAGGAACAAAAGGCGCGCGTTATCGGCCAGCGCGACAAGATCGAGCACCTGCGCCAGCTGCAGTCCGAGGTGGATCTCCGCCGCGAGCAGTACAAGAAGACCGCCGAGCGCGCGGCGGAGCTCACGCTCGAGGCGGGCGTCGCCGACGCCGGCATGACGTCGATCGGCGTGGTCGTGACGCCGTCGGAGCCCGCATTCCCCAACAAGCGCCTGATCTTCATCGGTTCGGCGGGCCTGGGGATCGCGATGGGCCTGGTCCTGGCGATCCTGGTGGAACTTCTGAACCGCCGCGTGCGCGGTGTCGAAGACCTCTCCGGCGACGACAACCTGCACTGCCTCGCGGTGGTGAACTCGGCGACGCCCAGGCGCCGGCTCGGTTTTGGCAGGTCGCGCCGGCAGCGGCCCGCCGTAGGCGCGATGGCGTAGGTGGCGCGAGTGGCGACCAAGAAGCAACCGGCGCCCCAGGCGCCGGGCCCGTCCCTGATGGAACGGCCGACGCCGATCGTCATGGTCAGCGACCCCAAGGGGGCGGCCGCGGAGGCGATCCGGGCGCTGCGCACCCGCATTCAGTCGCAGCACGTCCAGAAGGGGAGGCGCGCCCTGGCGGTGTGTGGTCCGACCCCGGAAGTCGGCGCCACCTTCATCGCCGTGAACCTGGCGGTCGCGCTGGCCCAGATCGGGGTCAAGACCCTGCTCGTGGAGGCCGACCTGCGCGAGCCGACGGTGATGTCGTACTTTCCCGGGTTCGAGGCGGGGGGCGGATTGCGCGCCTGTCTCTCGAGCCCGGACGCGGACGCCGCCGACTTCAGCCTCCAGCAGGTGATGCCCGATCTGGACATCCTGCCGGCCGGCGGGGCGGATGACCTGGCGCAGGAGTATCTCGCGTCGGACCGGTTCCCCGATGTGATCAACAGCTGTCTGCGCGACTACGCGATGACCATCGTCGACACCCCGCCGGCCAACGGGTCTGCGGATAGCCGCCGCATCAGCACCGTCGTGGGCTTCAGCCTCGTCGTGGCGCGGAAGGACAAGACGCTCGTGTCGGACGTGCACACCCTGGCGGATGAACTCATCAAGGAATCCGCGACGGTGATCGGCACCGTGCTGAACGGCTACTAGGGCTTAGAAAGCCAGACTACCGCCCGCATCGTCGGCGCCTTGGGACTTCCGAGGCGGCCGCTGGCCTACTCGATGCGCCGGAACACGCAGTCGAACTCCACGGCCGAAACCGGGTCCTTCAGCGCCCAGCGCTGGCCGACGGGCAACATCTGCGCCGGCGTGAAGCCCAGCTTCTCCATGAAGCAGATGGATTCCGAGAAGGACCAGACGTCGACGTAGAGATTGTCCACGGGCAGTTCGAGCTGCACCCCGACGCACTTCTTCAAGGTCTCCTCTGCGCCGCGAAGAACCTCCTTCTCGAAGCCTTGCGTGTCGATCTTGAGGAACGGCCGTTCGGTGGCGACGTCCTTGATTTCGATATCCAGCGTCGACACCTGGATCACCTGCTTGCGCACCACCTGCGCCGCCTCGCCGAACTGGGTTCCGACCGCAGACAGCTCGCGGATAGAACTGAATACCGGTTGGCTCGAGACGTTGATCTCCGTCTGGTGCGGATGCGCGCCCAGGGCGACGTTGCGCACGTCCCAGGCCCCGTCGCGGGCGGCGCGGACGGAGAGGTGGCGGAAGCAGTCCTCGACCGGTTCGAAGGACAGGATGCGCCCGCGGTAATCCAGCTTCCGAAGGCCCTCGCCGAACTGCCCCACGTTGGCGCCGACATCGATGACGAGGTCGCACCGGCGGTGATCGAGGAAGGTCCCGAGGTTAGGAATCTTCAGGATCTCCAGACCTCTGGAGCGCCTTGCCCAAGTCCGGATCAAATCACGTACCGAGTGCGACACCTATTCGCTCCACGGCAGATCGACGAACCGAAACGTGGGTGGTCGGTCGAGTCAAGGTTGGCGGCGGGAACACCTGTAGGCCGCGAGCGGCCGCTTCCCAGTGCGACGCGTGGGGCGGATGGGGACGGCTCACGTCCGCCGTCATCGACGCGGACCGTCGGAACCCAACGGTAAGCCTAAATTGACTGCTTTGGGAGCAACTGGCTCCTCCGGTCCGAGAGAATGGTTTAAGCCCCATGCGCTTCGGGGTGGGTGCGTCCACATCGGCCGACCCTATTTGGGCAGTTTGAGGTTCTTCTGTGACGGAGTCTCCGCAAAGCCGCGCCGTGGACCGATTGATCGATTTCGATCCACCGACCGGCAGCCGGGGGCACCGCTTTGTCACCGGAACGGCCTACATCTGGGCCGCCCAGATCGTGAAGATGGTGGTGCAGTTCGCTGCCGTCATCGTCATGTCGCGGCTGCTGTCGCCCGGCGATTTCGGCCTCATCGCGATGGCCGCGCCGATCCTCACCTTCGCGACCATGTTCGCGGACCTGGGGCTCGTGCAGGCCACGCTGCAGCGGGAAAGGCTGAGCCAGCGCAATTCGTCCAGCCTGTTCTGGGTCAACGTCGCCGTGGGCATCGGCATCGTCGCCCTGCTGGTCGCGGCCCAGCCGCTGGTGAACCACTTCTATCATGACGCCCGGGTGGGCCAGATCACGGCGGCCCTCGGGCTGACGCTGCTCATGTCGAGCGCCGCCGCCCAGCACGGCGCGCTGCTGAACCGCCGTATGAGCTTCGGCGTGATGGCCATGCTGGACACCGGCAACGCCGTCCTGACGCTCGCCGCCTCGTCGATCGCCGCCATCGCTGGGGCGGGGTATTGGGCGCTCGTGATCGGGCCGCTCGTGGGCGCAGCCTTCATGTCGACGGCCCTCTGGATCGTCACAGGCTGGCGGCCATCCCTGCCGACGCGCGATCCTGACCTGCGCGCGATGCTCGGCTTCGGCGGCGGGATCACCGGTTTCAACCTGGCCAACTTCTTCTCGCGTAACCTGGACAACGTCCTGATCGGCTGGCGGTGGGGGCCGGCCGAACTCGGTCTCTACGACCGGGCCTACAAACTGCTGTTGTTTCCGCTGCAGCAGGTCACGAACCCTCTGTCGCGGATCATGGTCCCGACCCTCTCGCGGCTCGTGGCGGACCCTGCGGCGTACCGGCGGGTCTACATCGACGTCTTCTACAATGTGATCCTGATCACGGCTCCCGGGGTGATCGCCCTGGTCGCGACGGCCGACATCGTCATCCCGTGGCTGATGGGCGAACGCTGGGCCGGGGTGGTGCCGATCTTCCTCGCCCTTGGGCTGATCGCCGTCGTCCAGTGTTCCAGCAATCCCACCGGCTGGCTGTTCATCACCCAGGCGCGGACGCGGGAGTTCGCCTTGTGGGGCGTCTTCACCGGCGTGACGTGCGCCCTGACGTTCTGGTTCAGCCTGCCTTACGGGGCCGTCGGGGTCGCGATCGCCTATTCGCTGGTGGAATTCGTGAAGGCCCCGATCGTCCACTGGTACGTCACCCGCAAGGGCCCCGTGACCCTGAAGGACGTCCTGTCGGTCCTGCTGCCTCACGTGGTCTGGGCCTGTGTCGGCATCGGCGTCCTGCTGGGCCTTCGCCGGGTCGCCGAGATCCAGCCCGCTGTCCTCGTCGGGCTCTCGCTCGTGCTGGCCTATGGGATCGCGCTCGGGTTCAGCTTCGCCTTCCCACGCACCCGCGAGAGCATCACGCGCTCGTATCGCCTGCTGGAGAGCTTCGTGACCACGCGCTTCAAGAAGGCCAGCGCGACGACCTGATCAGGCCGCGCCCAGCGCCTTCAGGAGCGGGCGGGCGCGATGTGCGGCCCGCGTGACCTTGCTGAGCTGGAAGCCCTCGGCGAAGGTCTCGCCGGTTGCGCGGACCCTGAGGGCCCTCTGGTCGGTCATGCGGACGCGGACGCCTGCGGCTTGCATGGCCTCGGACAGCAGCGTCTCGGGGTGAATGTAGCCGTGCGTACGGCAATGCTCCGCTACGTGGTTCCAGCGTCCCATGAACGCCTCGGCGGCCTTCAGATTGCAGAACGCGAAGCGATCGTTCATCCCGCCCCACTGGTGCCAGGACGGGCTGACGACGTCGGCTTCGCCATTGGCCACCGCCTTCACACCCTCGACGTCCAGAGGGTCGATGTATTCGATGTCGGGGCGCAGCATCAGGAAGACGTCGAAGCCGGCGGGTTCCAGCAGGCCGAGCATCCCCCGCAGCCGCCGCAGGCTATGGAGTTGGTACAGGATGTTTCGACGCGTCCCGCCCGTGGGATCGTCGTAGTCCCGGAAGGGAACGGCCAGCACCGCCTCGGTGAGTTCCGCGATGTTCGCGTCGCGCTGCGGCTCGATCCACTGCAGCTCGAACGGAAGGCTCATCTTCAGATCCCGGCGGATCCGGACGCGCTGCTCGTTGCTGCTGGGATGATTGATGACGGCGGGCTGGTTGAAGTGGGCGGCCAGCACCGGATCGAAGCCGTTCGCGCGCAGCGGTTCCAGAATGTTCCGGCGAACGCTCGGGGCGGTCCACCGAAGGGACCGGTTCAGGCCGAAGAAGCCCACAAAGCAACGCCCCAAGACACAGCCCTCTTGTGTGTTTTCACGTCGTAGCGATTGGACCTGCGCGCGATGGTCGGCGCTTCCGCCTGGTGGGATCAGCGTCCCAGCCACCGCTTCATGAGCCGCCGAAGCCCTTGCTGCCGAAGTGTCTCGCTGGACAGCGCGCCCACCACAACGGCGCCTGCGGTGGCGAACGCCACCAGCAGCCCCAGGACCAACAGGTTTTCTCGTGCAGCGTTCATCCGCGCTCTCCCCACGCCACGAGCGCAGAGTGTGAATTATACAAGTGCGCGATCTAAATTGGAAATCGTTACGCGTCTGTTTCGCCACGCGGCCGGAATTCGCGGAAGGGGGCGCTGGCGTTCGTCGGGACCGTGTGGGAATGTGCTGGGTCTTGGTCAGGCTCGATACCGGGCTACGACCGCAACGGATTGTTGTCGTATTTCGTCAACAGGTTGGTCCTAGCCTTGATCGCAGGTTTAGAGTTCGGGATCCAGAATGCTTCCGTCTGAGCGTATGCGCTCTCCCCTGTATGGTGGAGCCAGGACCCGTGACCAGGGGATGATCGACCATGGCTGAGGCCACGAGTCCGGGCCTTCGAGCTGGCAAGTTCCCGATACCCACCTCCGACCTTCTGCTTTGGATCGCGCTGGCGATTCTCGCCGTGCCGACCATCGTGTCGCTGGGGCAGCAGGTGTGGAACACCGAGGCGGGTGCCCACGGTCCGATCGTGCTGGCGGTTGGCGGCTGGCTGCTGTTTCAGGAGCTGACGGGCGCCAAGGATCTGATGCGGCGCGGCTCGGTGGCGCTGACCCTGGTGGTCCTCGTCGCCTCGCTCGCGATTTACGTCTTCGGTCGGGCCTTCGATTTCATCAGTCTCGAGGTCGCGGGTCTCTATGGCGCGGCCGTGTCGATGCTGTACTCGCGCATCGGCCTGCGCGCGCTCGTGCATCTGTGGTTTCCGGTGGCGTACCTCGCCTTCCTGGTGCCGCCCCCCGGCTGGGTGATGGACCAACTGACTGCGCCGCTGAAGCAGTTCGTGTCCTGGGCCTCGATGAGCATTCTCTCCAGCGCCGGCGTGCCGGTCGCCCGCGAAGGGGTCACGATCTACGTCGCGGGCTATCGGCTGCTGGTTGAGGACGCCTGCTCGGGCATGAATTCCATGGTCGGCCTTGTGGCGGTCAGCCTGCTCTACATCTACCTCCTGCGAGGATCGCACCTGCGCTACGCGGCGCTCCTGGTCATGGCGTCGATCCCGATCGCCGTTTTGGGCAACATCGTGCGGATCATGACGCTGATCCTTCTGACCTATTTCTTCGGCGACGAGGTGGCCCAAGGCTTCCTGCACGAGGTGTCGGGCATCTTCCTCTTCGCCATCGACCTGTTGCTGGTGTTCATGCTCGATCAGTTCCTCTGGAAAATCCTGCCCGCGAGCTGGAAGGGCAAAAGCGCATGATCGACCGTCGCGACCTGCTGATCGGCGGCGCCTGCGTGGCGGCCGCCGGAGCCGCCGCTGTGCTGAAGCCGCGCCACGAAGCGCCGCTGCTGAAGAACGGCAAGCTCGCCGACGTCATCCCGGCCACCTTCGACGGCTGGACCTCGGAGGAGGTGGGCGATCCCTACGCCGTGAACGGGGAGGGCACGCTCTCGGCCAAGCTCTACAACGAGCTCGTCACGCGACGGTACGTGAACGCCGCCGGGGATGCGCAGGTCATGGCCCTCTTCGCTTATGGCGGCCGGCAGAGCGACGAGCTGCAACTCCATCGGCCCGAGGTCTGCTACCCCGCGTTCGGCTATAACCTGACGCGCAACGAGCCGGTGGATCTCGCGATCGGCAAGACCGCCGTGGTGCCCGCGCGCCGCCTGGCGGCATCCGCCGAGGGGCGGGCCGAGAGCATCATCTACTGGTCTCGCATGGGCGAAATGATCCCGCGCGACGGCAGCGAGCAGCGCAAGGCCAGGCTCGAGATCGCCATGCAGGGCATCATTCCCGATGGCCTGCTCTCGCGGTTCTCGGTCCCCGGCGAGGAGCCTGAGCAGGACTGGACGCTCATCGAGGGGTTCGTGGTGCAGATGATCACGGCGATCCGGCCCGACATGCGCAAGGTGTTGATCGGCACCGATCGAGCCCAACTCATCCGGGACATCAGCCCGCCGGCGACCGCCGCGACCAAGGCGTAGTCCGCGCCGCGCGTCAGCGGCCGCGAGAAAAGCCTGTCTGCAGGGCGAGCCACGCGTCCCGCGCGGGCGCAAGCCGCGCATCGGCGGTCGTCTCGAGCTGATGGCGGTGCTCGAACGCCATGCCGGCCAGGTCGCCGCGCCGCCACTTCAGCACCACTTCGTAGGCTACGGCCTCGCTGAAATGCAGCAGGACGAAGCGCGGCGGCAGCTTGTAAAGGTGCGAGAGTTCGATCTTCGCGCCACTGGCGCTGAGATCGCGGATGACGCAGTCAGCCCAGAGGCTGAGCTTGTCGCCATGCATGATACGGCCCGGCGCCTGGGTGGCGACCCGGGGCTCGGCGCGACGTTCGATGTTGGCGCCCCTGTGTTCGGACATGTCTAAAAGATATGTCTTCGAGGTTTAGAAGTCGTTCGCAACGAAACGCCGGCCCGCGCGGCCATCTCGGTCACAGAATAGTAAGATTGTTGCTTTAATTAAACGTTAGGTTAACGCGCGAAAGTCTATCTATTCCCTGAGTATGGCTAAGCCTAGTTTTGGGACAGAATGTCGCGCGACTTGTTTCGACCTATCCAATTTAGTCATTGGTCGCGTACTTGGTCGGCCAAGTGAATTGATGCATAATTCGGCTACGGACTAGGGGCCAACTGATGGAAAAAAATATGGCCATTGTGGGCGCCGTAGCCCCTATCGCTATTGCTGCGTACGGGGCGAGCACGCTGTCCGGAGCTGCGCCGACGGTCCTGGGCGGTGGGCCGGTGTCGGCCCCCGACGCGGCCCGTTTCCTGACGCAAGCCACCTATGGCGCGACGGACGAGTCCATCGCCGCCGTGTCCGCCAGCGGCTACGCCGCCTGGATCGACCAGCAGATCGCCATGCCCGTTTCCGGCTCTCACCAGGCCGATCTCGAGAAGCGGCTGATCACGGTGCGTGCGGCGAACCCCTACGGTCGGATGAACATCAGCGACTTCTCGTGGTCGTACTGGAAGCACGCGATCAGCGCGCCCGACCAGCTACGGGAGAGGGTCAAGCTCGCGCTTTCCGAGATTTTCGTGATCTCGCTGGTGGATTCCCCCACCGAGGTCCTGGGCGCGGCCAACTATTTCGACATGCTGGGCGCCAACGCCTTCGGCAACTTCCGGGATCTGCTCGAAGACGTGACGTTCCATCCGATGATGGGCGTCTACCTGACGTGGATCGCCAATCAGAAGGAAGACCCCGCCACGGGGCGGCATCCGGACGAGAACTACGCCCGCGAGATCATGCAGCTGATGTCGATCGGCCTGGTGCAGCTCAACCGTGATGGGACGCCCAAGCTCGACGGCGCGGGGCGTCCGATCCCGACCTACAGCACCGACGACGTGCAGGGGCTCGCCAAGGTCTTCACCGGCTACAGCTGGTTTTCCGAGAAGCCCACCAACTCCACCTTCCGGGGCGGCAGCTCGGCTTCGGCCAATGTCACCAAGCCGATGATCGCCTATCCGGACTTCCACTCCACCAGCAGCAAGTCGTTCCTGGGCGTGACGATCCCAGCGTCCAAGAAGCCAGATCCGGCCGGGGATGTGAAGATCGCGCTCGACACCCTATTCAATCACCCGAACGTGGGCCCGTTCATTTCGCGCCAGCTGATCCAGCGCCTGGTGACCAGCAACCCCAGCGCGGCCTATGTCGACCGGGTGGCTTCGGTGTTCAACGACGCCAGTGGGGTGCGCGGGAATCTCGGCGCGGTCGTCAAGGCGATCCTCCTCGATCCGGAAGCCCGGGAACTGAATTTGGCCGACGTGAACTACGGCAAGCTGCGCGAGCCGGTCGTGCGGCTGGCCAACTGGGCCAGGGCGTTCGGCGCCGAGTCCCAGACCGGCGATTGGATGATCCCCGCCACGAACGCGACCTTGAACAGCATCGGCCAGCTGGCGCTGGCGTCGCCGTCCGTGTTCAACTTCTTCCGGCCCGGATACTCGCCGCCGAATTCCCGGATCGGCGGTCAGAACCTGCTGGCCCCCGAGTTCCAGATCGTCGACGAGGTCACCGTCGCGACCTATGCGAATACGATGCAGATCGTCATCGACGGCGGCATCGGCGTGGCTCCGGCTGGCCAGCCTCTCCGGGACGTCCGCTCGAGCTATGCGACGGAGCTCGCCATCGCGAACGATATTAACGCGCTGGTGAACCGCATGGATCTACTACTGCTGAACGGCCGGATGTCGAGCAGCCTCCGTAGGCGAATGTCCGATGCGATCGAAACGATCAACGTCTCGGGTGATCCCGCGACCGTCAGTAAGGGCATGCTGAACCGCGTGAAGCTCGCGATCTACATGGCCATGGTTTCACCGGAGTACATTGCTCAGCGATGACCAGTTCCGTCGATAGACGCCACCTGCTGAAGCTGGGCGGGGCCTTCTCGGCTCTCGGGACCGCCGCGCCCTTCGCCCTTCAGCTGGCGGCCGCGAGCTCGGCCGCGGCGCAGAGCGCCCCCGACTACAAGGCGCTGGTCTGCGTCTTCCTGTACGGCGGCAACGACTCCAACAACACTGTCCTTGCGACCGACAGCGATTCCTGGGGTCGCTACGTCTCGGCGCGCGGGACGGGCGACGATCCGATCGCGCTCCTGCCTCCGGGCGCGGATGCCACGCCCGCCGGGCAAGTGGATCCCATCACCAAGCGCACCGCCGGCGTCAGCACGCCGGAAGCATGGGGCGGCGTCCTGCCGATCACGCCGCGCACGGCGCAACCGATCCCCGCCGGCACCAAGGCCGATACTCGCACCTTTGCCTTGCACCCTCACCTTGGGCCGATGAAGACCCTGTTCGACCAGGGCCGCCTCGCCATCGTCGCGAACGTGGGAACGCTGCTGCAGCCGACCACGAAGGCGCAGTACTTGGCGAAGGCTCCGACGATCCCGTCGAACCTGTTCTCCCACAACGACCAGCAGTCGACGTGGCAGGCGAACGCGCAGGAAGGCGCCAAGGTCGGGTGGGGCGGCCGGATGGCCGATATGCTCGCGAGCATGAACGGCCAGAACACCATGTTCACGGCCATCTCGACGGCCTCCAAGGCCGTATTTTTATCGGGACAATCGGTGCTGCAATATCAGCTGGGCCCGAAGGCGCAGCCAGCGGTGCTGTTCGGCGGCGCCCAGGGCGGCTCGCTGTTCGGCGCCAGCCTCGCCCCGCGCGCCGTGCGCGACCTGGTGACCGACACCAGCCTTCCCAGTAACTTCGCGGCCGACTACGCCTCGATGATCAACCGTTCGATGTCCGCCGCCACGACGCTCAATAGTGCGTTCGCAGAGCCGATCGCGGCGGGGGTTCCGGCGGCGCCGGAGTACATCAACCCGTTCACCCAGCGTGGCGAGGTCAACCCGCTTGCGACCCAATTGCAGTCGGTCGCGCGCATGATCGCCGCGAGTTCGAGCCTGGGCCTGCGTCGCCAGGTGTTCATGGTCAGCCTCGGCGGCTTCGACACCCACGGCGCGCAGAACGAAACCCAGCCGGTGCTGCTGTCGAAGCTGGCGCACGCGATGGCCTATTTCGACAGCGTGATGTCGAACATCGGCGGCATCGATCGCCGCAGCCAGGTCACCACCTTCACGGCCTCGGACTTCTCGCGCAGCTTCACGACGAACAGCGACGGGTCTGATCACGCCTGGGGCGGGCACCATTTCGTCATGGGCGGCGCGGTTCGCGGCGGCGATATGTACGGCCAGTATCCGACGCTCGGCGTCGACATCAATGGCTTCTCCAACCCGGACGCGGTTGGCGGCGCATTGGTGCCGACCACTTCGGTGGATCAATACGGCGCCACCCTGGGCCGCTGGTTCGGCGTCAGCGATTCCGACCTGGATACGGTGTTCCCGCGCCTGCGGACGTTCAACAGGCGCAACCTCGGCTTCGTCTGATCGACGTGGCCGGGGCCGCGGCCCCACGTTCCGGGCGGCCTAGCTGCGCCCGCGGAAATAGACCTCGCTCACCCGGCGCACGCCGTTGACGCGATCCAGCTGGACCACCACGTCGATGACGCGGCTGACGTAGGTCTGCACCTTCTCCCAACCGAGATCGACGCCGGACGTCAGCGCCAGCAGGGCGATCTGGTCCAGGGCGCCGGCGGGGCTGTCGGCGTGGATGGTGGTCAAGGATCCGGGGTGGCCGCTGTTCACGGCCCGCAGGAAGGCGAAGGCCTCCCGGCCACGAAGCTCGCCCAGCAGTATCCGATCCGGCCGCAGGCGCAGGGACGCAGCCAACAGGGCGTCGGCGTCCACCTTGGCCTCGCCCAGCTCGCCACGCACCGCGACGAGGCCAACGCTGTTCGGGTGATCCAGCCGCACTTCCGGGGCGTCCTCGATCACCACGAGCCGTTCGTCGCGGTTGATCTCCTTGACCAGGGCGTTCAGCAGGGTGGTCTTGCCGCTGCCGGTGCCGCCGGAGATCACGATCGTCTTGCGGCGGCGCACGGCGGTCTTGAGGAAGGTCTCCAGGTCGCCGCTGTCCAGGATCGCCTCGAGCTCGGCGTCGGCCTCGCGGCCCGCGTCGGGGTCGCTGCGGTGCGCCGCGTCGAACAGGCCGTCGCGCGCCATGTCCGTGACGCTGAGGTCCGAGATCAGGTGCTTGCGCACCGCCATGGCCAGCCCCGCGCGCGTCGCGGGCGGCGCCACCACCTGAACCCGCGCCCCATCGGGGAGGGTGGCCGAGAGCAGCGGCTGCTCGCGGTTGACGCCCTGGTGGCTCGTGGCGGCGATCTGGCGGGCCAGGCGCTGGAGAGCCATCTCGTTGAGCTGGTCCGCCGGCTCGCGGCACATGGCTCCGCCCGCCGTCTCGATCCACACCTCGCCCGGCCGGTTGATCAGGACGTCGGTGACGTCGGGACGCGAGAGCCAGGGCGCCAGCGGCGCCAGATAGGCCGAGAGGTAGACGTTCTCCTTCATCGCACCACGCCGGAGAAGTCGAGGTCGCGGGCCACCGACACCTGGACCGGCGCGCCCTGCGCCACCCGGATCGTGTCGGGCATCTCGATCTGCTTCTGCAGCGCGATGGAGGCCACATTGTTCGCCTGGGTCGGCGACCCGATCACCAGCGTCGTGTTGTCTCCGCTGTTGGCGCTGTTGGCGAGCGCCTGGGCTCCCGCGCTCACCACCGACAGCAGGATCGAGGAGCCGAACCGGCGGAAGAAGTGGGTGTCCACCTCGCCGTCCAGACCACCACGGCCCAGGCGGTCGGTCGCGGGCGAGCCCACGTCGATCGTGATCCCGGTGGGCGTGATGATCCGCGACCACACCACGAAGGCGCGCGTCTGGCCGACGGCGGCGGCGCTCTTGTACTGGCCGACCAGTCGCGAACCACGGGGCACCAGCACCCGGCTGCCGTCGAAGCTGCGGACGTCGCGGCTCACGACGGCGCGGACCGACCCGGGGAGGTCGGAATCGATCGCGGTCTCCAGGACGGCGGGGATGACCGAGCCCTGCGGGATCACGCGGCCCAGGTCGCGCATCTGGGTGGCGCGGGCGGTGTCGCCCAGGCCGCGCGTGATGCCGGCGGCAAAGCGCTCGTCGGCGGACTGGCGGACATCGTTCGACGGCGTCGCGCCGGCCGGCACGGCGCCCGGCGCCGCCTGGGCGAGCTGGATGGTGGCGTCGGCCGCGACCGGCGCCCCCGCGCCGAAATCCACCACGACCGTGGGCGCGCGCCAGTGGGCCTGCTCCGGATCGATGGGCGGGCCGACCGACTGCTGCACATAGGGAGCCGGCGCCGGCATCGGCGGCGGAGGCGCGGGTTGCGGCGCAGGCGCGGCGGCGGGCGGCGGGGCG